>DAIDHI010000035.1 GCA_027452025.1 Elusimicrobiota bacterium | reverse complement strand
GTCAGCTCCTGGCCCTGCGTCTCTTTGGGCGCGGCGCAGTCCTTGTCGGGAGTCCGGATAGAGCCTTTCTTCTTTCCATCGGCGATCTGCTTGAGAGTGTAGAGCTCGAGCCTTTTCGCCTCGTAACGCTGGCGCAGCTTCTTGGGCAGGCTGTCCGGGTCGATCTGCAGGAAATGCGGCACGGCCTCGGGCGGCAACTGGGCCGTGGGTATTTTTAAAAACAGCTCGACGAGCTTAACGTCGTCAGCGCTGGCCGCCGGTTCGGTCGAGACCGCGCGAGCGGCCGGCGCCAGCAAGAGCAGGACGGCGACGAGCAGCGCCTTCATCCGCGGGGGTGGAACCTCCGGTGCGAAGCCTTCAGCGCCGAGCGGTCGAGGTGCGTGTAAATTTGAGTCGTGGAGAGGCTGGCATGCCCCAACATCTCCTGCAGAGAGCGCAGGTCGGCGCCGTTTTGCAGCAGGTGCGTGGCGAAGGTGTGGCGCAAGAGGTGGGGATGGAGCGGCGTGTCGACGCCCGCCTCCTTGCCGTAGGCTCGCAAAAGCCGCCAGAACTGCACGCGCGAGAGCTTCCTGCCGGCGCGGCCGACGAAAAGGAACGGCTCGCAGCGGTCCTTGAATTTCGCCTCGCGCAGGACGAGATACTGCTTGAGCAGAGAGACGGCGGCGGCGTGCAGGGGGATGAGCCGCTCCTTGGCGCGCTTGCCAAAGACCCGCACCCAGCGGTCCTCGAGGTTGACGGCGTCGCTCTTGAGCGAGAGGAGTTCGCTCACGCGCATGCCGGTCGCGTAAAGCAGCTCGAGCATCACGCGCGTGCGCGCCCGCTCGAAGGACCCGGCCGAGGGCACGCGAAAGAGCCGCTCCATGTCGGCCAAAGACAGCGCGCGCGGCAGCTTCTGCGCCAAGCGAGGGGGACGCAAGGTCTCGGCCGGGCTTTCTTCGACGCGGCGCTCCGCGGCCTGAAAGGAGTAGAAGGAGCGCAGGGCCTCCGTCTTGCGAAACAAACTGGCCGGCTCCAGGCCTTTTTCCGAGCGCAGGTCCCACAGGAAGTCGTCGAGGTGCTCTCGCTTGGCCGACAGCGGCGGCACGCCGCGCTTCTCGAGATAGGCGAAGAGCTGCTCGAGGTCGGAAAGGTAGGCCTGGCAGGTGTTAAGAGACAGCCCCCTCTCGAGAGTCAGGTGCTTCCTGTACTCGTCGAGAAGGGGCTGGCTCGTATGCGTCTTCTAAGTTACTTGGCCGCCGTCTTGGCCGCGGGCTTGGCGAGCTTCTCGGCGGGCTTTTCCGCGGTCTTTTCCGCCTCGGCCGCCGGCGCCTGGCCGGGGACAACGAGGTACTTGTCGCGCAGGGCCTTCTCGAGCCTCGCCGCCACCTCGGCGTTCTGCTTCAGATACGCCTTGGCGTTCTCGCGGCCCTGGCCCAAGCGCTCTCCCTGATAGAGGAACCAGGAGCCCGACTTCTCGACCATCTGGGCCTCGACGCCAAGGTCGATGAGGCACCCTTCGCGCGAGACGCCGTAGCCGTGGATCATCTCGAACTCCGCCGTGCGGTAGGGCGGGGCGACCTTGTTCTTGACGATCTTGACGCGGGCGCGGGCGCCGACGACGACATCGCCTTCCTTGATGTTCTCGATGCGCCGGATCTCCAGCCGGAGGGTGGAGTAGAACTTGAGGGCCAGGCCGCCGGTGGTCGTCTCGGGGTTGCCGAACATGACGCCGATCTTGTTGCGGATCTGGTTGATGAAGATGAGGCAGGTGCGGCTCTGCGCCACGGCGGCGGTGAGCTTGCGCAGAGCCTGGCTCATCAGGCGCGCCTGCAGGCCCATGTGAGAGTCGCCCATCTCGCCCTCGATCTCGGCCTTGGGCACGAGAGCCGCGACGGAGTCGACGACGATGACGTCGAGGGCCCCGGAGCGCACGAGCTTTTCGGTGATCTCCAGTGCTTCCTCGCCCGAATCCGGCTGAGCGATCAGGAGGTTCTCGATGTCGACGCCCAGCTGCTTGGAGTAGGCCGGATCCATGGCATGCTCGGCGTCGATGTAAGCGGCCGACCCGCCGGCGCGCTGCGCCTGGGCGACGACCTGCAAAGCGAGAGTGGTTTTGCCCGAGGACTCCGGGCCGTAGACTTCGATGATGCGTCCGCGCGGGAATCCCCCGACGCCGAGAGCCAGATCCAGCGACAAGACGCCGGTCGGGATGGCCTCCACCTTGATCTTGGCGGCGCGCTCGCCCATCTTCATGATGGCCTCGCGGCCGAACGCCTTCTCGATCTGCGCCAGAGCCAGCTCCAGGGCTTTGCCCTTGGCGCCTTCATTGATTCCCATGGTTTTATGATTCTCCCCCTCAGCCGCGGCTTTGGCCCCGGAGAGGACAACATTCTATCAACACGCCGCCGTCAAGTCCAGTAAATTCGAACGGATGTTCGAACAAGGCAGTTTAGTCCCTGAACAGGTCGGCGTCAATGACCTGCTCCGAGGTGTTGAGCTGGACGGCCCGAACGCCGCCCGTCTCCACCGGGACGTCCGCGTAAAACACCCGTATCACCGTCTTGCCGTCGACCCACCAGAACTTGGACTCGTTTCGATGCGGCGGTCCATAGATGAGCGAGAGATCGTCCACCAGCGCGGCGACCGGCTTTTGCCGGGTATAGTCCAGATCGTAGATCAGCTGGATGTCCACGAGTTTCTTGTGCTTGACCCCCAGCCATATCGTCCGGACCCCCGCCGGGAACCTCCGGGCGTCGTCCCGCTCAATATGTATACGAACGACCCCATGTTTTGGTTCCACATAGGAGGGCCACTTCCCGACCGGAGGGTAGAGCCGCTCAACGGCCGACAGGCGCTCGCCCAGGCGCAGGCCGCCGAGCTTGCGTTCGAGGCGCGGGATGTCGTCTTGGGCGCGGACCGGGCCGCGAAAGGCGGCCATTAAGGCCGCCAGCAATAGGACCGCGCGAGCGCTCACCTCAGCGCGAAGCGGCGCCAGCGGCGGCGCGAGGCGTAATAGCGCGGATAGCCGCCGTAATGGCGGAAGGTGATGTGGCCGAGGCGCGTGATGAAATTCTTGGCCATGGCGTAGCTGTCGTCCTGGCCGGTCAGCACCGTCAGGGCGTAGTCGCCGTGGGGCGTGAAGAAGATGGCCGCATCGTGGCAGGCGCGGCGCTCGAGGCCCGTCTTATGGGCGATCTCCCAGCCCGCCGGCAGGCCCTTGGCCAGCCGCGAGGCCGGGCGCGGCAGCTTGAGCAGCTCGAGCATGAGCTGGCTCGACTCCTTGTCGATCATCTCCCCTTTGTAAATCTTCGTCATGAGCATCGTGATCTCGCGGGCCGTGGTGTAATTCTCGTGCGCCACGTGGCCGCTGCGCAGGCTCATGCCCTCGGGATAGATGCCCGTATAAAGGAGCCCAATTTTAGGGAAGAGCTGCTGGATATAGCCCATGCCCACGTCTTCGATGAGCATGTTGTCGGCGGTGTTGTCCGACTCGCGGATGAGGTGCTGCATCAGCTCCTCGACGGTGAATTTGGAGCCGTCCGGCTGCCACTTGAGAGAGCCCGAGCCGCCCATGCGGTTGTGCCGCCGCATCGTGAGGATGTCGTGCAGGGTCATCTGCCCGTCGTGGATCTTGGAAAATACGGAGATCATGACCGGCACTTTGATGAGGCTCGCCGCCGGGAAGAGATCGTCGGGATGGTAGGTCCAATCACGCCCGGTCTTTAGGTCGACCAAGTCGATGGCGACGCGCCCGGGATAGCGGGCGGCCGCGCGAGAGAGCTGATCCGTCATCTCGTCCCACTGCTTCTGCGCCGCGTCGGGGGCAGGCGCCGGAGCGCCCGGCTTGACGGCCCCTGGCGCCGCCGCCGCGGGCTCGGCTTCGGGAGCCGCCACGGTCTCCTCGGCGGGCTGGGGAACGTCGAGCTGGCTCCAATCCAGGCGATAGCCGAGCGTGTAAGAGGCGACGACGACGCCCAGGGCGCAGAGCAGCATGATGTCGGTGCGGTCGACGCGGGGCTTCGAGCTCGGCTTGACGCGGTCCATGGCGATTTGTCGTCGAGAGACTTCCCTACTATAACAGAGGGCC
Organism: Elusimicrobiota bacterium; assembly: GCA_027452025.1. GTDB lineage: Bacteria > Elusimicrobiota > Elusimicrobia > UBA1565 > UBA9628 > DAIDHI01. The sequence goes on along the minus strand of DAIDHI010000035.1, from coordinate 164,195 downwards.
CGCCGGTTCGCAATAGCCGTTTTGTTACGGCTGCGCGGCCGGCGGGCCCCTATTTCAGCTTATCGCGTCGCGATTATTTGACCTTGGCGAAGGGCGTGGTCGAAAAGACCAGCTTTTCGCCCGAGGGATCGGCGTCCACGTAGATCGTCGCCCCGGGATCGAACTTCTTCATCAAGATGTCCTCGGCCAGCGGGTCTTCGATCGACCGCTGAATCGTGCGCGCCAACGGCCGGGCGCCGTAGTTGGCGTCGAAGCCCGTCTTGATGAGGAACTTGTCGGTCTCCTCCGAGAACTCGATCTTGAACCCCTGCGCCTCGATCTTGGTGCGCACGCGGCCGAGCATCAGCTTGAGGATCTCGCGCATCTCGTCTTCGCTGAGCGGATGGAAGACGAGGACTTCGTTGATGCGGTTGATGAACTCGGGGTTGAAGACCCTCTTCACCTCGTCCATCACCGTATCCTTCATCTTCCGGTAGTCGCGCTCGGTGTTCTCCTCGGCGGCCATGAATCCCAGGGACTTGCCCTTGGAGATCAGGCGCGCTCCCACGTTCGAGGTCATGATCACGACGGTGTTCTTGAAGCTCACCTTGTGGCCCAAGTTGTCGTTGAGCATGCCGTCGTCCATGACCTGGAGGAGGATGTTGAAGACGTCCGGATGCGCCTTCTCGATCTCGTCGAGAAGGACCACGGAATAAGGCTTGCGGCGCACGGCCTCGGTGAGCTGGCCGCCCTCTTCGTAGCCGACGTAGCCCGGAGGCGCTCCGATGAGGCGGCTGACCGCGAACTTCTCCATGTACTCCGACATGTCGATGCGGATCATCGCCTCTTCGTTGCCGAACATGAACTCCGCCAGCGCGCGAGCGAGCTCGGTCTTGCCCACGCCCGTCGGGCCCAGGAACAGGAAGGAGCCGATCGGCTTTTTGACGTCCTTGAGGCCGGCGCGGGCGCGGCGGATGGCCTGGGAGATGATCTTGATCGCCTCCTCCTGGCCGATGACGCGCTTGTGCAGCGCCTCCTCCATGTGGACGAGCCTCTCCGTCTCGGATTCGGTCAGGGAAGTGACCGGCACGCCCGTCCACTTGGACACCACGGCGGCCACGTCCTCGGCAGTGATCGTGGGGATGGACTGATCGCGCTTCTCGCGCCACTTCTTCTTCATGTCCTCCAACTGCTTGCGCAACTCCTTCTCCTTGTCGCGCAGGCGGGCGGCTTTTTCGTACTCCTGGCCGCTGATGGCGGAAGACTTGTCCTTGACGACCTTCTCGATCTCGGCTTCCTTTTCCTTGAAGCTGGGCGGCGCCTGCGAGGACTGCAGCCGCGCGCGGGAGCCGGCCTCGTCGATGAGATCGATGGCCTTGTCCGGCAGGAAGCGCTCGGAGATGTAGCGGTCGGAGAACTCCGCCGCCGCGCGCAGCGCGGTTTCGTCGTACTTCACCTTGTGGTGCGCCTCGTATTTATCGCGAAGGCCGGAAAGGATCTGGATCGTCTCTTCGACCGACGGCGGGTCGACGATGATCGGCTGGAAGCGGCGCTCGAGCGCGGCGTCGTGCTCGATGTACTTGCGGTACTCGTCGAGCGTCGTCGCGCCGATGCATTGGAGCTCGCCGCGCGAAAGCGCGGGCTTGATCATGTTGGAGGCGTCGATGGCGCCCTCGGCGGCGCCGGCCCCGATGACGGTATGCAGCTCGTCGATGAAGAGAATGACGCTGTTCTTGGAGCGGCGGATCTCCTCGATGATGTTCTTGAGGCGCTGCTCGAACTCGCCGCGGTATTTGGTGCCCGCGACGACGAGCGCGAGGTCCAGGGTCAGCACGCGCTTGGACGCCAGGATCTCCGGGATGTCTCCGGAGGCGATCTTCTGCGCCAGGCCCTCGACGATCGCCGTCTTGCCGACGCCGGGATCGCCGATGAGCACGGGATTGTTCTTCGTGCGCCGGGCCAGGATTTGGATCATGCGCTCGATCTCGTCGGCGCGGCCGATGACGGGGTCGAGTTTCCCCTCGCGGGCCATGACCGTCAAGTCGCGGCCGAACTCGTCGAGCGTCGGGGTCTTCGACTTGGTGCGCGTCGGCGTCGACGGGCTGCCGCCGCCGGCCTGCTGGCCGCCGTGGGGCGTCTGGCCCTCGCCGAGGAGATTGAGGACCTCCTCGCGCACGACGTCCAAGCGCAAACCGAGATTCTCCAGCACGCGCGCCGCCACGCCCTCTTCCTCGCGGATGAGGCCGAGCAGCAAGTGTTCCGTGCCGACGTAGGAATGGCCCATGTGCTGGGCTTCCTCGACGGCGTATTCCAAGACCTTCTTGGCGCGCGGGGTAAAAGGGATCTCGCCCAAGAGCATCACGTTGTCGCCCGTGCCGACGATCTTTTCGATCTCGGAACGCACGCGGCGCAGATCGACGCCGAGGTTGGCGAGGACCTGCGCGGCCACGCCTTCCCCGAGGGCGATGAGCCCCAGCAAGATGTGTTCGGTTCCGACGTAATCGTGATTGAGCCGCTTGGCCTCTTCCTGCGCGATCAGTATGACCCGCTGCGCTCGCTCCGTGAACCGGTTCGACATGTTTTATTCTCCGGCCCGGCCGCGTTCTCGTCGAGAAACCCGGCCCGGGCGCTCTTTAATAATAGTATGCCTCGATTCGTCGCCGAATCAAGGTCAGTTTTCATTTTACATTTTTTGTCCGAAACAAGACCAATCTCCGGCCTTTTGCCGCCTTTTTACCGGCGCTCCCCGACCCGGGCCTCGACAACGGCGGCAACCGGGGCTATCCTCGATAAGGAAGGCGGCAACGGAGGAGCCATGAAGACTCTGCCTGGAATCGCGGCGTTCCTGCTGACGGCGGCGCTGGCCGCCGGCGCGGCGGCGAAGGGACACGGCTCGGTCCGCGTCTATAGCCCTCTCGGCGGATGGCACGCGGTGCCCGGCCCGGTCGCCGCCCCGGGAGGAGGCGGGCACGCGACCGTGTTCCGTTCCCTGGGCGCTCCGCGCGCGGTCGGTTCTCCGGTCGTCTCGCGCGGGTCCGGCTTCGCGGCGCCGCGGGCGATGTTCGCCACTCCTCGCGGCCAGCTGCAAGGGAACTTCGCCTCCGGGGCCGCGATCGGGAGCAACACCAACGGCCTAGTCGAGTCTCCGGGCGACTTCCACGCTCCCTCTTTCGCCCATTGGCAAAAGCCTATCGCCATCAACAATGCGTTCGCCCGCCCGCTGACCAACGCGCCGGGAGCTTTCGTGGCTCCGCCGGACAAAGCCCCGGGCGCCGATCAAGCGCCCGCGGCCTCGGGAGCCAACGCCATCACACCGAACTCTCCCTGGTTCCTCAGCACCTACGGCAACAGCCACTGAGCAGGTCCCGCCGCGATAGGATCGCGTAGCCAGCTTCCGCCGCTCCGGCGGCCGACGGTCTCTTAGCGCACCACGGCGAACTTCACGCGCGCCTTGACCAGCGTGCCGTCCGCGGCCTTGCCGTGGATGACGGCGAAGTAGACGCCGCTGGCCTTGGGTCCCGGCCACGGGTAGTCGTAGTAGTAGTTCCCGTCGAGGATGCCGGTCGCCGTCGCGCCGGGCATGCTGCCGCTGTGCACCACCCGGCCGCTCACGTCGAAGATCGTCACGTCGACGGTATCGACCAGCCCTATCTCGGCGCGGATCACCGGCTCCTGCCCGGGCGGCCGCGCACGGTGACGATCGCCGCTCCGGCGCGCCCGAGCTTTTTTTGAGGTTGCTGATCGTCACGTCGACGACCTTCGGCGTGCGGTCGAGCTCCTGGCCGGGGCCCCAGACCAGCTGAAGCAAGGCCTCGCGCGAGAAGACCTTCCCGGGGCTGCCTGCCAGCGCGCAAAGCAGATAGTATTCCTTGGGCTAAAGCGCGACTTCGGAGTCGTCCAGGAACACCTTGTGCGCATCGAGGTCGACGACGATGGCGCCCGCCTTGATGACCGGCCTGAGGGGCGCCGGAAGCTTCGCGCGGCGCAGCAGCGAGCGCACGCGAGCCAGCAGCTCCTCGGCCTTGAAGGGCTTGACGAGATAGTCGTCTCCGCCGGCGTCGAGGCCCTGCACGCGGTCGCCGACTCCCTTGAGCGCCGCGCTCAAGAAGAGGATGGGAACGCCCTGAGAGCGCGGATCCTTGCGCAGCGTCTCGCAAAAACGCAGGCCGTCCCCGTCGGGCAGCTGCCGGTCCAGGATGACCAGCTGCGGCCAGACGCGGCGAAACGCGCCTTCCGCTCGGAAAAGCGAACCGGCCGTCTCGACCGCGAAGCCTTGCTCCTCGAGCACCTGGGAAATCAGCTCGACGACGGCCGCATCGTCGTCGACGACCAGGATAGTGGCGGCGGGCATGCCGGCAGTTTATCGCATTTGGTCGGGGCGCTCAACGTCCTGGGTCTTGACATCGTCGGGGACCGGGCCTAAACTGCCGAAGACTTCAGGAGGCCCCATGCGCATCCCCGCTCGACACGCCAAAGTCCCCGTCCTGCTCGCGGCAGCCGCGTTCTTTTGGTCGGCCTGGACGGCGGCGCCCCTGCGGTTCGCGCTCCTCAGCCTTCGCCCGGCGCCGCCGGCCGCGACGGTCAAGCCGCCCGAAGGGCCGCGGGAGAAGGTCGCCTCCGTCGCGCGACTGGACCAAGCCTTGCGAGATCCCAAGGCCATCTCCAACCGCGACGTGCGCGACGCGCGCAACTCCTGGGGCGACGAAGCCGCCCGCCTGCTGTCGCTGATCCGCTGAGCGCGCCTACTGCACGACCGGCGTCTTGAGCAGCCGCATGCGCGAAGGCGGCCAGTAGATGAACCAGGCCCTGCCCTTCAAGTACCTGCGCTCGACCGGACCCCAATAGCGCGAGTCGCAGGAACGGTCCCGGTTGTCGCCCATCGCGAAATAGGAGTCGGGCGGCACCGTGACCGGCCCGAAGTAGTCGCGCTCGATCTCCTGCAGGGTGTGGTCGAGCTGGTGGGTCTGCCAGAGCGTCTGGTATTGCTGCGGCGTCAACTGCGTGGCCACCACGGATTCCGGCTGCCGGTTGGGCCCGTCGAGGTACTGGGCGTAAGGCTCGTCGACGAGCTCCTTTCCGTTGAGGAAAACGTGCCCCGCCGAGACCTGCACGCGGTCCCCCGGGATGCCGATGACGCGCTTGATGAAGTCCTTGCCCGCCTGCACGGCGCCGCAGTGCAGATCGCGCGAGTCCGAGTCGGGGAATTCGAAGACGACGATGTCGCCGCGCTCGACCGGCCGCAGCGGGAGCACCCTCTTGCCGGAGAAAGGCACGCGCAGGCCGTAGATGAACTTGTTTACGAACAGATGGTCGCCGATGAGCAGAGTGTTCTCCATGGACCCCGAGGGGATCTTGAACGCCTGGATGACGAAATACATGAGCACGGAGGCCAAGATGACGGCCGAGAACACCGTCTCCGACCACTCGGAGTCCTCGCCCAGGAAATACTCGCGCCTGGTCGGCTTGGCGGCTTCGCTGCGGCCGCGCCAAAGCCCGACGACGGCCGCGGCCAGCGCCATGATGAACGCCGGGACCAGCTCGCTCGACCCGAGATCTCCGGAGCCGACCGGGATAAATGAGGAGCGCGTCTCCATCGAGAGGACGACGACGATCGTCACCGAAAACGCGGCCATCGCGCAAAACAACGCGTGCCACAGGGCGGCCTTGAGGGGCGTGTTCAAGGTCTTCCTCTCCCTGAAGCGGTAGCTGATCCAGGTGTAAGCCCCCATCGCCAGCCCTATGAAAAACAGACGTTCTTCCATTACTTGGTCTCCTCGTCGAGCTTCAGCACGGCCAGGAACGCTTCCTGGTTGATCTCCACCGAGCCGAGCAGCTTCGCCTTGCGCTTGCCTTCCTTCTGCTTCTCGAGCAGCTTGCGCTTGCGCGTGATATCTCCGCCGTAGCACTTGGCCAGCACATCCTTGCGGCGCGCCCCCAGCGTCTCGCGCGCGATGATCTTGCCGCCGATGCGCGCCTGGATGGCGACTTCGAAGTTTTGGCGGTCGATGAGCTCCTTGAGCTTCTCGCACATCGCCTTGCCGATGCCGTAAGCCTTGTCCTTGTGAACGATCTGGCTCAGCGCGTCGACGGGGTCGCCATGGATCAGTATCTCCAGGCGGACCATGTCCGACGGCTTGTTGCCGATCGGGCTGTAGTCCATCGAGGCGTAGCCCTTCGACACCGACTTGAGGCGGTCGTAGAAGTTGACCACCATCTCTCCGAGCGGAAGATCGTATTTGACCATCATGCGCGTCGCGGAGAGATACTCGATGCCCCGGTGCTCGCCGCGGCGGTCCTTGATCAGGTTCAAGACTCCTTCCTGAAATTCGATCGGGAGAATGATCGTGAGCGCGACATAGGGTTCCTCGACGATCTTGATGTCGCCCAGCGGCGGGAACTTGGCCGGGTTGTCGACCGTTTTCCACTGGTCGTCCTGCAGCTGCACGCGGTAGACGACGTTGGGCGCGGTCACGATCAGAGAGAGTCCGAACTCGCGCTCCAGGCGCTCCTTGACGATCTCCATGTGCAGCAGGCCCAGAAATCCCAGGCGATAGCCGAAGCCCAGCGCCTCCGAGTTTTCCGGAGTGTAGTTGAAGGAACTATCCTCGAGATTGAGCTTCTCGAGCGCGGCCTTGAGCGCCGGGTAGTCCGCCGCGTTGATCGGAAAGACCCCGGCGAAGACCACGGGCTTGGCCTCCTTGTAGCCGGGCAGCGCCTTCTCGAGAGGCCGCTCCTTCTCCATGAGCGTGTCGCCGACGCGAACCTGGTGGATATCCTTGAGCCCCGAGACGAGATAGCCCACTTCCCCGGCGGATAACTGGGCGGCCGGCGTCTGCTTGGGGGTCAGGTAGCCCACCTCCTCGACCGCGATCTCCAGGCCCGTCGAGAAGAACCGAACCCTCATGCCTTTCTTGAGCGTCCCGTCGACGACGCGCACGAGCAGCACGACGCCGCGGAAGCTGCTGTAGGCGGAGTCGAAGATCAGCGCGGAGAGGGGCTTGGCCGCGTCGCCGACGGGCGGCGGCAGCCGCGAAACGATCGCGTCGAGCGTCTCTTGGATCCCCAGTCCCACCTTCGCGCTGGCATGGACCGGGTCTTCCAGGATGTGCATGACGTCGAAGCAAGCCTCGGCCGTCGCCTCGACGTCGGCGGACGGCAGGTCGATCTTGTTGATCACCGGGATGATCTTGAGGCCGACTTCCTCGGCCAGGTGCTTGTTGGCCAGGGTCTGCGCCTGGATGCCCTGCGTGGCGTCGACGACGAGCAGGGCGCCCTCGCAGGCCGCCAGGGCGCGGGAGACTTCGTAAGTGAAGTCGACGTGGCCGGGCGTGTCGATGAGATTGAGCACGTAGTCCTGGCCGTCCGGCGCCTTGTAGTTCATGCGCACGGCCTTGGCCTTGATGGTGATTCCGCGCTCGCGCTCGAGCTCCATCGAGTCCATGATCTGTTCCTGCATGTCGCGGCGAGCGATCGTGCCGGTGGCCTCGAGCAAGCGGTCGGCCAAGGTGGACTTGCCGTGATCGATGTGGGCGATGATCGAGAAGTTGCGGATGCGGGACGGCTCGCTCATCACAATCCTTGGTCCGCCAGGAGCTTCTTGATCTGGTCGGAATCCGCGGCGGCCAAGGCGCGCGGGATCAGCTTCTGAAGATTGGCGAAGCGCAGGCCGCGGACGGCCTGCTTGATGCGCAGATACATCCTCGGAGAGACCGACAGGCTGTCGACGCCCAGGCCGACGAGCAGCGGCACGGCGTGGGGATCGGACGTCATCTCGCCGCACACGCTGACCCACTTGTTCTTCTTATGGGCCGTCTGCACGACCTGGTCGAGGATGCGGATGACGGCGGGGTGAAACGGGTCGTAGAGGTGCGTGACGTGCTCGTTGATGCGGTCGACGGCGAGGATGTATTGGATCAAGTCGTTGGTGCCGATCGAGATGAAGTCGATGAGCGGCAGGAATTGGTCGAGCATCATCGCGGCCGAAGGTATCTCCACCATGATGCCGAGCTCGAGCTTCTCCGGGACGGGCTGGCCCTCCGCCTGCAGTTCCGCCTGCGCCTGCGCCAGCAGCCGCTTGACTCCCAGGATCTCTCCGATGGAGGACACCATCGGGATGAGCACGCAGGCGCGGCCCTTGAGGCCGGCGCGCACGATGGCGCGAAGCTGCGTCTTGAAGAGATCGCTGTGACGCAAAAACAGCCGCACCCCGCGCAGGCCCATGAAGGGATTGGTCTCGCTTTTTGGTCCCTCGATGCCGAGCTGGGAGAGCCGGTCGCCGCCGATGTCGGCCGTGCGGATGACGACGGGCTTGGGCTCCATCGCCTTGACGACCGATAGGTACGCTTTCGATTGCTCCTCCTCGGAGGGAGGCATGTTGCGGTTGAGGAACAGATATTCGGTGCGGAAGAGCCCGACGCCGTCGGCTTGCAGGGCGACGATGGTCTTGAGCTCCTCGGGCGAGTCCAGGTTGGCGTCGAGCCGGAAACTGCGCCCGTCGAGCGTGACGGTGGGCAGCCCGCGCAGCGTCTCCAGCGCCCGCTCGTCCTGCATGGCTTTCTGCTGAACGCGCTGGTATTTTGACACCGTTTCCGGCCCGGGATTGATGATCACCATCCCCTGGTCGCCGTCGAGGATGATCGCGTCGCCGGTCTTGACCCTGCGGCTGATGTCGGAAAGCCCGACCACGGCCGGAATCTCCAGGCTCTGAGCGAGGATCGCCGTATGGCTGGTCTTGCCTCCCAGGTCGGTGGCGAAGCCCAGGATCTTCGTCTCGTGGAGGCTGAGCGTATCCGACGGCAAGAGGTTGCGAGCGATGAGCACGCAGTCCTCCTTGATATCGGAGAGGCTCTTCTTGCTCTGCTTGAGCAGATGGGACAAGAGGCGCTTGCCCACGTCGAAGAGATCGTGCCGGCGCTCGCGGAAGAACTCGTCCTCCATCTTCTCGAACTGCTGGTTGACGGCCTCCAGGGCCTCGGAGAGCGCGAATTCGGCGTTGACGCCTTCGCGGATGATGCGTTCGGGCACCTCGCGGGTGATGAGCGTGTCGCGCAGGATCAGGCGGTGAGCGTCGATGAGCTTGGCGTGCTGGCGGCCCAGGACCTTGAGCACCTTGGCCTCGGCGGCGTCGAGATCGCGATGGGTGGCTTTCTGGGCGTTCTTGAAGCGCGCCACCTCGGCGCGCAGGAGCTCGCGCGGGAGCTCGATGCGGTTGACGACGATCTCCTCGTCTTCCAGGACGTACGCCTTCCCGATGGCGATGCCCGGGCTGGCCGCGATGCCCTTGATGACGATCATTCCTCGTCGAACCTCCGCGCGATGAGCCGCCCCAGGGCCTCGACGGCCTGGTCCTCGTCGGGCCCGTCGGCTTTCACGCGCAGCTTCGCGCCGCATTCCGCGGCCAGCAGCATCAGTCCCATGACGCTCTTGCCGTTGATCTCAAGGCCGTCTTTGTTGACCAGGATCGTGCTGCGGAAGCGGCCCGCTTCGTGCACGAACATCGCCGCGGGCCGCGCGTGGAGGCCGAGCCGGTTGAGGATGGTGAACTCCTTTTCGGTCATCGCCACCACCCCGCCAGCGCGGCCAGGCCGCCGAGGGCGCAGCACGCGGCGTAGAAGCGCGCCGGAGAGGCCGCGGCGCCGGTCACGCGCGCCGCGATGGTGTAGGCCAAAAAACCCGCCATCCCTTCGAGACGAAGACGCGCCGGCGCCCAGAGAAGCGCCGCGGCCAGCAGCGCCCCGGCCAGCATCCCGCCCGCGCGGCGAGTCTTGCGGATCCATCCTTGCCAGGGCAGGGCCTTCATGCGCGCCGCGATGTCCTCGCCCCACTCCAAGCCCAGCCGCAGCCCGCGGCAGCGCGTCGCCGCCGTCGCGGCGTTGAAGAAAAGGAGGTAAACGGCCGCCATCGCGAAGGGGGCGGCGCGCGCGCCGAAGCGCCAGAGAACCAGGCCCGTCAGGCTCGCGGCCGCCGCGCAGGCGGGCCGCAGAGCGCCCCAAAAAAGAGCGTCGCCGATGCCGGCCAACGCGCCGCCGGCCGCCACCTTGAGCGCGGCGATGCGGCGAAAGCGGGCCTGTCGCTCCTCGCCGGCGGCGCCCGCGGCCTCGCGCTCCAGCGCGCAGACCATCCCCAGCGTCAGAGGCGCCATATAGGGGTTCGTGTTGAAATACGCCTGGTGCCGCGAGAGGGCCTCCAGGCGTTCCCGCTTGCCGCTGTAGAGCCGGCGCAGCCACGGCTCGATCGCCAGGCAAAAGCCGAGATTCTGCATGCGCTCCTGGTTCCAGCACGACTGCAGCAGAAGGCTGCGCGCCAACACGGACCGCTCCGTGCTCCGGCTCATCGCGGCCCGCGTCACGCCAGCCTCAGCGCGCGGCACAGGGCCCCCAAGCCGATCCACGGCGCCAGCGCCAGGCCGGCGCGCAGTCCGGCCGAAAGCCACCAGGGCTGCGGAAGCCAGCCTTGCAGGAAGGCCCGCCGGACCAGCACGGCCGCGGCCAGCAGGAAGAAAGTGAACGCGGCTTGGCGGGCCAACTCGACGGCGGCGGCGATCATCAGCCGGGGCTCCTCGCCGGCCGCCAGCCGCTTCTCGGCGCGCCGCGCGGTCGAAACGCGCCGGCGCCGAAGCGTCGTCTCCAAGAGGCCGTGGATCCAGCCGAGGACGAGACCCAGAGCGAACCCGGCGGGCGTCGGCCCGCCGCCGGAGGCGGAAAACAAAAGGGCTCCCGACAAGGCGACGGACGGGTTTATCGGAAGATAGCCGCCCACCGGAGGGTCGACCAGGCTGAAGAGCTCGAAGAGGAGTCCGAGTCCTCCGCCCAGCAGCGCGTCTCCGAACGCCGCGCCGGCGAGCGGCCCGAGCACGATCGGCCGCGAAATCATGAACTGGCCCGCGGCCGTCTCATCGAGCTCGATGAGAGCCAGGATCAGCGCGCCCAGAAGCAGCCCGGGAAGACTCGTCACGCGGCGCTCCGGCCTTCCAGAAGCGCGAGAAGATCCGTCTCCTTCTCCGCGGGAACCGCGCGCCCTTCCAGGAACACGCCCCGGCGGCTGATGCTCTTGAGCGCCTCGCGATCCTCTTCGCTCAAAAAGATCGCCTTGCCGAGCTGCACCTTGCCGGCGCTGTAGTGCAGCCCTCCGACGTTGACGCGCGCAAAGGAGACGCCGCGTTCCAGCAGTCCGAGAATCTCGAGCGGCCCGGGCGCCAGGACGAGGGTTCTCGGTCCTCCATTCTCGCGCAAGCTCGGATGGCGCGCCGCCTCCTCGACGGTCATGACCTCCAGCTCCACGTCCTCGGGCAGGGCCATGCGCATGAGCGCCTTCTGCGTCTCGTCGGCGGCGGCGCCGTCGGAGACGACGACGACGCGCTGGGCGCGCAGATGCGGGATCCATCCCTCCACGACTTGGCCGTGAACGAGCCGGTCGTCGATGCGCGCCAGGCAGACGGCCATCATCGGACCTTCGCCAGAAACATCCGCCGGATGTCGCGAATCGACCGCTGGCCGTCGTTGATGATCTTCGGAATCAAGGCCTGCAGCGGCAGATCGTCGCGATGGCTGAACGCCGTCACGAGCATGTATAAGTTGACCCCGCTGATCATCTCGACGCCCGGCAGGTCCTTGATGAGCGGGAAAGACAAGTTGCCGGGCGTCCCCCCGGGCATGTCGGTGAAGACGATGAGGCCGCCCGGGGAGCGCACCTCGTCGATGGCGCGCGAGAGCCGGTGCTGTATCTCGGGAACGCTCAGGCGCGGCGAGATCGAGATCGTGCGCACGCCGCGCGCCTGGACCCCCACGATCGATTCCGCGGCCTCGACCAGGTAGGCCCCGAATTCCCCGTGCGTGATGACGATGAAGTTGACCATCAGCGGTTGATGTCCCTGTGAAACTCCTGGATTGGGTGTCCGCTTCCCCGCAGCTTCTTGGCCAGATATCGGGTGATGAAGACGCTGCGATGACGGCCGCCTGTGCAGCCGACGGCGATCGTCAGGTAGGACTTGCCCTCTCTTACGTATTGTGGCAAAAGGGCGGTGATCAAGCGCAAGAATTCGTCGAGGAACTTGCGCGCCGCGGGCTGGCCGAGGATGTAGCGCTGCACGCCCGCGTTGAGGCCGGTCTGCTTCTTGAGCGCCGGGACGTAGTTCGGGTTGGGCAGGAAGCGCACGTCCATGACGATATCGGCGTCCATGGGAATGCCGTACTTGTAGCCGAACGAAACGACCGACAGCGTCATCTCCTTGGTCCGCGTCAGCTCGAGCGTCTGGGAGATCGACTCCTTGAGTTCGCCCAAGGTCATGCCGCTGGTGTCGATCACCTTGTCGGCGATCTCTTTGATCGGCAGCAGCGTCTTGCGCTCCTCTTTGATGGCATCCTCGACTTTCGCGCCAAGCGGATGCCGGTGCCTCGTCTCGGAGAAGCGCGAGATCACGACGTCGTCGCTGGCGTCCAGGAAGAGAACCCGGGAATCGAAGCCGCGGGCCCGCAGCCCCTTGAGGACGTCCGGCAGCGCGTCGAGGAGCTTGCCCTCACGGATGTCCATGCCCAAGGCGACGCGGTCTATGTCGGGCGACTGCGCCAAAAACTTCGAGAAATCCTCCAGCAGCGCGACGGGAAGGTTGTCGACGCAATAGAAGCCGAAGTCCTCGAAGCACTTGAGCACCTGGCTCTTGCCGGCTCCGGAGATGCCGGTGATGATGAAGATCTTGCGCTCGCCGGCCACTTATCCCTGGGCGCTCATCCGCTCGATGAGCTTGCGATTGAAGGTTTCGGCCGAGAAGTAGCCCTTGTTGCGCAGCCGCTGGTTGAGCGCGGCCACTTCGATGAGCACGGCGAGGTTGCGCCCCGGGCTGACGGGGATCCGGATGAGCGGGATTTCCACGTCGAGGATCGTCATCTTCTTGGTCTCGAGGCCGGTTCGGTCATGATGCGCGCCGGCGTTCCACGGCTCCAGCTTGATCGCCAGCTCGATGTGGGTGCGGTCGAGGATCGAGCCGATCCCGAATAGGAGCTTGACGTCGATGACGCCGAGGCCGCGGACTTCCATGTAATGCTTGAGCGCCTCGGGGCAGCTCGCGCGCAGCACGCCGCCGCGGCGGTGCTGGATCTGGACGGCGTCGTCGGCGATGAGGATGTGTCCGCGCTTGAGCAGCTCGAGGGCGCACTCGCTTTTGCCGATCCCGGGCTCGCCTTGGATGAGCACGCCGAGCCCGTAGACGTCGACGAGAACGCCGTGGACCGTCGTCGCCGGCGCCAGGCGCGACTCGAGGATCTCTCCGAGCTCGCTGACCAGCGTCGCCGTGTCGAGCTTGGAGCGCAGGAGCGGCACGCCGTTTTTGCGGCAAGCCTGGACGAGCGTCGAGGGCGACTTGAGATTGTGCGTCATCACCAGGCAAGGCAGGTCGGGCGACGACAGCATGGCGGATAGGGACGCCGCGAGCTTCTTGGGTTCGGCCTTCATGCAGTAGCTCTGCTCGCCGATGCCGATGATCTGAACGCGCTCGGCGCGGAAATGATCCAAAAAGCCGGACAGGGCCAGGCCGGGGCGGTTGAGCTCCGAGACGGTGATCGGGCGGCCCAAGGCCTTCTCGCCGGAGACCAGTTCCAGGCGAAGCCGCTCCTCCTGCTCCTTAAGCAGCTGGCCGACGCTCAGGGCGGGGCCGCTCACGCCGCGGCCGCCGCCGCCTCAGCGGCCGTTTTTCTTGACCGGCTGAAGGACTTTGTAGGAATCATCGCTGGCGCGGTAGACCAAGTGGATCTGGTGCGAATCCTTGTCTTGGAAGAGCCGGAAGGTCAGTCCCAGCGACTCCATCTCCTCGACGGCTTCTTCCGGCGTCATCGGGGCCACGGGCTGCTTGACCACCTGGGGCTTGAGAGGGCCGGCCGCCGCCGGCACCGGAGCGGACTCCTCTTCTTGGCCGGGCTTATGCCGGCCCTTGATCCGTTCCTTGAACTTCTTGATCTGGGCGTCGATCTTGTCGGAGGCCAAGTCGACGGCGGAATACAGGTCCGCGGCCGTGGCTAGCGCGCGGAACGTCTGCCTGGGCGCGTGGATGACGAACTCGCAGTTGTGCGCCCTCTTCTCCACGGAAAGGAACGCTTGTCCCCAGATGATGTGGTCGAAGTATTTCTGGCACTTTTCCAGCTTTTGGTTGACGTAATCGTTTATGGGCGCGGTGACTTTGAGGTGCTTGGCCGTCAAATGTATTTCCATAAATGGTTCTCCGGGATCTTTTGGATTTAAGCACTTTGTCTTGGGAGTGTCAATTTTTCCCGCCGCGATCTAGGTCCATGGGCCTAGGCCTCTTGGCCCGGCGCCGGCCGGCGGCCGACGGTTTGACTCATCCTCGAAAAAGAGGTACGCTTTTCGTGTTTGCGGCCGGCGACCGCTGTGTGACGCTTTTGTCAACAGGGCGCGGGCGTCCGGCGGTTTCGAGACCGCCAGGATAAAGAAAGTGTAGTTTTTTTAATCATTTTTTAGGAGATTACGGCTTTATACACATCGGTGGACAACCTGTGAACAACGTAGACGCCAAGGAGCTGTGGGAGCATGCCGTCACCAAGCTCCGAGGCGAGATCGGCGCCGACGACGCTGATCTGTGGCTCAAGCCCGTCGAGGCCCTGCGCATGGAGAACCAGATCCTCCAGGTCCGGGTCCCGAACAAGTTCTACTCGAGCTGGATCCGCGATCACTATCAAAAGCGCCTGTCCATCCTCTTGCGAGAGATCGCGGGGCAACAGATCGACCTCGATTACGAGGTGGCCAAGGATCTGCGCAGCGTGCTGCCGCCCTCCGACCCGATCTCGGAGCCGGGTCCGCAGTCGGATTTCACGATCAGCGAGCTCAATCCCCGCTACACGTTCGGGTCGTTCGTGATCGGAGATTCGAATCGCTTCGCCGCGGCCACGGCCGAGGCCGTCTCGAAGAGCCCGGGAACTCAATACAACCCTTACTTCATCTACGGCGGCGTCGGCCTGGGCAAGACCCATCTCATGCACGCCATCGGAAACGAGATGCGTCGCGCCCACCCGCGCGCCCGCGTCCTATATACCACCAGCGAGCAGTTTGTCAATGAGTTCATCAACTCGATCCATCAAAACAAGCCCGACGAGTTCCGCGCCAAGTTCCGCGGCCTGGACTGCCTGCTCATCGACGACATCCAGTTCCTGATCGCCAAGGACCGCAGCGTCGAGGAGTTCTTCCACACCTTCAACGCCCTTTTCAACGCCCATAAACAGGTCGTGATCTCGTCCGACCGCTCGCCCAAGGAGATGTCGGCTTCGGAGCAGCGCCTGATCTCCCGCTTCGAGTGGGGCGTCGTGGCCGACATCAAGCCGCCGGATCTCGAGACTCGCATCGCCATCCTGCGCAAGAAAGCCGACACCGAGGGCTTTTACGTGCCCGACGACGTCGTCGTGTTCGTGGCCAGTTCCGTCAAGACCAACATCCGGGCCCTGGAGGGAGCTCTCATCCGCCTCAAGGCTTTCTCCTCGATGACGGGCAGCGCCCTGACCGTCGACGACGCCAAGGATATCCTGAAGGACTCGATCTCTCACGAAGCCTCTTCCCCGGTGCGAGTGGAAACGATCCAGCGCATGGTGGCGTATAAGTATTCCGTCGACGTCAAGGACCTCAAGGGCCACCAACGCACGGCTTCCATCGCTTTTCCCCGGCAAGTCGCGATGTATCTTTGCTGCGCCATGACGGAGATGTCTCTCAAGGAGATCGGCCGCGCTTTCGGCGGCAAAGACCACACGACGGTTCTCCATGCGCGGGAGAAGATCAAAAAGCAGGTCGAGGAGGATCCTTTTTTCTTGGAAGTCGTCAATAAACTCCAGGCCGATATCCGCGCGGTCGAGGATCAGTGACCTCATGACGTTTTTTTCTATCGGTTTGACGAAGACGTGTCGATTTATTGTGGACAGGGTGTTGGTAGAGGCCGTTGCCCCTGTTGAAAACCGGCGGCGTGTGGATGGAGTGGACAATATCGCGGGTTTATCCCCATGTCCGGTTGATGGAAATTGACGGGTTTGTGACCGAAAAATGACGGCGCGGATACTTATGCACCATTTCCTCAGCCTTATGAGTAAGGGGACTACGTAAATGAAAATTCACTGTAGCAAGGAAGTCTTGTCTCAAGGAGTCCAGACGATCCAATCGGCTCTGTCCGCCCGAACCACCTTGCCGATCCTCTTGAATTTCCTCATGGAGACCGAGAACTCCAAGGTAAAAGTCGTGTCCACCGACCTCGAGATGGGCGTCAAGCACTACATCGGCGCCGAAGTGGAGAGCGACGGCAGCATCACCATCCCCGCCAAGAAGTTCTCCGACATCCTTCACAGCCTTCCCGACGGCCAGGACGTGGAGTTGTCCGTCGACGCCGGCGGGAAAGTCCAGCTAAAGTGCGGCCGCTCCCGTTTCGGCATCATCGGAGCCCCTAAATCCGAGTATCCGATCCTTCCCGAATTCAATAAGCAGAACGCTTTCGAGGCTCCGGCCGGCCTTATGGGAGAGATGGTGCGCAAGACCATCTTTGCCGCTTCCTCGGACGAGACCCGACACGTCCTCAACGGCGTTTTTTGGTCGGCAAAGAAGGGCGTCCTCGAGATGGTCGCCACTGACGGCCGCCGCCTGGCCGTGATGGCCAAGAAGATCGCTCCAAAAGACAAGGATTTTCAGGTCATCGTGCCCACGAAGATCCTTTCCGAGCTGCTGCGGCTGCTGACGACTTTCGAGATCAAGCCGGATTCAACCCAAAAGATGCTGGTCGGAGTCACCGAGAACCAAGTGGCGTTCCAGCTCAAGGACACGACGCTGTTGTCGCGCTTGGTGGGAGGCAGCTTTCCGCATTACGAGCAGGTCATCCCAAGCAAGAAGGACATCATCGTCACGGTCGACACCAAAGAGCTGCTGGCGGTGACCAAGAGGGCGTCCCTGTGCGCCGTCGACCGCGGCGGGTCCGTCAAATACACGCTGCGCAAGGGCGCTTTACAGATCGCCGCTTCCAGCCAAAATCTCGAGTTCAACGACGAGCTTCCCGTCGATTATTCCGGGGAGGAGTTCCAAGTCGCCTTTAATCCTCAATTCGTCTCCGATGCCTTGCGTCACGTCGACACGGCGACGGTGTCCCTCGGCCTGACCACGCCCGTCAACCCCGCTCTCGTCGAGCCCGTGGGAGAGGCGGACTATAAGTTCGTCGTCATGCCGATGAGGATTTGATTTTGAAGACGACCGTGCCGGAGAACGTCCGGCTCCGCCATCCGCGAAAATCCTGGTCGACCGGCGAGGACTTGGTCAAAAGGTTCTCGTTCCAGGCGGGCATCCAATCGGATAAAATATCCATCTTGAACGCCGTCTGGGACCGGGAGTTGGGGCACTTTTCCCGGCACTGGACCCTGGCCGGCGTTCGCAAGGGGATCTTGTACGTCAAGCCTCGTTCCGCGGCCGCGGCCCAGGAGCTGCAGCTGCGTTCCGGCGAGATCGTCAAGAGTCTTAATAAGTATTTTGGCCGCGCTTGGATCCGCGCGGTCAAGGCGGCGGCGAAATGACGGCGAAGTCCGGCTCTAAGAAAGAGAAGGCTCGGAGGAATATGTCCGAATCCAGCACGAAGGAACCGCAGACCGCGGGCAAGACCGACAATTACGACGCGTCGAAGATCCAGGTTCTCGAGGGCCTGGAAGCGGTGCGCAAGCGCCCGGCCATGTACATCGGCTCGACGGGCCCCTCCGGGCTTCATCACCTGGTCTACGAGGTGGTCGATAATTCCGTCGACGAGATCATGGCGGGCCGCTGCACGAGCGTCACGGTCACGATCCATCAAGGCAACTCCATCACCGTACAGGACGACGGCTCGGGCATTCCCGTAGATCCGATGAAGGATCCGAAACTTCCTTCCAACATTCGCGGCAAGTCGGCCCTCGAAGTGATCATGACGGTCCTTCACGCCGGCGGCAAGTTCGACAAGAGCGCCTACAAAGTCTCGGGCGGCCTTCACGGGGTGGGCGTGACCTGCGTCAACGCGCTCTCCGAGTGGCTCAAGGCCGAGGTGCACCGCGAGGGCAAGGTCTGGGTCCAGAGCTACAAGCGCGGCAAGCCCGACCACGAGGTCAAGGCGGTCGGCAAGTGCGACGACCACGGCACGATCATCTCCTTCAAGCCCGACCCCGACATCTTCAACGGCCACCAGTATTCCTTCGACACGCTGGCCAACCGCCTGCGGGAGCTGGCCTTCCTCAACGCCGGCGCCAAGATCACGATCATCGACGAGCGCGACGATAAGAAGCACTCCTTCCACTACGAGGGCGGCATCACGCAGTTCGTCAAGCACCTCAACGCCAACAAGAAGACGATCCACAGCGAGCCGATCTCCTTCACGAAGACGAAGGACGACATCGTCGTCGACGTCGCCCTGCAGTACAACGACGACTACTCCGAGAACATCTACAGCTTCGTCAACGACATCAAGACCGTGGACGGCGGCACCCACCTGGCGGGCTTTCGCTCGGCGCTGACGCGGGTCATCAACGACTACATCAAGAAATACGACCTGCTCAAAGGCAAGAGCTTCACCGTCCTGGGCGACGACACGCGCGAAGGCCTGTGCGCCGTCCTCTCCACGAAGATCCCGAACCCGCAGTTCGAGGGACAGACCAAGGCCAAGCTCGGAAACGCCGAGGTCGAAGGCATCGTCAAGTCGGCGGTGGGCGACGTGCTCGTCACCTTCTTCGAGGAGAATCCCTCGACCGCCAAGGCGATTTGCGCCAAGGCCATGCAGGCCGGCGAGGCCCGCGAGGCCGCAAAGAAGGCGCGGGACCTCACGCGCCGCAAGGGGGTGCTCGACGGCTCCTCCTTGCCCGGCAAGCTCGCCGACTGCCAGGAGCGCGACCCGGAGCGCTCGGAGCTTTTCATCGTCGAGGGCGACTCGGCCGGCGGCTCGGCCAAGCAGGGCCGCGACCGCGTGTTCCAGGCCATCCTCCCGATCAAGGGAAAGATCCTCAACGTCGAGAAGGCGCGCCTGGTCAAGATCCTCTCCAATGAGGAGGTGCGCACGCTGATCACCGCCATCGGCACCGGCATCGGCAGCAGCGAGGGCGAGGAGGCTGGCTTCAAGCTCGACAAGCTGCGCTACAACAAGCTCATCATCATGGCCGACGCCGACGTCGACGGCCAGCACATCCGCACCTTGCTCTTGACGTTCTTCTACCGCCAGATGCGGCCGCTCATCGACCAGGGTCATGTCTTCATCGCCCAGCCGCCTCTCTACAAAGTGAAAAAGGGCAAGACGGAGATGTACGTCGACAACGACGAGAAGATGGAGCAATGGCTGCTCAACGAGGGCCGCAGTTCCGTCGACGTGACGGCTTACAACCCGGCCAACGGCAAGTCCAAGAGGCTCGACGCCGACGACCTGCGCGATCTGCTGAAGGTCCTGGCCGAGCTGGAGACCACGCTCAAGCACTTGGAACGCAAGGGTCTTCACCTCGAGGACTTCCTGGCCTACCGGGAGAAGGGCAAGCTTCCTGTCTACCGCGTCGAGCTTTCCGCCGGAGAATACGTCTTCTTCTACAGCGAGAAGGAATGGCAGCAGTACCGCGACAAGTTCGTGGCCGAGCAGAAGGCCAAGCTCGCCGCCGAGAAGGCCGAGAAAGAAAAGGTCCCCAGCAAGAAGGACGAAAAGGCCGCGAAGGACGAAAAAGGCGCGGAGGCCGCCGCCGTCGACGCATCGGTGGAGGAGGTCGAGGTCGACGAGGAGGCTCTCGAGCCTGATATGCAGGAGCTCTGGGAGATGGCGCGCCTGGGCAAGATCGCCGACAACCTCAAAGCCATGGGCCTGGATCTCCAGTGGTACGAGGTCCTGCGCGACGAGAAGACCAAGCCGCTGTTCAAGGCCAAAAACGGCAACAACGAGACCGACGGCTACAGCCTGCGCGACCTCATCGAGACCGTAAGGGCCGCCGGCCGCTCCGGGGCCAACATCCAGCGCTATAAAGGTCTGGGCGAGATGAACCCGGAACAGCTCTGGGAGACCACGATGGACCCCAAGCGCCGGCGCCTGCTCAAGGTCGTCTTGGAAGACGAGGCCGACACCGAGATCGCCTTCACCACGCTCATGGGCGACAAGGTCGAGCCGCGGCGGGCTTTCATCGAGAAGCACGCCAAAGAAGTGAAGAATCTGGACATCTGAGGGAACGGAGACAATAGATGAGCACGCCTAAGCAAGGGGAACTGACGCCGGAACCCGTCGGCAACATCATCCCGCGCGACATCGGCGCGGAGATGCGGTCGTCCTACATCGACTACTCGATGTCGGTCATCGTCGGCCGCGCTCTGCCGGACATCCGCGACGGCCTCAAGCCCGTGCACCGCCGCATCATGTACGCGATGCACGACGAGGGTCTGGCCTCCAACAAGAAATATTCCAAGTGCGCAGGCGTCGTCGGCGAGGTGCTCAAGAAATACCACCCGCACGGCGACTCCGCCGTCTACGACGCCTTGGTCCGCATGGTCCAGGATTTTTCCCTGCTGCACCCGCTCATCGACGGCCAGGGCAACTTCGGCTCGGTTGACGGCGACCCGGCGGCCGCCTACCGCTACACGGAGTGCCGCCTCGCCAAGTTCGGCGAGGAGCTCTTGGCCGACATCGACCAGGAGACCGTGGATTTCGTCGCCAACTTCGACGGCACCACGGCGGAGCCCGTCGTCCTGCCGGCCCGGGCTCCCAACCTGCTCGTCAACGGCTCGTCCGGCATCGCCGTCGGCATGGCCACCAATATCCCGCCCCACAATCTGGGCGAGACCTGCGACGCCGCCGTCGCGCTCATCAAGGAGCCGAAGCTCGATAATAAAGAGCTCATGAAGATCATGCGGGGCCCGGACTTCCCCACCGGCGGCATCGTCCGCGGCAAGACCGGGATCAGGGACTATTTCGAGACCGGCCGCGGCAGCGTCCGCGTGCAGGCCAAGACGGAAATCGAGGACATCAAGGGCAACCGGCAGGCGATCATCGTCACGGAACTGCCCTACCAGGTCAACAAGGCCACGCTGCTCGAGACGATCGCCGGGCTCGTGCGCGACAAGAAGATTCCGGACATCTCGGACATCCGCGACGAATCCGACCGCAAGGGCATGCGCGTGGTCATCGAGGTCAAGCGCGACGGCAACGCCAACGTCGTGCTCAACCAGCTCTACAAGCACACGCAGATGGAGACCACTTTCGGCGTGATCCTGCTCTCGCTGGTGGACGGCCGGCCGCGCGTGCTGCCGGTGCGCGAGATGCTTGGCCACTTCATCCAGCACCGCAAGACCGTCGTCATCCGCCGCACCAAGTTCCAGCTCAAGAAGGCCCTTGACCGCGCCCACATCTTGGAAGGCTTGATCATCGCGGTCAAGAACATCGACAAGGTCGTCAAGATCATCCGCAGCGCCAAGGATACCGACGACGCCCGCGAGAAGTTGATCGCCGAGTTCGAGCTGACCAAGATCCAGGCCCAGGCCATCCTCGACATGCGGCTGGCGCAGTTGACCAAGCTGTCGGTCAACGAGCTGCAGGAAGAATACGACGGGCTCATGAAGCTGATCGCCGAGCTCAAGGCGATCCTCGCCGACGTTCGCAAGGTCATGGCGATCGTCTCCAAGGAGCTCGAAAAGGTCAAGGAGAGCTTCGGCAAGAGCCGCCAGACGCAGATCACCACCGAGGCCGCCGAGATGACCCTCGAGGACCTCATCGCTAAGGAGGACGTCGTGATCTCCCGGTCGAACTCCGGCTACATCAAGAGGATCCCGGTCGCCACGTACCAGGCGCAAGGCCGCGGCGGCAAGGGCATCACCGGCGCCGAGGTCAAGGACGAGGACTTCATCGAGAACTTCTTCATCACGGACACCCATGCCACGCTGCTGTTCTTCACCAACCGCGGGCGCGTGTTCGCGCTCAAGGCCTATGAGGTGCCGGAGGGCAACCGGACGTCGCGCGGCAAGGCGATCGTGAACCTGCTCGCCATCACCGGCGAGGAGAAGATCACGTCCTCGATCGCGATCCGTTCCTTCGAGGAAAAGAAGGGCCAAGAGACGTTCCTGGTCATGTGCACGCGCAACGGCACGATCAAGAAGACGCCGCTGTCCGAGTTCGAGAACATCCGGCGCAGCGGCATCAACGCGATCTCGCTCGACGAGGGCGACGTCCTCGTCGAGGTCCAGCACGCCACGGGCGCCGAGGAGCTCATGATCGCCACCAAGGGGGGCATGTCCATCCGGTTCCCGGAGGCCGACGTCCGCTCGATGGGCCGCTCGGCGATGGGCGTGCGCGGCATCCGCCTCGACAAGGGCGACCAGGTCATCGGCATGGAGGCCTTCCCGCCCAACAGCAAGAAGACCCTGCTGACCGTCTGCGAGCACGGCCACGGCAAGCGCACGGAGCTCTCAGAATACCGCGGGCAGCACCGCGGCGGCGGCGGCGTGATCACGATCAAGGCCACCGACCGCAACGGAGCCGTCGTCGGAGTCAAGCTGGTCACCAACGACGACGACTTGATGGTCATGACCGAGAAAGGCAAGGCCATCCGCATGCGCTGCAAGGACATCAAGACCATCTCGCGCAACACGCAAGGCGTGCGCCTGGTCAAGCTCGACGAAGGCGACCGGGTGGCGCGCGTCGCGCCCATCGCCGTCGAGCCCCCCGTTTCCCCCGAGCTTCCGCTCGAAGGGAAATAGGGGTGCGACCGAGCAAGGGCGCTCTGGCCCTGGTCGTCATCGCCGCGCTAGCGGCGATGGCGGCCGGGCCGGCGCGGGCCCTGGAGTTGAGCGCGGTTTCCTGGACCATCTCCAAGACCGGTCCGGTCGAACCCAAGGAGCCGATACCCATCGAGCTTTTGCCGCTGGACTCCGGCGCGCGGCTCGGCGGGCGGCTGACCGCCAAGCTCGCCCTGCGCAACCAGGGACCGCGAAAAGAAGGAATCCTCATCCGCTATTCGCTTTCCGCCAAGCTGGCGCCGGTCGGCGGCGCGGGACAGGCCGTTTGGGCGCTGCCGTTTCTCAACGATGAGCGCCGGGTGCCGCAGGTCGGGCCGGATCAGACGCTGCAGGTGCCGGTGGACGTGACCGCGCTGACAGAGATCTATCTCAAGCGCGTCCGCGCGGACGGCTATTGGCCCGTCGAGTTCAAGCTCGAGGCAATGCTCGAGCCGCGCGAGGGCGCGCCTATCCGAGTCGTCGAATCGAGCCTTCCCGTCGCCCAGACAGGACCCCGTGCTAGACATTAACGCTTTGCGCAAGGATCCCGCGGCGGCCCGAAAGGGTCTGCAGGACCGCGGCGGCCGCTATTTGCCGGCTCTGGAGGAATTGCTGGCGCTGGATGGCGACTACCGCCGGAAGCTTTCGGAAGTGGAGGCCGTGCGCGCCCAGCGCAACGCGGCTTCCCAGCAGATCGGAAAGGCCAAGGCCGCCAAGGACGAGGCGGGAGCCCAAAAGCTCATGGCCGAGGTAGCCGGTTTCAAGACGCGGATGGCCGCGCTCGAAGAGCAGCTGGAGCCTCTCGCCAAAAAGACCAGGGAGCTGTCCTTGTCGATTCCGAACATCCCCCACGAGTCCGTGGCGGTCGGCCGGGACGAGACGCAGAACCGGGAGGTGCGGCGGGTAGGGCAGCCGCGGACCTTCGATTTCGCGCCGAAGGACCACGTGACGCTCGGCGAGGAGAAGCTCGGGCTTTTCAGCACGGCGCAAGGCGCCCGCTTGGCCGGTTCGCGCTTCGCGCTCTGGTCGGGAGCCGGCGCGCGGCTGATGCGCGCCATCGTCAATTTCCAGCTCGATCTGCACGCTAAGGCCGGCTACGTGGAGGTGCATCCACCACTCCTCGTCAAGCCGGAAATCCTGGAAGGCACGGGCCAACTGCCTAAGTTCGAGGCGGATCTATACAAGACGAGCACCGCCGACGGGGAAAAAGCCCAGGACCTGTTCCTGATCCCCACGGCCGAAGTGCCCCTCACCAATCTCGTCCGCGAGAGCATCCTGCCCGCGGACAAGCCGCTGCCGCTCAAATACGCCGCCTACACGCCTTGCTTTCGTCAAGAAGCGGGCTCTTACGGCAAGGACGTGCGCGGCCTCATCCGCAACCATCAGTTCGACAAAGTCGAGCTGGTCTGGATCACCAAGCCGGAGGATTCCTTGGACGCGCTCGAGCGCCTCACGGGGGACGCCGAGGCCGTGCTCAAGGCCCTGGAGCTGCCCTACCGCGTGGTGCTGCTCTGCACCGGCGACATAGGTTTCTCGTCTCGCAAGACCTACGACATCGAGGTCTGGATTCCGTCGGAGAAGCGCTATCGCGAGATCTCCTCATGCTCGGACTGCGGCGATTTCCAGGCACGACGCATGGAGGCGCGCTTCAAGCGGGAGGCCAAGAGCCCGACGGAGTATCTCCATACGCTCAACGGCAGCGGCGTGGCCGTGGGCCGCCTCTTCGTCGCCATCCTGGAGAACTTCCAGCAAAAGGACGGAAGCATCCTGGTGCCCAAAGCCCTGTCTCCTTATTTCGGGGCGGATCGCATCGCTTGAAGAAGAAGCCCTTCGACGAGCTCGTCGACCTTGTCGCCTACCTGCGCTCGCCCAAGGGTTGCCCCTGGGACCGCAAGCAGACCCACGTCTCGCTGATCAAATACCTGCGCGAGGAGGCGCTCGAGGTCGAGAAGGCCCTCAAGCGCGGCCGTTGGCATGAGATCGAGGACGAGCTGGGTGATCTCCTGCTCCAGATTCTGCTCCATTCTCAAATCGAGACCGAGCGCGGCCGCTTCGATATCCAGGACGTGGCGCGGGCGCAATATCTCAAGCTCAAGCGCCGGCACCCGCACGTTTTCGCGGGCCTCAAGATCGAAACGGCGCAGGGGGTGCTCGACGTCTGGGAGCGCATCAAGCGCCGGGAGCGGGTTCTGCGCCGCGCGGACGTGCGGGCCCGCGAAAGCCGCCGCGCGCGGCGCTAGGGCCAGTCCGCCGGAATTTCGAGCGGCTCGCGCAGCCGGGCGCGCGCCTCTCGCGCGCAGGACCTCGGCGCGCCGGAGGACTCGATCAGGCGAGACAGCTCCAGCCAGCCCGCGCGCTTTCGGCCTCGCGCGGCTTCGTCGAAAAAGACAGTGACGGCGCGGCCCATGAAAAGCCCTGGTCTTTTCCTTCTGTCGACGCGAGCCGCGTCGAGCGCCGCGCGGTCGTCCGCCTCGCGTCTTTCCCAGAACCCAGGGTAGCGGCCGGAGACGTCGGCGAAGGCGCGCCCGTTCCAGGCCCAAACCGAGGCGGCGAGGGCGTGCGAGGGCGCCGTCGTGAAGCCGCCGCAGGCGAGAGAAAACCAGCGGCCCAGCGGCCGGCGCTGGGAGAGGATCTCCCGCTGGCCGTCGTCGTCGAGATCGACGACTCGGCCGTCCGGAAATAGACCGACGCGCTTGAAGTAGGGGGAGCCGTAGCGCACGATGTCGAGCGCCCGGCCGAGCGCGTCACGGGACCGGTAGAGCAAGGCCGGCGAGCCGTCGCCGAAGAAGTCGCAAAAGCCGCTCTTCTCGAAGCGAAGCGCCTGAGCGGAGCCCGGGTGGATATAAACCAGCTCCGCGCGGCGCCCGCGGCGCGCGTAGACCTTCAAGGCGGCGAAGCGGCCGCCGCCGGCGGGCACGATCTCGGCGGTGAGACGAACGTCCTGAAACGCCGTTTGGACCCGCTCGGAGGCCGCGGCGGGGCGCGCAAAGAGGAGGAACGCGGACGCCAGCGCCGCTAAGACAGCCACCGGCGCCGCAGCAGCTCCTCGGCGATCTGGACGGAGTTGAGCGCCGCGCCCTTGAGCAGGTTGTCGGAGACGATCCAGAGAGCGAGCTCTCCGGCGGCGGCCCCAGGCCGCAGGCGGCCGGCGTATACGGGATCGCTGCCGGCCGTCTCCAGCGGCGTCGGGTAGCCGTCCCGGAAAAAGCGCAATCCCGGCGCGTTGGCGAGGAGCTTGGCGGCCGCGGCCGGGGCCAGCCGTCGCCGCAGCGTCAGCCATGCGGCGAGGGAATGCCCGCGCACGACGGGCACGCGCACGGCCGTGACGCTGACGCGCAGGCCTGGCGCCGACCAGATTTTGCGCAGCTCGGCGGCCACCTTGCGCTCCTCGGAGCTTTCGCCGGCGTCGTCGAAGGAGCCAACCTGCGGCACGACGTTGCCGGCGATGGCCCGCGGCAGCGCCGAGGCCTTCCGAGCACGCGGGACCGGGGCCTTGCCGCCCCGCAGGCGCAGCTCCGCGCGCTGCCGAGCCGCTTGGTCGAAGAACTCCAGCAAGGCCGCTCGTCCCGCTCCCGAGACCGCCTGGTAGGACGCCAGGCGGACTTCGCGGACCTCGGCGGCCTCGTGCAGGGCAAACCCGGCGACGGCCAGGCCCGTCATCGTGCAATTGGGGCCCGCGACGAGACGGCGGTCCGGGCGAAGGGCGGACGCGTTGACCTCGGGAATGACCAGCGGCACTTTGGGATCGAGCCGGAAGGCGGAGCTGTCGTCGATGACCCAGGCTCCGCTATCGGCCAGCGCGGGAGCCAGGCGGCGCGAGACTTCGTCGGCGCTGACGAAGAAGATCAGCGAGCAGCGCCGCAACGCCGCCGTCGTGGGGGCCGGAGCCGCGCAGGCCCGGCCGCGGAAGCGCACCGATTTGCGAAAACTTCCGGAAGAAAACGCCGCCAGGGAGCCGACGGGGAAGCGCCGCCGTTCGAGAAGAGCCAACAGCTCCTGGCCCACCATTCCGGTGGCGCCGACGATCCCGACGGCGGGCGCCGAGCGGCGTTCAGCGCGAGGCATACGGGATCGCGTAAATGGGGCTGTCGCCCACGGCGCCGGTGACGTCCCGCGCGGCGCCGCGCAGATAAGATCCCGGAGGCGGCATCTCGGCTCCCTTGAGAGTGAACATGAAGGGCTGCTGCCGCTCGATAGGGGACACGCGCTCCCAATCCAGCTGATCGCGCGACGCTTCCACCCAAGCTTCGGCGATATCCTGCCCGGCGACGGAGAACGAGACGACGGACTTCTTGCCGAGGTTCTGCACGGAAAACTCGGTGACCACGATCTCGCTCTCGCTGGGAGGCACCAGCTTGATGGCGAGGGCGGGGTTGATGTTGTCGATGGGAGTCTCGAGGGAAGTCGCGGGATCCCGAGGCGGCACGCCGACGATTTCCCGGTTGTTCCAGGCGTGCGTCTCGCCTTGCGCCTGCGAGGCGTCGACTTCGGCTGCGGCCAAGATCGGGGCGCTGGAGGCCTGCGTGAAATATTCGCTAGGCGACCAGATCACGAGATAGTTGGGCTGGGTGAAGCTGACGAGGTTGAGCGGCACCTCCGTCCAGAACCACTCCGCGGGGCCCACGCCGTCGACGAAAGTATTGGGATTGGGCTCGACGGAAATGTCGCGGGCTCGCGCCAAGTAAAAGCTTTGGCCGGAGCTGAAGGCCGGGGTCTGTGAGATCGCCATGTAGATCTTGCCGTCGATGAGTTGGCGCTCCCATGGCCGATTGGGATTTGGCCGCGTCTTGGCCCGCCCGATGCGCGCGCCGATGTAGGCCCGCGAGAATTCCCCCGCCGGCGCGGGGGGCAGCTTGACGATCCAGGCGTTATTGTAGCCGATGTACCAGTTTCCGTCGCTTCCCCCATCGGCGAAGCGCTTGAAATCGTTCAGGTTGGGCGACAGCGCGAGGTAGGTCGGCATGATCGTGCTCGTGCTGGCTGTCGGCAGATCCTGGGCGCGCGCCGGGGCCAAGAACAGGGATAATATTAAAAAAATCATTATTTTTTAATCATTTTTACGATTTTGTCGAAATCATCGAGCGAGAAAAAGTGGATCGTGAGGCTACCCCCCTTCCTTGGGTCCTTGCGCGTGCGAATCTCCACCTTCGTACCCAACGTCTGCTCGAGGGCTGTCTCCAAAGAGCGGATATCGGCTGGTTTTTCCAGTTTCGTGCGGGGCTTAGGCGGTTCGGAAGAGGCCGCTTTAGCGCCACGCGCCAGATCTTCGGTCTGACGAACCGAAAGTCGTTGCTCCACGACCAAGCTAAAGATCTTGCGCCGGTGCAGCGGATCTTCAATCATCAGCAGGGCCCGCGCATGGCCTTCCGTCAGCTGGCCGAACTGGAGCGCCTTTTGGATCTCCTCGGGTAAATCCAGAAGGCGCAAGGTGTTGGAGACCGCCGATTTGGATTTGCCGACGACCTGCGCTAAGTCGGATTGCGAAATTTGGAACTCCTTGATCAGCCGCAAATACCCCAGAGCTTCCTCGATGGGATTGAGGTCCTCGCGTTGAAGGTTCTCGATCATGGCGACGATCATCCGCTGGCGCTCCGAGTCGGGCGCGCGAACGACGACGTCTACTTCTTTAAGGCCGGCTAGCTCGCAGGCGCGCAGACGACGCTCGCCAGCGATCAACTCGTAGGTGTCGCTGGCCTGGTCATAAGAGACGATCAGAGGCTGCGCCAGGCCATGATTCTTGATTGAAGAGGCCAGTTCCGCCAAGCGCTCTGCGTCGAAATGCTTACGCGGTTGGAGATGGTTCGGACGAATCCGTTCGATCGGAACGCGCAACGGCTGTCCGGATGGCTTTTCGGCCCCTGACACTGACATTGCGTCATCGTGTGTGGGAATGAGTGCTTCTAGTCCACGGCCAAGGGCTTTTCTCATGATTGTGCTCCAGTCGGTTCCGAAGGCTCCAGCGGCGGTGTCGGGGCCGCGGGCACTACTAAACCGCGGCGAGCCAGAAATTCTTGGGCTAGCGCTAGGTAGGATTCAGCCCCCCGCGACTTAGCGTCATATTGGAAAATACTTTGTCCAAAGCCTGGTGCCTCGGCGATGCGAATATTGCGAGGGATGAGAGTGTTGAATAGACTCCCGCCAAAGAAGCGGCCGACTTCCTCTCTTACCTGTTGGGAGAGGGTCATGCGGGCATCGAACATGGTTAAGACGCCCCCCTCTAGGCTAAGACGGGGGTTTAAGGTCTTTTTAACCTTATCCACAGCACTCACAAACTGAGCCAGCCCCTCCATGGCGTAATATTCCCCTTGAATGGGAATAATGACCTTGTCCGCTGCCGTAAGAGCGTTTATGGTCAATAAACCCAAGGAAGGTGGGCAGTCGATCAATACGTATTCGAAGCGATTCTTGCTGGTGGATAGTGCGCCCTTAAGACGGCTTTCGCGCGCGAGCGCCGAAACTAGTTCGACTTCTGCGCCAATGAGATCGGGACTAGCTCCGGCAATGGCATGGTTAGGGATGCTCGTTTCTCTGATGGTCTTTTCGATCGGAAGTAAATCCACCAGGACATGGTATACGTTGGGATTCAGCGCTCGCTTATCGATCCCAAGGCCCGAAGTGGCATTCCCCTGTGGATCAAGGTCGATAAGAAGTGTCTGGTGCCCTAATTGAGCCAAAGCGACGCTCAAATTGACCGCAGTGGTCGTTTTTCCAACACCCCCCTTCTGATTGGCAATGGCGATCACTTCGGTCATTGGGTTTTCACGTGAAAACAGGGGTTTGGGGTGCCGTTGAGAAAACGATCATAACAGATGCGCCGAACGCTGTCAAGACCTCCTATAAGTCCATATAATAGTGTTACATATATTTTAAGTGCTATCTATTATCATATAGTTTCTAATGCCGGCGCGGTTGAAACGCCTCCGTCAATTGTCTACAATGGCGCACCATGGCGCCATCCAAAGATCCCAAACTCGCGCGGCTGCTCGCCGACATCGCCGACGGCAAAATTCACACCGTCGTTCTGGCCTTCCCGGATATGCAAGGACGCTGGATGGGCAAGCGCGCGACGGCGCGCCACTTCGTCGACACCGTGGCCGCGCACGGAACGCACGCCTGCGCCTACCTGCTCACTGTCGACATGGAGATGGACCCGGTGCCCGGCTATGAGCTGACGAGCTGGGAGCGCGGCTACCAGGACTTCCATCTCGTCCCCGACTTCTCGACGACGCGGCCCTTGGCTTGGAGCCCCGGAACCTCTCTCGTCGTCTGCGACCTCGTCGATGAAGGAGGCGCTCCCATCGAAGCGGCGCCGCGAACGATCCTCAAGCGGCAGATCGAGCGCGCGGCCAAGGCCGGGTTCAGCGTCAAGATGGCCTCGGAGCTCGAGTTCTATCTCTTGCGCGAAACCTATGAATCCGCGCAGAAGAAGGCGTTCCATAATCTGGAGCATTTTGGCTCCTACATCGAGGACTACCACATCTTCCAGGGCGCCAAAGAAGAGCCCGTCGTCGGGGACATCCGCAACCTCATGGAAGCTTCCGGCATTCCCGTCGAGACGTCCAAGGGCGAGTGGGGGCCGGGGCAGCATGAAATCAACCTGGGATATTCGACGGCCCTTCAAATGGCCGACTGGCACACCTTCTACAAGCACGGCGCCAAGGAGATCGCGATGGCCAAAGGCGCGGCGATCACCTTCATGGCCAAGTTCGATTCCCGGCTCGCGGGCTCAAGCTGCCACATCCACGCCAGCCTCTGGGACGCGGCGGGCCGAAGACCGCTGTTTCCGGAGGGGGGAAAGCCAAGCCGGCTGTTCAGGCACTTTCTCGCGGGGCAGATGAGCCTGGCCCGGGAATGGTCGTATTTCTACGCTCCGACGATCAATTCCTATAAGCGTTATCAGTCCGCGACCTTCGCGCCGACGCGCATCGCCTGGGCTCGGGACAACCGCACCTGCGGCTTCCGCGCCGTCGGGCAAGGACCTTCCCTGCGCATCGAAAACCGCATCCCAGGGGCCGACGCCAACCCTTACCTCGCCTTCGCGGCGACGATCGCCGCCGGACTTTACGGCATCGAGAACAAGCTCGAGCCTCCGCCGGCCTTTGAAGGCAACGCCTACGAGGCCAAGGTCACGCCCGTGCCCCGCACGCTCAACGAGGCGATCGGCCTGCTCGAGACGTCCAAGGCCGCTCGTGAGGCCTTCGGGGAGACCGTCTTCAAGCACTACCTCCACACCGCGCGCGCCGAGCAAGCCGCTTTCGACCGGGCCGTCACCTGTTGGGAGCGCGAGCGGAACTTCGAGCGCATTTAGCCTCCCGACGGAGCGGGCTCGCGGGCGCAACGGGAGTCGACGCTCAGCGCAGCTTGACTCGGCCCTGGCTGGCCAGGGCCCAGGCCGACAGCTTATAAAGGAGGCGGGCGCCGACGTTGGCGTCCCACTGGCCTGCGTCCTTGCCCGGGGCTACCTCGACGAGGTCGAAGCCGACGATGCGGCGGCCGGAGCGCGCCACCTCGCCGAGTACGTGATTGAGCTCGCGAAAGTCGATGCCGCCGGGCACGGGCGTGCCGGTGTTGGGGCAAAACCGCGGGTCCAGGCCGTCGATGTCGACCGTGACCCACACGGTTTCCGGCAGTTGGGCGACGATCTCGGCGGCGATTTCGGCCCAAGGCTCCCCGGAGAAGCGCCGCCGGGCGAGATCACCGTCGTAAAAGACGCTCACGCGCCGGCCTTGGGAGGCGCAGAAGCTGCGCTCGTCCTCGCAAAAGTCCCGGACGCCCACCTGCACCAGGCGGCCGACTTCCGGAGTGTCCTTGAGCACGTTGTAGAAGATGGAGGCATGCGAGTGCGTGAAGCCCTCGTAGGCCTCGCGCAGGTCGTGATGGGCGTCGAAGTGGAGCAGTCCCAGGCCGGGATGGCTCTCGGCGGCGGCGCGGATGGCGCCATAGGGCGTCGAATGGTCCCCTCCGACGATCCCGACGATCTTGCCGCGGTCGAGGAGCGCCGAAGTCTCGCCGTAGACCCAGGCGTTGAGCTTCTCGCTCAAGGCGTTGACGGCGTCGGCGGACTTTTGCAGAGCCTTGCTTTCGCCGGTCCCGCCCGCGGCGATCACCTTCTTGGCGGCGGCCCGAGCCCGGCGATTCCAGTCGCGCACCTGCTTTGGCTCGGGGCGCATGAAGAGGCCCGGCTCGTAGGGCCTGAGGACGTCGAAATCGTATAGGTCGACTTGCCTGCTGGCCTCGAGGATGGCGGCGGGCGCGGCGGCCGTGCCGGCGCCGTAGGACGTCGTCGCTTCCCAGGGAACCGGCAGGTAGACGACGACGGCTTCCTCTTCCTTGAACGGCAGGCCGAAGATGTTGGAGCCGTCCGTCGCCGCCGAGTTGGGGTCGAACTTCACGGGTGGATTATATCAGGCGAAGAACCCGTCTAGGAAGTTCTCGACGAGGAGGGGCAGAGCCTCGGCATAGCCGCCCTCCAGTACGGCGTAACGCTTGAGCCCGGTCTGCGACAGCAGGGCGCCGATGCGCCGGTAGCTCGACTTTTCCAGGCGCAGCTGGGCGATGGGGCATTCCCGGTAGGTGTCGAACCCGGCCGACACGGCCAAGACGTCGGGCTTGAATTCCAGCGCCGCGCCCAGGGCGCTCTCCAAAGCGCGAAGATAGGCCGCCTCGCCCGTGCCCGGCGGGAGGGGAAAGTTGAGGCAGTTGTCGCGGGACTCCAGCCCGCTTCCCGGGTAGAGGGGGCTTTGATGCAGGGACGTAAAGTAGACATCCGGGCGGCCGCGCACGAGCTCTTCGGTGCCGTCGCCGTGATGGACGTCGATGTCGACGATGGCGACGCGCCGCGAAGGCGCTTGCTCGAGCAGGCGGGCGCAGGAGAGGGCGACATTGTTGAAGTAGCAAAAGCCGGCGACCCGGCTTTTGCCGGCGTGATGCCCCGGGGGCCGCATCAGCGAGAAGGCCGGCTCGCCCGCCGCCGCGGATTTCGCCGCTGCCAGCGCGCCCGCCAGGCTGATCAAGGCGATCTCCGCGATGCCGGGGTAAGCCGGCGTGTCCGGGTCGTCGAACGCCGCGCGCCGGACGCGTTCGAAGTGGTCGGGCGCGTGCAGCAAGGCCACGTCCTCGGGCGCCGCCGCCGCCGCGGGCTTCTCGATGCGGTGTCCCGCGGCGGCCGGGCACTGCGCCGTCCTGGCGACGCGAAACGGCGCCTCAGGGTGCCCGGGCGCGCCGTAAGACGTGGTCGCGGGGTCCGAGAAGACGCGGCTCACCGCGTCCTAGCGGTGGGCCGCCGGGATGGAAGCCTTGTCGTCGTTGAGCAGGGCGTTGAAACGCCGGGCGCCGCGCTTCTTCCAATTGCCCTTGTGATAAGCGTAGGAGGCGAGCAGCGGCAGCGCGAGAGTCGCCTCGGAGTACACCATCTGCTCGTAGACCGTGTCGACTTTGCCCCAAGAGCAGGCTTCGCGCAGCGTCGAGCCGGAGAGAGCGCCGTCGCGCTCGTCGGCGACGGTGATTTGGATCGCGTACTTGTGCATCCGGGTTTCGAGGCCCAGCATCTCGGCGCCCACGGTGACGTCTTGGGCGAAGTTCTTCGGCACGCCGCCGCCGATCATGAGAAGGCCGGTATCCTTGGACTCGAGCTTGCAGCGCACGAGCTCGCGGAAATCCTTGGCGGAATCGATGGAGGCATGCTCCTCCGGATTGTGCCACTGGTGATGCAGGAAGCCGAAGCCCGCGGAGCAGTCGGAAAAGGCCGGCACGAAGATCGGCACCTGCTTCTTGTAGGCCGCCAGCACGATCGAGTCCTTCGCCTTGCAGTTTTTCGGCTGCGCCAAAAATTTCCCCATTTCCTCGATGATCTCGCGCGAGGAGTACGGCTTGGGCTTGAGGCTGGCCGCGATCTCCGAGATCGTATTGTCGCACTGCCCGAGCTCGTCTTCGTCGATGAACGTGTCGTAGATGCGATCGACCCGGGCGGCGCGCATGGCGTGGTCGTCGACCCACTTGGTCCCCTTATAGTGCTTGAAGCCCAGGCTCTCGAAGAAATCCTGGTCGACGATGTTGGCTCCCGTCGACACGATGGCGTCGACCATGTTGTTGGCGACGAGGTCGAACACGATCTTCTTGAGGCCGGCCGAGAACAGCGAGCCGGCCAGGCACAGGATGACGCTGCAGTCGCGGTCCGCCAGCATGCGGTCGTAGATCTCGCTGGCGCGCGCCAAGTCGCGCGCGGAGAAGGCCATCTTCGACATCGCTTCGACGAGCGGCACGGTGTTATGCTTGGTAATATCGAAGTGCTCGATCGGCTCTTTGAGCAAGTCGCTTTTCTTGACGTTGGCCATGGCTCTCTCTCCTTCCGTCGTTTTCCGACGGAGATCGTTTATTTTATAACATACACTCCATCGTTGACAATTTTTTGACATGCGCTCTCGCGTTGTTTTTTTCCTCGCATGCGTGCTGGCGGCCGCCTCCCCGGCCTCGGCCTACTACCGTCCCCGCAACCCGCGGCTGCGCCGCAAAGCCGCCCTCGTCCGGGTCTCGAGCGCGGCTGCCGCGCGTCCGCTCGACCGCTTGCAGCCCGGGCGCTGGAATCCGGCGATCGCCGAGACGCTCGACGTCGCCGTCCAGGTCTACGGCCGCGGCTCCGTCGACTTTGACGCCGCGCGGCGGCCCATCGCCGTGCTGCCCGTCGACGACGGCTTGATCGAAGGCGATCCGTCCGAGCTCGTCTTCCAGGACTTGGTGCGCAAGGCGGCCTTCAAGTTCGACGACTCGTTTTGGGACGTCGTCCCGATCCTTTACGGCCGCCAGCGCATACGGGCGGCCTATGAGCAATTCTCGGGCCTGCCGCGCGACGTCTGGGACGAACAGCCGACCTACCATCAGTTCGTGAAATATTTCATCGAGAGCTACCAGCGCATGTGCTTCGAGGTCAGCCGCAAGGATTGCCGCATCTATCTCGCCCGCCTCCTCAAAGGCTTCCCGAGGAAGGAGGCCCTCGATTACGCCAAGGGCGTGCTGGCGACGGAGGCCGCTCGGCCGCCGTCGATCGAGAAGCTGGGCGCGTCCTCCGAGGATCCTAATCCGGTGGCGATCCGCCATGGGTTTCTGGCGACCCCGGAGCTGCTCGATTTGACGCGGCTTCTCGAGCGTTCGGGCTTCGACGTCTGGCTCGAAGACCCTGATCCGCAGCCGGTCCTCCAGGCCGCGGCGCAGCAGCTGCGCCTGCAAGGCGTGGAGCTGGCGGGGATCTCCGAGGGACTTTCCAAGGATCGCGACGTCAGCCGGGAGACGATGACCGGCAAGATCGTCGAGCCCGTCCCGATCCGCGAGGGGAAGGTGGACGCGCTGGTCTCCGGCGCCGGCCGAGGGCCGACGCTGGCTCTCGGGGTGTCTGCCGACGACCTCGACTTGTTGTCGTATGGCGATGGATTGCGCCTCGTGATAGGCTCGGACCCGGCCCTGCTTCGGGCGGCCGCGCAGCGGCATTGGCGCGTCCAGCCGGCGTTTCGCTAGCGCCGGCAGAAGCACCTTAAGTTTTGTATGATCCGTTCGCGCCGAGGAAAGGGCCGGCCCCATGCCGGTTCTCTCCCTATTATAAGGAGGCGTTGATGGCTGGAAAGCAGAGGATGGAAGAGATCGGCGATTTGTTCGTGACGGAGCACGCGGTGACGGTCAAGCTCATGCCGAGCAAGAAAGTGGGGACGCGGACCATCCGGTGGTTCGAGGGCGGCCAAGTCAGCAACGTCAAGACGGCGGCCAAGGACATCGCCTTCCTCATCGGCAAGCTCCAGGGAAGCTCGCGGGTGGTCAAGCGCCTGACGGTGATGACGCACCTGGGCATCGCACACGACATGGACAAGGCCGGTCTCTCCAAAGCCGTCAAGCTCGCCGGCTACTCGGTGATCAAATGAGGCTCGCGGGCAAGGTCTGCTTCGTGACGGGCGCGGGTTCCGGCATGGGCCGCGCGGCGGCCCTGGCCTTCTCGCGGGAAGGAGCGGCGGTCGGGGCCATGGACCTCAAGGCCGAGGCCGTCGCCGAGACCGTCGCCCAAGTCAAGAAGGCCGGCGGCAAGGCCGTCGCGCTTTCGGGGGACGTCTCGAAGGAAGCCGACGTGCGCCGGGCCATCGAGGACGCGGTCAAGGCCTACGGCGCCTTGCACGTCCTCTACAACAACGCCGGAATCTTCCCGGGCGACGATCATTCCGTCATCGACACGGACGAGGCCGTCTGGGACAAGGTCTTCGCCGTCAACGTCAAGGGCGTGGCCTTCTCCTGCAAGCACGGAATTCCGCATCTCATCCGCTCCGGCGGCGGCTCGGTCATCAATATCGCCTCTTTCGTGGCTCTCGTCGGCTGCAGCGTCCCGCAGGACGCCTACACGGCGTCGAAGGGCGCCGTCATCGCTTTGACCAAGTCGTTGGCCGTGCAGTTCGGCCCCAAGGGCGTCCGCGCCAACGCCATCTGCCCGGGCCCGATCGAAACGCCGCTTCTGACGCAATGGCTGCTCAAGGAGCCCAAGGAGAAGGCCAAGCGCCTCAATCGAATCCCGATGGGCCGCTTCGGCAAGCCTGAAGACATCGTCAATCTCGGACTCTACCTCGCCTGCGATGAATCCTCCTGGACCAACGGCGCCGCGCTCGTTGCCGACGGCGGCATCACGGCCAACTACTTCTAAGAAGACGCGCGTCGAGCCGCTCTGGATCGGCGGACGGCCGCGTCCGGCCGCGTCCGGCAAGACCTTCGAGACCATCGATCCGGCCACGGGCGACGCTCTCGCCGTCGTCGCCGAAGGCGGCGCCGAGGACATAGACGCCGCCGCCAAGGCGGCCGCGAAGGCGGCGGACGGGCCCTGGGGAAAATACTCGGCGGGAAAACGGGCGCGGGTTCTCTTCGACGCGGCCCGGCTCGTGCGCGAGCGCTTGGACGCCCTGGGGCGCCTCGAGGCTCTCGACACGGGCAAGCCCGTCGCCGCGGCCCGGGGCGAGATTTCCTACGTCGCCGACGTGCTCGAGTATTACGCCGGCGCGGCCACCAAGCACTTCGGCGAGACCATCCCCGCGGGCAACCCCGGGCTGCTTTTCACCCTGCGCGAGCCCGTCGGAGTCTGCGGCCTCATCGTCCCGTGGAACTTCCCCGCCGTGATCGCGGCTTGGAAGCTCGGGCCGGCGCTGGCCTGCGGCAATTCCGTCGTCCTCAAGCCGGCCCAGGAGACTCCTCTATCGGCCTTGGCGCTAGCTCGAATTTTCGCCGAAGCCGGGCTTCCCGAAGGCGCGCTCAACGTGGTGCCAGGCCCCGGGCCCGGCTGCGGCGACGCCCTCGTCGCGCACCCTCTCGTGAGAAAGATCTCGTTCACGGGCTCGACGGCCGTCGGTCGAGAGGTCATGCGCGGCGCCGCGTCCACGATGAAGCGCGTGACTCTCGAGCTGGGCGGAAAGAGCGCCAACGTGGTCTTCGACGACGTCGAGGACCTCGATCATTGCGTGGAGAAGTCCCTTTGGTCGGTCTACGATAACGCCGGGCAAGATTGCTGCGCGCGCTCGCGGGCCATCGTCCACAAGAAGGTGTACGACCGTTTCGTCGAGCGCTTCGCGGCCCGGGCCCGGCGGATCGTGCTCGGCCCCCAGTTCAGGAAGGGCGTCGAGATGGGCCCGCTCATCTCTCGCAAGCAGCTCGAGCGCGTCAGCGGCTACGTCGATATCGGCCGCGAGGAAGGCTGCGAGCTGCTGTGCGGCGGAAGGGCGAAAGGTGCTCTCGGGAAAGGGTTCTTCTTCCGGCCCGCCGTGCTGACGGGCGCCAAGCCGGGCATGCGGGTCTTTCGCGAGGAGATCTTCGGGCCCGTCGTCTGCATCGTGCCCTTTTCCACGGAAGAGGAGGCCGTCGCCCGGGCCAATGACTCCGAGTACGGCCTTTCCGGCTCGGTGTGGACCGCGAACGCGCCGCGGGCCATGCGGATGGCGAAGGCGGTCAAGACGGGCAACCTCTCCGTCAATTCGTCCTCCAGCGTCTATCTCGAGGCGCCCTTCGGCGGCTTCAAGAGCTCCGGCCTCGGGCGGGAGCTGGGAATGAAGGCTCTCGAGAACTACACCGAGACGAAGACGGTCTTCTTCTCGGAAAAATAGCCCTTACCTTCCTTTAACCCGGATTTTGCCGCCATTTTCCTGGCGCATGCGGGCCTCGCGCCGTATCCTTGGTGGCCATGGCGCATGTCCTTCTTGTCGAAGACGATCCTTCCTGCCGCGAGTTGTTGCGGCATCTGTGCGAAATGCAGGGCCACCGCGTGACGGCCGCCGTCGAGGCCAGGCAGGCCTTGGAGCTGCTCGGCACGAGGGCCGGAGAAGCCGCTCTTCGTCCCGATCTCGTCATCTTGGATTTCGGGCTCGGAGCGGGCATCAACGGCTATCAACTGGCCGCGGCGCTGAGACAGCGAGACGAACTGCGCCAAGTGCCGCTGGTCATGGTGACGGGGACCACCAAGCAGATCCGAGACCTCATCGAGCTGGAGGGGGTCTATTTCATCCACAAGCCTTTTTTGACCGGTGTCCTCCTGGCCACGATCGAACGGGCGCTTTCCGGAGCCAAGCCGAGCATGAGCCGGGTCCTCGTCCCCGAGCCCGTCGACTTGCTCCCGGCGGCCGGGTCCGGCGCCGACGAGCCGCCGCGTTCGGAGAGTCCCGAGCCTCCCCGGCCGCCGATCATCGAGCGCTTCGAAAGGCCGGCTCCGCCGGCGCCGCCCATGCGGCCCGCCCCGCCTGCGGCCGCGGTCGTTGAGTCCCGCGGTCCGGCCGACGCGATCAGCGCGGAGTCTCCGATCGCCGAGCTGGT
Source organism: Elusimicrobiota bacterium (assembly GCA_027452025.1). Taxonomy (GTDB): domain Bacteria; phylum Elusimicrobiota; class Elusimicrobia; order UBA1565; family UBA9628; genus DAIDHI01. The sequence goes on along the minus strand of DAIDHI010000035.1, from coordinate 125,690 downwards.
CAACCAGATCGTGACTAAGGCGCTCAACCAGGGCGCTTCCGACATCCACTTCGAGCCGCAGCGAGACTGCTTGTGCGTGCGTACCCGCGTCGACGGCGTGCTCCAGCCGCTGGGGAAGCTCCCGATCGAGTCGCTCGACAAGGTCTGCGTGCGCATCAAGATCCTTTGCAATCTCAACATCACGGAGAAGCGCCTGCCTCAAGACGGCCAATTCGCCGCCCGAAAGCCAGACGGCCAGACGGCGAAGTTCCGGGTGAGCACCTTGCCGTCGCTCTACGGCGAGAAGATCGTGATCCGGCTGCTGAGCGCCGACAGTCTGCAGGTCAAGCTGGACAGCCTCGGGTTTTCCCCGCGCTGCCGGGCGCAGATCCACGAGACGCTCCAGCGGCCGACCGGCCTGATCCTGACGACCGGACCGACGGGCAGCGGCAAGACGACCACGCTCTATACGATGCTCGACATGCTCAACAATCCCCAGCGCAACATCGTCACGGTGGAGGATCCCGTCGAGTATCAGCTGCCCGGCATCACCCAGGTGCAGGTCAACGCCGCCGTCGGCTACACTTTCGACCGCGTCCTGCGGTCTCTCTTGCGCCAGGATCCCAACGTCGTTCTGATCGGTGAGATTCGCGACGCCGAGACCGCCGAGATCGCCTTGAAAGCGGCCGTCACGGGCCACATGGTGCTCTCGACGCTGCACACCAACGACGCGCCGAGCGCCGTCTATCGCCTCTTGTCGATGGGGCTTCCCGCTTATCTGGTGGCGGCGGCCTGCCGGATGGTGATCAGCCAGCGGCTGGTGCGGCTGCTGTGCCCGAAGTGCCGCGTTGCCGGGACCTTGACGCCCGAGGAGGAATGCCAGCTCGCGCCCGAGGAGCGGCCGGCCCTCAAAACGGCGTGGCGGGCCAGGGGCTGCCCGGACTGCCACGGCATCGGCTATTCGGGACGCAAGGCGATCGGAGAGATCATGCCCACGATGTCCTTTCGCATCCACGAAGCGATCGTCGGCGAGTCCAATCCCGATCAGCTGCGCGCGTTGGCGCTGGAGGAGGGGATGATCCCGATGCGCCAGGAGGCGCTGGCCGCCGCCGCCGAGGGGCTGACTTCCCCGGAAGAGGCCTTCAAGGCGCTGTATCTTTAGGCAGGCCGAAGAGGGCCCGGGCGTTGGCCGTGGTCTTGGCCGCCAGCTCTTCGGGCGCCAGCCTGCAGACTTCGGCGAGCCGGCGCGCGATCTCGGGCAGGTTCGCGGGCTCGTTGCGCTTGCCGCGCAGCGTCTGCGGCGGCAGGTAGGGGCTGTCGGTCTCCAGCACCAGGCAGTCCGGGCCGGCTTGCCGCAGCGCCTCGCGCAGGCCGTCGTTCTTCGGGTAAGTGACCGGCCCATCGACGCCCAGGCAAAAGCCGAGGTCGCGGCAATAGAGGGCGTCCCGGACGTCGCCCGAAAAGCAGTGCACGACTCCCCAAAACCGCCGTCCGGCGGGCGGGCCCTGGAAGAGCCGGCCGAGCACGGCGCGCAAGTCGGGGTAGGCCCCTCGGCAGTGGATGACGGCGGGTTTGCCGCTGTCGCGGCAAAAGGCCAGCAGGCGCTCGAAGGCCGGCCGCTGAGTCTCGGCGCCGGTCTCGGCTTTGACGTAGTCGAGGCCGATCTCGCCGACGCCGACGACCTCCGGCAGCAGGACCTTGCGCTCGAGCTCGGCGAGCAGCGCCGGCGCGAACTGATCGGCGTAATAAGGATGCAGGCCGAGGCTGCAGCGCACGCTCGCCGGCCGGGCGCGGGAAAGAGCGACCGCGGCCGCCCAGTCGGCGGGAGCGTCGGCGATTTCGACGACTCTGAAGACCCCCGCGGCGGCGGCGCGGTCGAGGACCTGCTCGCGGTCTTCGGAAAACCGCGCGTCGCCCAGATGGGCGTGGGTGTCGACCAGGCCCTTCATCGTGCGCTCGGCTGGCGCGGAGCAAGGCCATAGCGCGCCAGAACGAGAGGATCGGTCTCGCGGGCCAGGTATTCGGCGCGGATGCGGGCGATGTCCGGGCCGTCTTGATAGCGGTTTTGCAGCACGGCGTGGGCGAAGAAGCGCACGGCGGAGTCGGGGTCGCGGAGGGCTCGCTCGACGTCGGGCAGCGTCTTCGGGGCGTTGAGCTCGGCGAAGACGGCGAGGGCTCCGGCGCGCACCAGCGGCCGCGGATCGGACAGCAGGGACTTGCGCCGCTCGTCGAGAGCTCCCGGGTCCGCCCGCGCGAGGCTCACGAGAGCCGAGCGCGCGGCGCGCCGCACGATGTCCACGTCGTCGTCGAGGCGGGCCGTCAGGGGGTCCAGCCAGCGGGAATCGCCGGAGCGGCCGGCTCGGGCGCAGGCGTCGGCGCGCGCGGAGGCGTCGTCGGAGTCGAGGTCGCGCCGCAGCCCCTCCGGCGAGGAGCCCGCCCCGGAGACGTCCCGGGCCGCGAGGATGTCCCGGATCGTGTCCTCGACCGGGACGCCGTCGGAATAATCCGGCTGGCGCCGGTAGATCGCGATGTAATAAGGCAGGGCGGCCTCGCGGTTGACGCCCTGCTTGTCGAAGACCTCGGCGAGCTTCTCGGCGCTGTAGAGATCGTCGGGGTCGCGCTCGAAAGCCGCGGAGAAGCGCCGCAGCGCCGTGTCGGAATCGCCCTGATTCCAGGCCAACGCCCCGTCGACCATCAAAGCCCCGGCCTGGTCGGGGCGCTTGGAGAGCGCGTCGGCCACCATGGCCTTGGCGGAAGCCAGGTCGCCGCGCTGCCAGGCCGCCATCGCCGCGGCCGCGAAGATCTCGGCGTCCTCGGGCCGCGCCTGCATCAGTTCCTGGAGGGCTTCGCGCGCGTCGTCGGCCGCCTCGGAGGGTCCTTCGTCCTTGACGGCGGCCAGGCGCCGGAGCTCTCCGAGGGCTTGGCCGGCTTCGTAGGTGTCTGGATGGCCGCTGACGAGCCGGGCATAGAGGCCGATAGCGTCGCTGGGGTCGGAGGGCTCGAGCAATTGGGCCTTGAGGCAGAGCAGGGCGCGGTCCTCCGGGCTGCCGGCCAGCGCCTGCGCGACTTGCTTGAGCGAGGCCTTCGGGTCGCCGGGTTCGATCGAGATGGGCAGCGGCTCCTTGCGCAGCACCACCTCGTCGTGGGCCTTGGAGAACTCGGAGGGGCCGTAGAACGACTGCGCCCAGTCCTCGACATAGAAGGAATCGACGGCCCGGTGGGCGCGGTAGAGCGCCTCGGACAACTCCAAGGCGCCGCGCGCGTCGAGGATCCGTGCCCGGAAGGCCTTTCGCGCCGCCGCCAAGTCGGCGCTGACGGCGGGGGGCGCGGGCGCGGTCGGGCCGGAGCCCTTGCGCAGCCAGGACAGCAGGATCGAGGCGTAGACGGCCATCGACCCGATGATCGCGGCCAGGGAGAGGACGATCAGGAGGTTGGCGCGCTGGGATTCACGCATGGGCGAACGCGCCCATTATACCAATCGCGCCCCGCGACGAAAGACGCCCCCGCGTCCGGGGGCGGGACGCGGGGGCCTCGGCGCGCTCGCGGCTACTTGGCGAAGTGCTTCCAGCGAAAGACGGAGCGGTCTTGCTGCTGGCTCTTGGAGAGCATGTGCTCCTCGACGGTCGTCCAGCCGTCGTCCTCTTCCGAGGCCGTCATGCTCAGCCAAGCGCTCTCGCTGCGCTTTTGGCTCAAGGCTTCGGCCTCGAGGCGGGCCACCTCTTCCCGCGAGAGCTGGACGTCGGTAGGCAGGGTGCTGCGGCGCTTCTTCACCGGCATTTCGTTCCTCCGCGCGACGGGGATTGAAAGGCGGGTTAAGTGTAGACGGGGAGCCGCCGAATTTCAAGACCCACGTCATTCCGCGTCGTCCTGGGTCTCGCGCAGGCTGTTGAGCAGGCCCTCGTAGAGCTCGTTGTCGCCGCCCGCGTAAAAGCTGTAGAGAGAGGACTGGCCGATGACGTAGGTCTGCACGCGGGCGTCGGGGTCCTCGAAGGTCATCTGGATGCCGCGCAGCTCGGAGATCTGCACGTTCTTGAGGGCGAACTTCTCCCCGTCCTTCTGGGCCTGGCCCGTCATGTACTGCGTCATCTGGGTCAGGCCCTGCAGGCCCGGGCCGAACGGGTTGGGCTCGACTCGCAGGCGCACGATGCCGAGCTGCCCGAAAAGCCCCGTGTCGAGAAGGCTGCTTTGGTCGGTCCCGGCCTTGCAGAAGTAGACCACCTCGACGCGCGCGTGGGAGGGGTCGGAGGAGTCGATGGCGGTGTAGCCGTCGGGCAGGCGCAGGACGTAGCCGGACTTGCCCACGAAGCCGCTGGCCGAGGAAACGACCGGGGCCGGGGCGGGCGGGGGCTTTCGAGACATCAGCGTGAAGACCGCTCCCCCGCCGATGGCCAACACGCCCAGCGCCATCAGCAGCCGCCCCATGGCTTTGCGCCGCGCCGCGGCCTGGGCCTTTTGCGCGGCTTTGAGGGAGTCGGCGACGTCGCCTTCGGCGATGCCTTCCTCGGCCAGCTGCTTCTTGAGCTCGGCCAGCTTGAACTTCTTCAGGTTTTCCTGAAAGTAGGCGACGACTTCCGGGCGGACCATCCGCCAAGAAGGATAGCCCAATAATCGCGGCCCGGCCAGGGCTTGAAAATCCCTGCCCCCGGCTGGACTTGAACCAGCGACCAACCCGTTATGAGCGGGCTGCTCTGACCAACTGAGCTACGGGGGCGTGACGGGATTCTAACACTTTCCGACGAGAGCAGCCTTAAACCTTGGAAAAGACCGTCGCGCAGTTGTTGCCGCCGAAGGCGAAGGCGTTGTTGAGCGCCAGGCGGACCCGGACGCGGCGGGCGGCGTTTGGGACGCAGTCGATCGGGCAGCCGGGGTCCGGCGTCTCGTAGTTGATGGTCGGGGGAATCGTCCCTTCGGCCACGGCCAGGGCGCAGGCCGCGGCCTCAAGCGCGCTGGCCGCGCCCATGGCGTGGCCGAGCATGGACTTAATGGAGCTGACGGGCACCGCGCGGGCGCGAGCACCGAAGACGCGCGCGACGGCCTCGCACTCGCTGAGGTCGTTTTGCCGCGTCCCGGTGCCGTGGGCGCAGACGTAGTCGACGTCGGCGGCGGAGGCGCCCGCGTGAGCGAGCGCGCGGCGCATGACGGCCTCGGCGCCGTCGGGATGGGGGATCGTCATGTGGCTGGCGTCGCAGCTCTGGCCGTAGCCCTTGAGCTCGGCGTAGACGCGCGCGCCGCGCAGGCGCGCGGCGTCGAGCGGCTCCAGGACCATCACGGCCGCGCCCTCGCCGACGACGATCCCCTTGCGGTCGCGGTCGAAGGGCCGGCAGCGATCCGGCGTCAGGGCCAGCATGCGCGAGAATCCCGCCTGGGCTACGCGGGAAAACGCGTCGGCGCCTCCGGCCAGGGCCCAGCGCACGCGACCGCGCCGGATCTGGTCCAAGGCGTGGCCCAGGGCGTAGTTTCCGGCCGCGCAGGCCGTGGGCAGGCAGAGGCACTCGGCGTCGAGGCGCAGGGCGCGCGCCGCGTTGACGGCCAGGACGTTGTCGGCGCCGCGGCGCGCCAGGTCTCCGGAGATCGCCATGCGGCCGCCCGAGACCCAGGCGCCGCAGGCCTCGTCTTGCATGCGCGCCTCTCCCATCGTCGTGCCGATGTAGACCCCGCAGCGTCCGGAGGGCTCTCCGCCGTCGGTCAAGGCGAGCTTGGCGGCGGCCGTCGCCAGCTGCGAGGAGCGTCCGAACGCCCGGACCTGCTCGGGCTCGAGGTGCTCTTCGGGCCGGAAATCCTGCGCTTCCGCCGCGATCGGGACGGGGCAGGCCGCGGGGTCGAAGGCCGTGATCGGCGAGACGCCGCTTTTCCCGGCGAGCAATCCGCGCCAGAAGGCTTCCTTGCCTATCCCGACGGCGGAAACGACGCCGATGCCGGTGACGACGACGCGTGCCTCAGGCAACTTCGGCTTCCAGGAGTTCCATGACGAGGCGGCTGACCGACGCCACGGACTTGAACCGCGGCAGGTTCTCCGGGGGCACGACGATGCCGTAGCGCTTCTCGATCTCCGCCATGAGCTCGAGCGCGGCCATGGAGTCCGCCCCCAGTTGGTCTACGAAGTCCGCCTGGGGGCCGATCTTGTCTTCGGGCTTCTCGAGGATCGTGGCGACCATCGTCCGGACGGCGGCCTCGACGGCCGCTTGATCTTGCTTCATGTGTTTTTCTCCCATCTCGAAAATACGCACGCCGCCGCCTCGCCCGTGGGGCCGGCCGACGACACCAGCGCGCGCGGCTCGCGCTCCAAGGCTTGGATCGCCGCGCAGGCCTGGAACGCGCCTCCCGCCGAATAGCACTCGCCGATGAACGGTCGCACGGCGTCGGCCGAGAAGGTCCTGGGGGGCGGCGCGCCCGCCGCTCCCGCCTCCTCGAGCGCGAGCGCGACCGCCTCGGGCAGCGCGAGCGACGAGCCGCCGCCGGCGTATTCGGCCAGGATCCGCGCGCCGCGCGCGCGCGCCGCCCCGGCCTCCTCGAGCGCGAGCACGGCCGCTCCTTCGCCGAGGACGAGGCCGTCGTCGAGGCAGCCGCCCTGGTGGAACGCCATGAAGAAGAACTCGCCCAACTCCTCGACTCCGCCGGCGAGCGCCGCGGGCGCGCGGCCCGTGGCGATGGAGCGAGCCGCGTAGTCCAGCGCGTGCAAGGAGGACGCCGCGCCCGACGAGATCGTGGCGTTGTAGCCCTTCAGGCCGAAACGGATCGCCACTTGCGCGGAGGGCGAGTTGACGACGGTGTTGGGAAAGAGGGCGGGGTTGAGCCCGCGCACGCCCTCGCGGTGCAGCGTGGCGAAGTAGGCGGCGCGGGACTGCACGCTTCCGGCCGTCGAGCCCAGGCAAACGCCGATTTCCGCGCCGGCGTCTTCTTTATAAAGGAGGCCGCTGTCTTCCAGCGCCAAGTGGGCCGCGCAGAGCGCGAGCTTGGCGGCGCGGTCGAGCAGCCGAAGGCCCTTGGGTCCGAGGAACGCCTCAGGCTGAAAATCCGAGATCTCGCCGGCGCGTCGCGCGCGCAGGCCGTCGGTCGCAAAGAGGGTGATGTCGCGGATGCCGCTTTGGCCCCGCGCCAGGGCCGAACAGAACGCTTCCCGGCCGTGGCCGATGGGCGAGACGATGCCGATTCCGGTGACGACGACCCGCCTCACGCCGAGGTTCCGCCGTCGACGATCAGGGTCTGCCCGGTGACGAAGGAGGCGGCGTCGGACAAAAGGAAGCAGACGACGGAGGACACTTCCTCCGGCGTGCCCGCCCGGCCCATGGGGGCGGCATTGATCAGGGCTTCGCGCCGCGGCGCCGCAACGGCCCGGAGCATGTCCGTCTCGATGGCGCCCGGGGCCACGGCGTTGACGCGGATGCCGCGGGGCGCCAGCTCCCGGGCGAGCGTGCGCGTGAAGGCCACCATGCCGCCCTTGGCGGCGGCGTAGTTGGCCTGGCCGACGGCTCCGTGGAAAGCCGTCAAGGACGCCACGTTGACCATGGCGCCGCGGCCTTGCTTGAGGAAGGTCTGCGCGGCCAAGCGGCTGAGATAAAAGAGGCCGTCTAAGTCGGCTCGCAGCACCTGGCTCCACTGCTCGTCGTCCATGAAGGCCACCATCGAGGAGCGGACGATGCCGGCGTTGTTGACGAGCAGGTCGAAGCCTCCGAAGCGCCGGCGCGCGGCGTCGGCCAGGAGCCGGGCCGCTTGCGGCGACGATGCGTCGGCGCGCACGGCCACGGCGGCCCCGCCGGCGGCGGCTTCGGTCAGGGCGGCGGCCTTCTCGTCGCCGGCGAAGCTGAAGACGACTCGCGCGCCTTCCCGCGCCAGCTGCAAGGCGACGGCGCGCCCGATGCCGCGGCCGCCGCCGCTGACGATCGCCGTCCGGCCCTCGAAGCGGCCCATTGGGAGATTCTACCAAAGCCCGTCACGCCGCCGTCAAAGCTGCTAAAATAGGTCCGATGGCTCCGTTGCCCGGCGCGCAGATCTTCCGCAAGTCGGCCCTCGAGCGCCTTTCGACGCCCGAGCAATTGGATACCCTCGTCCAGGTGACGACGCCCAAGACCTGGGTCGCCTTGCTCGCCATCGTCGCGGTGCTCGCGGGCGTGCTGCTGTGGTCCATCCTCGGGCGCATCCCTACGACGATCTCGGGCAAGATGATCCTGATGCCGCCGGAGGGCGTCGACGAGGTCTACTCCACCGGGGATGGCTTCGTCAGCGACATCCTGGTCAAGGAGGGCGATCACGTCAAGCCGGGCGAGGTCGTGGCCCACGTCTTCGAGGAGTCCCAGGCGGTCAAGAGCCGCGGCTCGCGCCAAGAGCTGGAGACCAGGCTCGCCGGCCTGAGGCAGAAGATCCCCTTCCTGGAAAAGCAGGCCAAGGCCAAGAAAGAGGCGGCGGCCATGGGCCTGATCCCCGCCGCCGACGCGGCATCCGCGGCCGACGCCGTCAACACGGCCAAGGCCGATCTGGAGTCCGTCCAGACGCAGCTCGCCGTCGGCACGGTGCAGCAGAAGCACGCCACGGAGGTGCGGGCGCTCAAGGCCGGGCGCGTCGTCGAGGTTGTCACCTCGCCTTCGACGATGATCCGCACGGGCGCGCCGGTGCTCACGATCATGGACGACGACGAGCCTCTGATGGCCTTGGCGTTCATCCCCAACGTCGGCGACCAAGCCAAGGTGGGCATGGACGCTCAGGTCTCGCCGGCGTCGTTTCCGAAGCAGGAATACGGCTTCATCAAGGGCAAGGTGGCGTTCGGCTCCGAGCTGCCCGTGCGCGCAAATATGCTCTACGAGCTCACCCGCAGCCAGTCCCTCGACGATCAGCTCACCAAGGACGGCCCGCCCTTCCTCGTCAAGATCGCCCTCGAACGCGACCCGAACAGCCCGAGCGGATTCAAGTGGTCGGCCTCCGAGGGGCCGGAGATCCCCGTCGCCGCGGGGATGATGGGAGAGGCGAGAGTGATCGTGGACCGCCGTCGGCCCATCGAGCTCGCGCTGCCGGCGCTCAAGTCCTACCTCGGCCTGTGAGCGCGTCCGCTCCCGCCGCGGCTCCCGCGCGAAACGCGCGCAAAAAAACCCCGACCGTCCTGCAGATGGAGGCCGCCGAGTGCGGCGCCGCCTGCCTGGCCATGATCCTGGCCTATTACGGCCGCTGGGTGCCTCTCGAGGAGCTGAGGAGCCAGTGCGACGTCTCGCGCGACGGCAGCAACGCCCGCAACGTCGTGGAAGCCGCCCGCGTGTACGGCTTGGAGGCGAAGGGCTGGCGCAGGGAGCCCGCCGAGCTGCGGGCCATGGAACTGCCCGTCATCGTCTTCTGGAACTTCAACCACTTCGTCGTCGTCGAAGGCTTCCGCGGCGACATCGTGTACTTGAACGATCCCGCCTGCGGGCCGCGGACGGTGAGCTGGAGCGAGTTCGACGCGGCCTTTACCGGCGTGGCCCTCTCTTTTTCTCCCGGCCCGCAGTTTCGCAGGCACGGGCGACGGCCGAGCCTGTGGCCGGCGCTGCGGCGGCGCGCGCGCGGCTCCGAGGGCGCGCTGTGGTTCGTCGGCCTGGCCGGGCTCGGCCTGGTGCTGCCGGGCCTGGCGATCCCCACCTTCGGGCGCGTCTTCGTCGACGACTATCTCGTCCGCGGGATGACGGACTGGCTCAGGCCCCTTCTGCTGGCCATGGCCGCGGCCGCGGTCGTGCGGGCTTCGCTGCTGTGGCTGCAGCAAAAGACGCTCGTCCGGCTGCAGGCCAAGCTCTCGGTGGCCGGAGCCGGGCAGTTCTTCTGGCATCTGCTGCGCCTGCCGGTGGAATTCTACACGCAGCGCTACGCGGGCGACGTGGCCAACCGCGTCGCGCTCAACCGGCGCGTGGCGAGTTTGGTGGCCGGCCAGCTGACGTCGTCCGCCGTCGACTTGGTGCTCATCGTCTTCTACGGCGCCCTGATGCTGGCCATTGACCGGCCGCTGTTCTTCGTCGCCGTCCTGGTGGTCGTCGTCAACGCCTGGGTCTGCCAGAAGGCGCGCCTGGCGCGCGTCGACGGCAGCCGGCGCCTGGGCCGCGAGGAAGGCAAGCTCATGGGCGTGTCGATGGGCGGGCTTCAGGCGATCGAAAGCCTCAAGGCCACGGGTAGCGAGTCGGACTTCTTCGCCACCTGGTCCGGCTACCAGGCCAAGCTCTCGGCCTGCCAGCAGGAGCTGCAGTCGACGGCGGCGGCCCTCGTGCAGGTCCCGGCGGTCATGCAGGGCATGGCCGACGCCCTGCTCCTGGGCCTGGGCGGGCTGCGCGTGGTCCAGGGCCACATGACGCTCGGCATGCTCGTCGCCTTCCAGGGACTGATGGCGGCGTTCCTCGAGCCGGTCAAGAGCTGCATGAAGCTGCTCGAAAAACTCCAAGGGGCCGAGGCCGACATGGGGCGGCTCGACGACGTGCTGGCGCACCGTCTCGACCCGCAGGCCTGCGCGCCGGCGGCGGCCGCGGGCCCGATCAAGAAGCTTTCCGGCCGCGTCGAGCTGCGAGGCGTGACCTTCGGCTATTCGCGCCGCAAGCCGGCGCTCATCAGCAAGCTCGACTTGGTCATCGCGCCCGGTGCCGTCGTCGCTCTCGTCGGGCCGAGCGGCTGCGGCAAGTCCACGATCTCGCGCCTGGTGGCCGGACTTTACGAGCCCTGGGAAGGCGAGATACTCCTCGACGGCGCGCCGCGCCGCTTGGTGCCGCGGCGCTCGCTTGCCTCGTCGGTGGCCATGGTCGACCAGGACATCGTCATGTTCGAGGGGCCGTTCAAGGACAACCTCACGCTCTGGGACTCGAGCACGCCCGACGTCGAGATCGTGCGCGCCTGCGTGGACGCCTGCATCCACGACGACGTCACGGCTCGGCCCGGCGCCTATGACGGAATGCTCGAGGAAGGCGGCCGAAATCTCAGCGGCGGCCAGCGCCAGCGCCTGGAGATCGCGCGGGCGCTGGCGACCAACCCTTCGGTGCTCGTGCTCGATGAGGCGACGAGCGCCCTCGATCCGGTCACCGAGCGCCTCATCGGCGAGAATATCCGCCGCCGCGGCTGCTCCTGCCTGATCATCGCGCACCGGCTGAGCACGATCCGCGACGCCGACGAGATCCTGGTGCTGGACGAGGGGAATGTCGTCCAGCGCGGGCGCCACGAGGAGCTCATGCGCGACGCCGAAGGGCTCTACGCGAGGTTGGCCAATGCCTGAGGCCCTCGACGACGCCCCGCGCGAGGAGGAGCGCGCCGGACGCCGCGCCCTGCTCGACGAGCGGATGTATGCCGGCGCGCTGCAGGACTTGGCGGCCGTCGTCGAGACGCCCGAGAGCTTCGATCCGCGGGGCTGGGAAGGATTCGACGACGCGCTCTCGCGCGCCTGCGCCGCCGTGGCCAGGGCCGAGGGCATCGCGTTATCGCCGCCGCCCGCCATCCCGGAAAGCCTTCCTTTGCGGCACCGCGTCGAGGCGGTTTGCGCCGCCTCGCGCGTGCGCCATCGCCGCGTGGCGCTGCGCGGCGACTGGTGGAAGACGGATTGCGGCGCCTTGCTCGCCTTTCGAGGCCGGCCGGACGCCAAGGACAACGCCTTGGAGCCGGTCGCCGTCCTGCCGCTGGGGCCGGGGCGCTACGAGCTTCTGGAGCCCGCGGCCGGCGCGCGCATGCCGCTCGATGGGGCGGCGGCGGCCGCTCTTCACCCTTTCGCCTACGCGCTCTATCGCCCTTTCGGGGACGGAAAGGTGGGGCTGCGGGGCCTGCTGGCGTTTTTCGGGCGAGACATGGCGCGCGACGTCGCCATGGCGGCCGCCCTAGGCGTGCTCGGAGCCCTGCTCGGCATGGCCATCCCGATGGCCACCGGCAAGATCTTCGACGTGGTCGTGCCGAGCGCGGACCGGGCGGGCCTGGCGCACTTCACGTTGGGGCTCATCGCCGCGGCCGCGGCCAGCGCCGCATTCTCGTTCACTCAGGCGATCGCGCTGCTGCGCGTGGAAGGCAAGTGGGGCGGCTGCGTGCAGGCCGCCGTGTGGGACCGGCTCTTGCGGCTGCCGGCGCCCTTCTTTCGCGAATACACCGTGGGCGACCTCGCCATGCGCGCCAACGCCGTCAACTCGATGCGGGAGCTCATCAGCGGCTCGGTGCTCGCCTCGACGGTGGCCAGCCTCCAGGGCGGCTTCAATTTATTCCTGCTGTTCCATTACCATTCGCAGTTGGCGCTGGTGGCCTGCCTGGTCCTGGCCGCCGTGGCCGCGTTCCAGATCGCCGTGATGTGGCTGTCCTTGCGCAAGCGCTACGCGCTTACCGAGCTCGAGGGCAAGCTCGGCGGCCTGGTCCTGCAGCTGCTCAACGGCATCTCCAAGCTGCGCGTGAGCGCGGCCGAGCCCCGGGCCTTCGCCGTCTGGAGCCGCCGCTACGCGGAGTCCTGCCAGGCGGCGTTCTCCGCCGAGCGCCTGGGCGCCTACGCCTCCGTGTTCAACGGCTTCATCCCCGTCCTTTCGACCATGGTCCTTTATTACGTCGTCGACGCCAATCTGCATCCAGGAGCCTCGAACCCGGGCGCCGCGCCGATCTCCGTCGGCGATTTCATCGCCTTCTCGGCCGCGTTCTCGACGTTTTTGTCGGCGGGCACGTCGCTGAGCGCCACCGCTTTGCAGCTGGCGGCCGTGGGCCCGCTCTGGTCGCGCGCCAGGCCCATCCTCGAGGCCGTCCCCGAAGACGACGGTTCCAAGGCGCATCCGGGGCTCCTGCAAGGGCGTATCGACGTCAGGCACGCTTCCTTCCGCTACCGGGCCGATGGGCCGAGGGTCCTCGACGACGTCTCTTTCCATGTCGAGCCGGGGCAGTTCGTGGCCGTCGTTGGTCCCTCGGGTTCGGGCAAGTCCAGCCTCATGCGCCTGCTCCTGGGTTTCGAAAAGCCCGAGCTCGGCGCCGTCTACTACGATGGAAAGGATCTGGCCAAGCACGACGTCACGGCCATCCGCCGGCAGATTGGAGCCGTTTTGCAGAACGCCCGCCTCATCGCCGGAGACGTCTACACCAACATCGTGGGCGGCCTGCCGCTCTCCATGGAGGAGGCTTGGGCGGCCGCGGAGGCCGCTGGCTTGGCCGACGACATCCGCGGCATGCCCATGGGGATGCAGACGATCATCGGCGAAGGCGCCTCGACGCTTTCGGGCGGCCAGCGCCAGAGGCTCATCATCGCGCGGGCTCTCGCGCGCAAGCCGCGCATCATTCTCTTCGACGAGGCCACCAGCGCGTTGGACAACCGCACCCAGGCCATCGTGACGGAGAGCCTTTCCAAGCTCAAGGTCACCCGCCTGGTCATCGCGCATCGCCTGAGCACGATCCGCGACGCCGACCGAATCCTGGTCATCGACCGCGGCGCGCTCAAAGAGGCCGGCACCTACGACGAGCTCATGGCCCGAAAAGGCCTCTTTTTCGAGCTTGCCTGTCGGCAGACGGCATGAGCGCGGCCCTCGTCGCCGCCTTGGCCGTTTGGGCCGCCGCCGCGCCGGCCGCCCCGGCCTCATCCCTGGATGCCGGAGAGGTGATGGTGTCGACGGCGAGTCTGGCGGAGTCCGCGCCGCAGACCGCGCTCAGCCTGGCGCAGGTCGTGGCCGCGGCCGCCTCGCTGCAGCTGCGGTATTTGCAGTCGCGCCAGGGCCAGGCCGACGCCCGGGGCCAGGTCATGACGGCCAAGGGCTTCTTTGACCCGACCTTCCAGGCTTCGGCGAGCCAAAACTACAACCGCACGCGGACCTTCACCAATGACCTGTCGCTGCCGCCCAACGATACGCGCCAGCTCGATTATTCCGCGTCGCTGGCTCAGAACCTGCTCACCGGAGGGCAGATCTCGTTTACGGCCGGGGACACCGACCAGCAGCAAATCCCATTTCCCGCGCTGCACACGGCCTCCGCTCTCTTCAGCGCCAGCCAGCCGCTGCTGCGCAACGCCGGTCCGGCCGCGGCGCTGGCCGCCATCCGCCAAGCCTTCGCCGCGCTGCAAGCCGCCGACGCGACGGCCCGCCGGGCCCTGGAGCAGGCCGTGGCCGACGCCGAAAACGCCTACTGGCAGCTTCAGCAGGCCGAAGCGCAGGCCGATGCGGCGCGGCTTTCGATGGACGCCGGCGATTCTCTGCTGGCCCGCAACCGGCAGCTCGAGCGGCGCCAGTTGATCGCCCCTTTCGACGTGCTCACCGCGGCGGCCGGCGCGGCCGAGCGCCGCACCACCTATCTCCGGGCCGAGCAGGCGCGCCGCGACGCCGTCGACCAGCTGATCTTCACCGCCTTCGGCGAGGACGTCGCCCGGCGCTTCCGCGCGGAGGGCTACGACGTGCGCACCACCACCGAAGCCCTGCCCTCGGGGGCGCTCGCGGCGCTTCCCAAGGCCGAGGAGCAGGCGCTGTCGCAGCGGCCCGATCTGCTCGCCGCGCGCGCCTCGGAAGAGCAGGCCCAGGCGCAGGCCGACGCGGCCAAGCGCGCCGCTCTGCCGGAGCTCGACGCCACCGGCAGCTTCGGCGGCGTGGGCAGCTATCAGCAGAACCTGGACTCGGCGCGCTGGAACTCCCTCAACCGCGCGCTTGATTTCGCCGACAAGCAGTGGTCCTTCGGCTTCAAGACGAATTTCCCGCTGCTCTTGCGCGCCGACCGCGGGCGCTACCGCTCGGCTTTGGCCGCCTTGGAAAACAGACGCCTCCAGGTCATCGCCGCCGAGAACGTCGTGCGCCAGGACGTGCGCGCCGCCGATCGCGCCGTGCGCTTCGGCTTCACGCGCCTGGCCGAAGCCGATCAGGCCGTGGACCTCTCGCAGCGGCAGTTGGCCGGGGAGCAGAAGCGCCTGCAGCTCGGGTTGTCGGACTCCTTCCGCCTCCTGCAAGTCGAGTACCAGACGACCCAGGCGCGGGTCAATCAAGCCACGGCCCGGGCCGACCTCTTCCGGGCCGAGACGGCCTACCGCCTGGCTCTGGGCGATATCGAGAACGACTACGGCGCGGCGAAAGCCGGGCCTTGACGGTCCGAGTTAGTTAGCTAAAATAAGACGTTCTTTTTAAGATCGAGTAAAAGGAGCCGAAATGTTCGATAATCTCCAGCAGATCCAGCAGCTCGCCGACAAGGGCATCCACGATGAGAAGTTCCGCGCCTTGGCCAAGAAGGACCCGGCCGCCGCGCTCAAGTCCATCGGCGTGGACCTGCCGGCGGGCGTAGAGGTGAGCGTTTTCGAGAACGGCCCCTCCACGATCCATGCCGTCCTGCCGCCCCAGGGCGACGGCGCGTTCCTCGACAAGCTCGATCCCAACGTCGCCAAGGTCTTCCGCAAGGCTTGGGCCGACCCGAAGTTCAAGGCGAAGCTCCTCAAGGAGCCGGCCGCGGCCATCAAGGAAGCCACGGGGGCCAACGTGCCCAAGAGCCTCAAGATCGTCGCGCACGAGGACTCGGTCAAGCAGATGAGCTTCGTCCTGCCTTACGTGCCGCCCAAGTCCGGAGAGCTCTCCGACGCCGACCTGGAGATGGTGGCCGGCGGCAAAGGCGACCCGAGCGCCGGCGGTTGCGGCAGCGCTCTGGCCACCGAGGGCACGATCGTCACCGTCAGCGGCGGCGTGGCCAAGGCAGCCGGCGCCAACTACGTCGGCGGAGCGGCCGCCGCCGTCTGCGTGGGCACGATGTTCTCCAGCTTCATCACGATGGCCGTCTCCGCGTCCAAGTAGCGCCCGCGCGCATGCGCGTCGCCGCGCTCTCCGATCCCCTGGAAGGCTATGCCTTCCAGGGGATGACTTTTCCGGCCCTGATTCCGGCTCTGCTTTCGGCCGGCGGGCGGGAGCGCCCGTTCCTCGCGCTCGCCGCCTGGGACGCGGCGGAGGCTCCCGCCGGCCTGCTGCTCGCGCGCCGCGCCGAGCCTTGCGAACTCTTGTCGATTCTCACGCGTCGCGATCTGCGGCGCCGCGGCTTGGCCGCGCGCCTTCTCGAGGAAGCGGCGCGAGTCCTGGCCGCCGAGGGGCGCCGGCGCGTGGAGGCGACACTCGAGCGCGGGCGCCCCATGCGCGACGCCGCCGAGGCCTTGCTCAAGAAGGAGGGATGGGACGGGTTTTCCCGCGTCGCCCTCATGTGCCGCTTCGTGGGTTCCGGCAAGGTCTTGAAGGCGCCGTGGCTGCGCCGTCTGCGCGTGCCCGCCGCATTCGAGCTCTTCCCCTGGTCCGAGTTGCGGTCGAGTGAGCGCGCCGCGATCGAGGACGGCTACCGAGCCGGGAAGCTGCCGTGCAATCTCTACCCGTTCCACGGCGAGCCGTGGCTTGAGCCCGGCAACAGCCTCGGCCTGCGCTATAAAGGGGAAGTGGTCGCCTGGCAGGTCAACCATCGGCCGCTGCCGCGGCTTTTGCGCTACACCTATACGTGGGTCCGGGAGGATCTGCGGGGCCTTGGGATCGCCGCGGCGTTGGTGGCCGAATCGATCCGCCGGCATCTCGACGGGCCGCTGGCGCGCGAGACGGACGGCGCGACCTTCAAGGTCCCGGCCGAATACGAGGCGATGACGCGCTTCGTCGACAGGCGCTGGCGCGGCTGCGTCGATGAGATCAACGAGGTCGTGCGGTGCGGCAAGACGCTCATATAGAGAAACGCCTGCGCGAGATCGAGGCGCGCGCGCGCGCCTATGACGGCGCGTCTTTCGACGCCGCCAGCTATCCCGTCCTGCGGCGCTGGCAAAAGACGATTGAAGAAGACGCCGGCCGCGCGAGGGCCGAATGCTTGAAGCGGCTGGCCGCCGACAGGACGGACCTGGAGACGCTCTTCGGCAAGCTGGGACGGCTGCGCCGCTTGCGCGCCGGGCTTTCCGATCCTCACGAGAAAGGCCGCACCGTGATGGAGCTTGTCTTCTCTTCGGGCAAGAGGCTGATCTACAAGCCGCGCGCAGCCTCCCACGACGCCGCTTACGCGCGGCTGCTCTCCTGGGCCGGGTGGGATTTCCCGGTCCCGCTGGTCCTCGGCCGCAAGAGCTGGAGCTGGCACGAGGCTTTGGCGCCGGCGCCGGCGAAGCCCACCAAGCGCTGGCTCGAGGACATGGGAGCCCTGCTGGCGTTGCTCTCCCTGGCCGGCGCCACGGATCTGCACCGCGAGAACTGGCTCTCCAAGGGCGGTCGTCCCGTGCCGGCAGACCTCGAGGGGCTCTTCGGCTACGGCGGCGAGAGGCGCTGGGCGCCTCTGGCCACCGGCCTTCTTCCCGTGTGGCGCTTCGCCGGCGAGGAGGCGCTCAGCGAGGTCGACTCCGGACTTTTCGGCGCGCTGCGGCCGCCGTCGATCACGCGCCCGGCCTTTCGCGCCGGACGCCTCGTCTACCGCCTCCCGAAAGGGCCTCGCCCTGCGCCGTTCGACGCGAAGGCCGTGCTGAGGGGCTTTTCGCGCGCCGCTCGGAGGCTGAGGTCGCGGCGCCCGCCCGTGCCGCCGGGCTTGAAAGCGAGGACGCTTGCGCGGTCCACTCGGGACTACGCCGACTGGCTCTTCTGGAGCACGGCGCCGGATTTGCTGAAGGACGAGAGGGCCCAGGAGGGCGCTCTGGACCGCTTCGGCTTTGCGCCGGCCGAGCGCCGCGCCCTGCGACGGCGGGACATTCCCGTTTCCTACGCTCCGGCGGCCGCGCCGCGCGGCGCGGCGCTCGACGCCGCCGTCTGCGAGCGCGCCTTGGCGCTTGCGTCGGCGCGGCTCAGGCCGCGCGGAGGCTCCCTGTTGTCTTGGGCCGTCGCCATCGGCGAGGCGCTTGGGGAGCTGGCCGTCGAGACGCCGCGAGGGCCGGTCTGGCTCGACGTCGCGCGGCTGCGCAGCCCCGGCCGCACGATGGCCTACCGCCCCGGCGACCCGTCGCTCTACTCGGGCGCCGCGGGCGTGGCCGTGTTCCTCGAGGAGCTCTCGCTCCAGAGCGGACGTTCGGAGTTCTCGCGCTTGGCTCGCCGCGCCTGCCGCTTAGACGACGTGCCGGGCTTCGTGCCCGCGCCGCGCCTGGGCGATGCGGACGTCCTCAACGGCCAAGCGGGCGCCTGCCTGTGGCTTCTGGCGCGCGGCCGCCGGCGCGAGGCGGCCGCTCTTTGCGCAAGCTTTGCGGGAAAGATCCCCGAGGGCGCGGGCTTCGGCCACGGGCCTGCGGGGACGGCCGTCGCGCTTTGGCGGCTGGGACGCGAGCGCGAGGCGCGCGCGCTGCTTTCCGTCGCCCGCGAACGCGCCAAGCCCGGCGGCTGGTGCTGCGGCGACGTCGGCCTGGCCCTGGCCGAGGCCGAGATCGAAGGCGCCTCGGCTAGGCCCTTGCCGCCGTTGCGGCGGCATCACCTGTGCTGCGGCGAGGCCGGGCGCATCGCCGTCCTGGCGCGCCTGGGCCGCAAGCGGGAAGCGCGGCAGGCCGGTCGGGACCTGGCCGCCTTCTACCGGGCAAAGGGAGCGTTTCGCTTCCAGGGCCTCTACGAGCGGCCCTTCGTGCCCGGCTTGATGGGCGGGCTTTCCGGCATCGGCCTGGCGCTTCTGGCCGCGCTCGAGCCGCGGGCGTCCTGGGTGCTGGGAGCGTCCGGCGGCGCTCCTATCGGTGGCCTTCCGGACCGGAATACGTGTAGGTGACCGTGAACATGGGCGTGATGGTCCGCAGATAATTCTCCTGGTAGACCGGCAGCGCCACTCCGGCGCCCCAGGAGACGTTGCGCGGAAAGTCGATCTCCAGCTCCGGCGCCGCCCAAAGGAAACTCCAGCCCGCCCTGCCGGTCGGGCCCACGAAGAGGTTATGGCCCGTCGAAGCGCCGCCGTAGAGCTCCATCAAGTAGCCGGCGTTCCATTTTTCGTTGAGTATGTGCTCGAAGGCCCCGGAGTAAAAGATCGTGTCTCCCGGGGTGATGAGCCCGCCCTGGGGAAAGAGGGTCCCGTTTTGAGTGCTGTAGCCCGGAGCCACGGTCGTCTGCGAGCCCGTCGTGTAGGTCAACTGGCCGTAAAACTCGAACGGCTCGAGGCGCTTTCGCGCCAACACGGAAACGCCCACGTCCGTCGTGCCGAGCCCGGTTTGGTCCGCGTCGTAGAGATCGGGCTTCAAATGGGCGTAGTTGCCGGATGGCAAGGTGAGGATCAGCTCCGTCGAGATCGTCGGAAGATTGCCGGAAGCCTTGATCAGCTCCTTTTTAACCCAGAGCTGGGTATCGCCGACGCCCCCGCCTTGATACCAGTTGCCGTTCGGCCCCTTTTCCAGAGTGTGATCGTATGGGACCGAAGCGTTGAAATCGAGTCCGTCGATGACGCCCACGTTGAATCTCAGCGGCATGACCACAGAATGGATCCCCGGGTTCGATTGGTAGTAGTCATAGACGTAGGTCTCGGCAAAAAACGAGCCGGGAGGCTGGGTTTCCGCCGTGCCGGTGAAAAAAGGGCCGCTCGTCGTGGGGTCCCAGTTCGCTTGCGCCCGAGCCGCCGGGAGCGATGACAAGAGAACGGCGAGCGCCGTCAGGACGGGTCTAGAGATAGAAGTAGCGCGAGCCGGCGAAGGAGCCTTACAGGTAGTAGTGGAAGCCCACCCCGAAGTTCATGACGCTTCCGAGGATTCCCATGCCGAAGGCGGTGTCGCCGTGCGGCGGCATGGTGATGTTGAAGCCGAGCGGGTTCCACTGGGCGAAGAAGGCCGCCTGAGGCAGCTCCTCGAAGGCCTTCTCGAGCCCGACGCCGGCGGACATATCGAAGACGGTGGTCGTGCCGCCGCCCGAGCCCACGAACTGAAAGCCCGGGGTGAGGGCGGCGTCGGCATAGAGGATCGTGTGCTTGCGCATGGCCAGCGCGAACATGGGCTCGACGTTGAGGTCCAGTTCGGTGACGTTGGTCGGCGTCATCTGCGGAAAGCCCAGGCCGATGCCGGCGTCGACGCCGAAGCGGTTATTGAACCAGTAGCGTCCGCTGAAGAAGCCGACCTGATCGTTGAGGGCCCGGTTCGAGTCGGGCACGGTCATCCACGTCGGGCCGACGCCGAGATGCTGCGCGTCGATGTAGGTGTCGGCGGCCAGCGCCGGCGACAGAGAGGCGACGAGAAGGATGAAGGCGCCGAGGATGGCGGCGCGGCGGCAGAGCGTGGCGAGCATGCGGACCCCCCTTTGAATTTAAAAACGGCGACGACTATTTAACGATTTTGTCCGGCAGGCGATCAAGCGGACGAGGCCGAGAAGTCTTCGGGCGCGAGCGGCCGGCCAGCCGGACGTGGAGGGCGATGAAGGCGGGAAGTCCGAGGCCCGCGGCCCAATGGGCCAGGCTGACCTTGGCGCGCAGGCCCTGGTCGCCGACGTAGTAGAGGCCCCACCCGGTCAGCGCGAGGAAGACGAGGACGGCCAGAGACAGCCCGCCGGAGGGGCGCTGGTCGCGGCGCTTCCAGCCCAGGCGCACGTGCTCCGGAAGCAGCGACCCGAGAAGCCCCAGGATGAGCATGGCCGCGGCGCCGTGGATGTCGAGCCATAAAGCCTGCGTGGGCGGCGCCTGGAGGCCGAAGTCGGTCTGGACCTGGCGGAAGTGCTTGTCGACGAGCCATAGGGCGCCGGAGAGCCACACCAGGGCGGTCGAGCCGTAAAGGACGCGCTTGTGCCAGGGGCCGAGGGCGGTCTTGGGCCGGGTCATCGGTGCAGCCTCGCCTGGGCGCCCGGAAATCGCGAGAGGAACCTCTCGGCCTGGCGGGGCCCCGCGACGAAGAGCGCCGTCGAGAGCGCTTCCGCCTCGGCCCCGGTGGCGGCGACGGCGGTGGCGCTGAGGCAGGCCGAGGCGGCGGCCCCGCTGCACGGCAGCCTCAGGTGCCCGGGGCGCTGGCCTTGGGACGAGGTCGAGACGGAGACGTTGCCTTCGACGGTCAACGTGTCCAAGAGCCGGCCTTCCGCGCGAGGGTCTTCGATGGCGACGGTCTCGCGAATAGCAAAACGGCTGAAGAAGAGCCACTGGCCTCCGAAGTCCATCACGGCGCTCTCGACCGGATAAGCCTGGCGGGCGCGCGCCAGCGCGAGGTCCAGGGCGAAGCCCTTTCCTATGCCGCCCAGATCGAGCAGCATTCCCCGCCGCGGCAGCCGGACCGTGCGCCGGCGGGCGTCCAGCTCGATTTCGCGAAAGCGCCCGCAGCCCCGGGAGCGAAACGCCGGGTCGAACGCTCCGTCGGTCAGGTCGGCGTAGCGCAGGGCGAGCGCGACGGCGGCGAAGGTTTCGGCGCCGACTTTCACGGGATCCGAGCCCGCGGCGGCGTTGACGCGAGAAACGTCGCTGCTCTGCCTGAAAAAAGAGAGACGCTCCTCCAGCTCGCGCACGGTGTCGGCGACGAGCCGTCGGGCCTGCTCCGAGCGGCCCCCGGCGTCGACGCGCGCGCGCAGGAAGGTGGCCATCGCGAAGATCGTCATTTCGCCGCGAGGACGGCCGCTTGGTAGGTCGCGAGGATCAGGCGCAGGCCGTCGTTCATGGCCTGGCTGGTGAGGCTGGCTCCCGTGATGTGGGGGATGCCGTTTCCGAGCCTCAAGTCGTTGCCGAGCTTGCGATTGGTATAGAGGGCCAGCCAGCGCGGCGGAGGAAAATAGTCGTCCGGCTCCTCCCAGGACATCACGTCGACGCGCCCGAGCGTGCCGTCGGGCTTGACGACGGCCATATAGACGACGGGCAGCGTGCGCACCATCCGGCGGTCGAAGAAGGCCGCGCCCTCCGGGCCTTCATAGTAGACGACGATGCGCGAGTCGGGCTTGACGCCGCACAGGGCCTGGATCTTGGCCGCTTGGGCGTCCGTCAGGAAGAGGACCTTGCGGCGGGGCTTGGCCTTGGGAAAAGCCAGGGCGACGGCCTGGGGCTGGGTCAGGTAGACTTTGGCCCCGGCGACGCCGGCGCCGGCGAAGACGAGAAAGACGGCGAGCAGAAGCGCGATCGGCATTAGAACTCGAAGCCCATGCCCATGTTGGCTTGGTTGACACCGCCGCCGGCGTGGCTGGCGCGGATTTGGTAGTCGGCTTTGAGCACCACGCGCGGGATCGGCCTATAGGCCGCGCCGAGGGTCCAGACGCGCCGGTCGTTCTGCGGGTCGCTCGAGTAGCCTGCCGGCACCTCGCCCTGGGTATTGTAGCGCTCGTAGCGAAAGAAGGGCGAGACGCTCTGCCGGCTTTGGGGAGCGACGACGTTCATGACGTTGTAGGCGAGTTCGACGTAGCCGCCCCACATGAACTGCCCGACCGACTGGTTGCCCGACAGTCCGTTGGCTTGGTTGACCTCGCCGACGCCCCCGACCGTCGTCTGGGTGTAGAGCGCGCGCAGCTTCCAGCCGCGCCACTCGCCTTGGAGGTGGCCCTCCCAGAGGGTCAGGGGCACGCTGAGCTGGACGCCCGAGCAGGGCGTCACGCCGCCCGTGCAGGTCGTGTCGCCCTGGCCGGCGTTGGTGAGGTAGAAGGACCCGCCGAAGATCCAGCCGGGGAGGCCGGCGTAGTCCAGGCGCTGGGCGACGGCCAGGTCGTGGGCGCGGCTGCGCGAGCCCTCCTGCTGGCCCTCCTGGAGGGCGATGTCGGGCTGAAAGCCGATCTGGTTCATGCCCGAGTCCTTGGCCGCCCGCAGGCCGGCGAGAACGTAGCCGCGGTAAGCGAACCCCGCGTATTGGCCGTAGTAGCCGGCGCCGTTCTCGTGCCATTCGGGCGGGATCAGGAACTGCTCGATGTCGGGCTGGAGCACGCTGTCGTAGACGGTCGGCTCGTGATACTCGTTGGTCAGGCCGACGGGCAGAAGCAGCTCTCCGACGCGAAAGCCGAGCGGCTTCCAAAGGGCGAAGTCGAGATAGGCGAACTCCGCTTCCACCTCGCCGCTCTTGGAGCTGTTGGCGCTCTCGACCTCCAGCTCCGAGTTGAAGAGGATCTTGTCGCTGAAGCGGTAGCCCGTATAAAGGACGAAGCGTCCGAGGTCGGCCTCGGCCGTGCGGTTCTGGTTGTCGTCGCCGTTGAGGCTGTACTTCGTGGCGTGCTGGAAATTGGAGTAGATCATCTCTCCGTAGCCGCCGAAAGACAAGCCCTTTTCGACGCCGTAGATCTTGGCCGCGGCGGGACCGATGCTGTAAGGCGAAAGAACGGTCGCGGGAGCGGCGGTGTCGCCGGTCGCGGGCGCCGTGCTCGCGGCAGGCGGCGCCGAAGCGGCGCCGGAGAGGCGCATGTCCGCTATCTCTTGGGCCATGAGGTCGAGCTTCCGCTGCATCTGCTGCTTCCAGGCGGCGTCGTCCTGCGATTGGCCCTGGTCGGCCGCGGCCGGGGCGGCCGCGAGCAGCGCGGTCAGAAGAAGCGGAGCGGCTTTGGGCACGAGGTCTCCTTATTGATACTGAGTCTCAACAAAGAGATCGTAGCATTAGGCTTATTGAAAATCAATCTCAATAAGCGGGACACGACCTTTACCGCGCCGCTATTGGGCCGCCAGGAGGCCGCTGCTAGGATGGGCCGATGAACTGGGCCGCCGTGCTCTCCGCGCTCAAGATCGGGCTCTACGCCCCGGGCGGCGCCGTGCCCATGCACGTCTATCCCTACTTATCCGCGGGAGTGCCGCTGCAGCGCGCGGCCAAGCCCTTCAATATCGAGCTCGGCTACACCGAAGAGGTCCGCCAAGCCGACG
Organism: Elusimicrobiota bacterium; assembly: GCA_027452025.1. Taxonomy (GTDB): domain Bacteria; phylum Elusimicrobiota; class Elusimicrobia; order UBA1565; family UBA9628; genus DAIDHI01. Next base: position 102,128 of record DAIDHI010000035.1, on the reverse strand, counting down.
GGGCCTTCCTCGGCGTCGGGGGCGCTCACGACGTGTTCATGCCGGCCTTCTTCGCAGGAATTGCCAAGGGCGTGAGCGACGACCTCGACGTTTCGGCCGGCGTCCGCAGAGTCGACGGCCGCTTCGCCGGTTATTTCGGCGTCAGCTTCCGGGTCGGCTCGACCGTCAAGGCCTACCAGCGAGACGATCCGACGACGCCCAAGCGGGCGTCGCGCTACTTCCACTACGAGCCGGTCAGGCCTTTGTGAGGATATCCCGGGCCGCCCCAGCCGCGGAGCTGAGCCTCAGCGCGAGGGCGAGCCGCCGGGCGCGCCGAGGCCGATGCTGCGCAGGAACGCCTCGTTGTTGGGCTTGCGGCCGAGGAAGTCCTCGACGAGCCTCATCTCGTCCTCGGTGCTGCCCTTGGCCAGGACGTCGTCGCGGAAGCGCCGTCCGACCGCCGGGTTGAGGATGCCGTCTTGCTGGAAGACGCTGAACATGTCCTGCGCGTAGACCTTCGACCACATATAGCCGTAGTAGCCGGCGTCGTAGCCTCCCATGATATGGCCGAAGCTGGCCTCGGGATGCGTGTCCGGGGCGATCGGCATTAACGCGATCTTCCTGGCGTCCTTGGCCCAGATCTTCGTGGGATCGCTCACCGTCGAGCGCGTGTGGTAGTCCATGTCGACCTGGGCGAAGAGCATCTGGCGCAGATTGACGATGCCGGCGTCCAGGTTCTTGACGGCGATCATCTTTTGGAGCACGTTCGGAGGCAGCTTCTTGGAAGGATCCGCGTAATAGCCGGAGATGCGCTCGATGACGGCCGGCTGCCAGACCCAGTTTTCGAACATCTGCGAGGGCGCCTCGACGAAATCGAGCGCGACGTTGGCTCCGGAAAACCGTCCGTACTTGGCCGTGGTCAGGGTCTGGTGCATGATGTGGCCGAACTCGTGGAAGAAGGTCTCGATCTCCTCGTGCTCGCCGTGCTTGAGCAGCGAGGGCCGGCCGGGCGAGGGCTTGGCGAAGTTCGCCACGATCGCCGAGACCGGCTTTTGATACGTGCCGTCGGGCAGGACGCGCCCGTTGATGAGGGTGAAAGACGCGGCGTGCTTGTACTTGCCGTCGCGCGGGAAAAGGTCCATGTAGAAGTAGCCGATCGGCGGGCCGCCCGCGGCGTCGCTGACGGAGTAGAGCGAGACATCGGGCGCCCAGACGGAAGCGTCCGCGATCCTCTTGAAGCGCACGCCGAGGACCTGCTGGTAGATGCCGAGCATCCCCTCGGTCACCGTCTGCATCGGGAAATATTCCTTGAGCTTGTCCTCGTCGACGTCGTACTTGGTCTTGCGCAGTTGGTTGTCGTAGTAGCGCCAGTCCCAGATGTGGAGCTTGCCGTCGGAGCGGGGGTCGTCGGCGTTCTTGAGGGCGAGCAGGCGAGCTTCGTCCTGCTTGCCGAGCGGCTTGAGGCGCCGGACCAGGTCGTCGATGAAGCGCTCGACGGTTCGCGGGTTCTTGGCCATGCGCGGCTCGAGCACGTAGGCGGCGTGGTCCTTGTAGCCCAGAAGATGCGCGGCCTGCTCGCGCAGGGCCAGCGCTTCCTTCAAGATCGGCTCGTTGAGCTGGAAGGCGCGGTTGTCGAAGAGCGTCTCCAGCCGCCGGCGGGCGTCCGCGTCCTTGGAATTTTCCATGAACGGGAAAAAATCGGGATAGTCGACGCTGACCCAGTACTTGTCGCCGTCGCGCTTGAGCCCGCCGACGTAGTCGTCCGGCAGGCCGGCGAGCTGCGTGCGCGTCAGCCAAAGACCTTCCTTGTCGTCGGCGATGTTCTTGTCGAACTCATCCTGCAGCTCGGCGATGCGCTCGTGGATCTTGCGCACCCGCTCGCGCTTGCGCGCCGGCAGCAGCAGGCCGTTGCGGCGAAAATCCTCCAGCTCCTTGTCGAGCAGGCGGCCGTCCTCGGCGGCCGATTTTTCCTTCTTGGCCGCGTAGGCGCTCAAGGCCTTGAAGAGGTCCTCGCGCGCGTAGACGTCGATGTTGAACTTGTCCATCTTCGTCTGGCACTGGAGGGCGGCCTGCCGCACGGCCGGGGAGACGGCCACTTCCTTAAGAAAGGTGTCGGAGCCCGTCCGGTCGTTGGCCGTCCAGACCGCTTGGTCGAGGGCGGCCGCGGTGTTGGAGAAGGTCAAGGACGTCTCCGGCAGGCGGGCGATCTCCTCGAGATCCATCTGCGCCCGCTTGATGGCTTGGTCGCAGTCTTGCGAGATCTGCGCGGGCGAGGCGTCGAAGCGCAGATAGGGCGACGGGCTGAAGCCCCCGGCCGAGGCGGCAGCGGAAAGGACGACGGCGAGCAAAGGGGCGAGCATGGCGGCGATTAAAGCAAGGATGCCCCGGGCCGTCAAGGCCGCGGGGAGCCGACGGCTTGCCCGGACTGGGTATCCGGTTGGGACAGCACCGGGGCGACGCTGCCGTCGATGGGCACCGGCTGCTGCTTGCCGGCGGCATCGTCGATCTGCCGGCGCAGGAGCATCATGCGCCGGATGGCCGCCTCCGCCTGCTTGCGCGTCCCGGGCTGGCCAAAACCCAGCCGGTGGGACACCTGCGGCTGCTCGGCGTCGGGGCCGATCTCCTTGATGCCCATCTTCTCGCGCTCTTCGGTGAGCATGGCGTGCAGGGCCTCGTTGGTGACGCCGGGCGTGGGCGCGGGCATCGCCGAAGGCGGGGCCTGCGGCGGCGCAAGGTCGACGGCGGGCGCCGAGTCGTCGTCGGATATGCGCAGTCCGCCCCAGCGCGTCTCGGCGAGCAGCAGGGCGCAGACCAGGGCGAAGGCCAAGCCGGCGAGGGCGGGCCAGATCCAGCGGCTCCTCATCGCCGCATTATACCGAAGGCTAGCGCCGCTTGCGCCCGAACTTGAGGGCCAGCTTGCGCGCCACGAAGGGCGTGACGAACTCGTCGACCTTGGCGCCCAGGCGGGCCACCTCGCGAACCATCGAGGCGGCCAAGTAGGTGTGCTCGTTGGAGGGCATCAGGAACACGGTCTCGACGTCCTTGTTGAGCTTGCGGTTGAAGGACGCCAGCTGAAACTCATAGTCCATGTCGCTGACCACGCGCAAGCCGCGGATAAGGACGCGGGCCTTCTTCTCGCGCAGGTAGTCGACGAGAAGGCCGGAGAAAGTGTCCACATCGGCGTTGGGGACGGCGGCAACGGCGTTTTCGGCCATCTGGATGCGCTCGTCGACGCTGAAGAGATGCTTCTTGGCGGGGTTGTTGGAGACGGCCACGATGACGTGGTCGAAGACCTCGGCGGCGCGGTGGATGATGTCGAGGTGCCCCTTGGTCAGGGGGTCGAAGCTGCCGGGGTAGACGGCCAGGCGCGCCATTGGTCAGTTTCTACTAAAATCGGCCGCCGTTCACAACGGGCGCGCGCAGCAGCGGCATGACGTTGGCGGCGGAGGCGGCGACCTTCGGATAGGGACTGCGCAAAAGGTGCGCCACGACGGGAGCCGCCGTGCCGTCGTCGAGGAGGACGACGAGGCGCAGCGCGGCCTCCACGTTGGCCACGACGGGCGGCTCGGCCTCGGCCGCGTCGAGGGCGTGCTGGAGCGCGGCGTGACCGAGCTGCTTTTGGGTGTCCCGGGCGTCCCAAAGGCGGTCCAGGACGAAGAGACGCTGGGTCGAGCCCGGCGGATAGAAGTCAAAGAGCTTCCAGAGAAGGCGGCCGCCCTCGAAGGGAAAGGAGCGCGACAGCCCCGTGGCGGCCAAGCCCGCCAGGCGCGCCGAGTCGCCGCGCGGCATCCGCCCGAAGCGACGCGCCCAGGCGTAAAGGGAACGCGGCTCGTCGCAGCCGGTGCGCGAGGCGACGGCCAGGGCGGCCGCGAGCGCGCGCGGGGGCAGATCGTCTTGAGCCAGCGCGTCGCAGGCGGCGCGGCGTACGGCTCGGCGCGAGACGCCCGCGCCTTCGAGGCCGGCGACGGCCGCGGAGCGCAGGTCGTCCGGGCCGGGCGCGAGGGCCACTTCCTCGAGCGGGAGGAAGGCGGCCGGATCATCGAGCAGCCCGAGAAACGTGACCGCGAAGAGCCGCTCCTTGACCGGGCGCTTTTCGTCGCGGGCCACGGCGAGCAGGGGCTGCGCGGCGTCCGGCCCCAGACCCAGGACCTCGGGAGCCAGAGCCTCGCAGCGCTTGTCGAGCCGCTCGACTTGATAGGCGTTTTGGTTGAACTCGCGCTTTTGGAGGGCGTCGATGCGGGAAAAAACGAGGGCGACGGCTTGCGCGGCGGCCAGGACGCTCAAGGCCTGACACCGGTCGCGCCGGTCGCGAGGTCGGCGCCGACCGAAAAGTAGCGCGCGTCGGGATGGTGGAAGACCAGCGCCGAGACGCTCGCCTCCGGCTCCATCATGAAGCCTTCGGTCAGAGAGACGCCGATGTTGGCCTTGGGGTCGAGCAGGGCGAAGAGCTTCGCCTGATCCTCGAGGTTCGGGCAGGCCGGATAGCCGAAGCTCACGCGCAAGCCGCGGTAGCGCGCCTGGAATTTCTCCTTGAGCGTCATGCCGGGCGGGTCGCCGATGCCCCACATGGAGCGCAGGCGCTGGTGCAGCAGCTCGGCGAAGCCCTCGGCGCTTTCGATGGCCAGAGCCTGCAGCGCGTGGGACTTGAGATACTGCCCTTCTTCGCGGCAGCGGTCGGAGAGCTCGCGCACGCCCTCGCCGCAGGTGACGACGAACAGCGCCAGGTAGTCGGGTCGCTCCGGCGAGACGAAGTCGGACAGGCACAGCCGGTCGCCGGAGGGCTGACGCGGGAAATCGAAGACGGCGGCCGGGGCCTGGTCGGTCGTAGACCAGTAGAGGCTGACCCGGTTGCCCTCGGCGCGAGCCGGGAAGAAGCGGTAGACGGCCTTGGCCGTCATGAGACGCTTGGCGAGGATCTCGTTTTGCAGCGCGGCGATCTCGCGCGAGAGTTCCACGGCCTTGGGCTGGCCCTCGGCGAGCGCCCGCTCCGGGCTCTTGAGGCCCAGGTGCTTGCCGTAGAGCATGATCGGATTGACGTAGCGGAAGATGTCCTCGAGCGAGAAATCGGAGACGACGTGGAGCTTGAGGTCCGGCGGCGTGGGAATGTCCGCCTCGCGCCGCGGCTTGGGCGCGGCGCGGGAATCGCCGTTGGCGGGGGCGGGGGCCGGGACGGCCGACGCGGCCAGATGCTGCTGGAGCTCCTTGTTGCGCGCCAAGAGCTTCTCGCGCAGGCCGGGGTCCCGGAGCTGATTGGCCAAGTCGAGGCCGGTCATCGCGTCTTTGGCGTGCAGGACGGGACCGTCGTAGAGGGGGGCGATCCTGGTCGCCGTGAACCTCGCGGAAAGCGCCGCGCCGCCGACCAGTATCGGCAGGCGGATGCCGGACGCGGCGAGGTCCTCGGCCGTCACCGACATCTGCTGGGCGGACTTGACCAGCAGCCCGGACAGGCCCAGGATGTGGGGCGCGACGCGCTTGACGGCCTCGATGAGCGTCTCGGGAGCCACCTTGATGCCCAGATCGGTGATCTCGTAGCCGTTGTTCTTCAGGATGATGTGGACGAGGTTCTTGCCGATGTCGTGGACGTCGCCCTTGACGGTGGCCAGAACGACCTTGCCGCGGGTCGCCGCGCTCTGCTTGTCCATGTGAGGCTCGAGAAAAGCGACGGCGGCCTTCATCACCTCGGCCGACTGCAGGACCTCGGCTACGATCATTTCGTTGGCGCCAAAGAGGCGGCCCACTTCGTCCATGCCCTTCATGAGCGGGCCGTTGATGATCTCGAGCGGCCGCCGGGTCTTCAGCGTTTCGGCCAGGTCGTCGAGCAGCCCTTCCTTGGAGCCCTCGATGACGTTGCGCGCCAGGCGCTCGTCGACGGGCAGCTTCGAGCGCTCGCTGGCCGCCTGATGCGCCGGCTTGGCGGCGCGGAAGTGGGCGGAAAACTCGGCGACGGCGTCGTAGCCGGACGGGCGCGAAGGATCGCCGGGGCCTTTCCACGTCAGCAGGTCCCAGGCGAGCTTCTTTTCGGCTTCGGGGATGGTCGTGTAGCGCGCCAGCTTCTCGGCGTTGACGATGGCGAGGTCGAGGCCCGCTTCCACGCAGTGATGGAGAAAGACGGCGTTCAAGACTTCGCGGCCCGCCGGCGGCAGGCCGAAGGAGACGTTGGAGACGCCGAGGACGGTGCGGCAGCGCGGCAGGGCGCGCTTGATGAGGCGTACGCCCTCGATCGTCTCGACGGCGCTGCCCCAGTAGTTCTTGTCGCCGGTGCCCGCGGGAAAGACGAGCGGGTCGAAGATGAGGTCTTCCGGCGGCAAGCCGTATTTTCCGGCCAAAAGCTCGAAGGAGCGCCTGGCGATCTCGAGCTTGCGCTCGCGTGTCAGGGCCATGCCCATCTTCTTGTCTTCGTCGATCGTGCCGACGACCACGGCGGCGCCGTAGCGCTTGAGCAGCGGCACGACCTTCGCGAAGCGCTCCTCGCCGTCCTCGAGATTGATCGAGTTGACGATGGACTTGCCCGGCGTCCTCTTCAGCGCCTCCTCGATGACGGCGGCGTCGGTGGAGTCGATCATGAGCGGCGCCTTGATCTTCTTCGTCAGGCGCTCGAGGAAGGCGATCATGTCGGCGCGCTCGTCGCGATCCGGATTGGCCAGGCAGACGTCGACGACATGGGCGCCGCTGCGCACCTGCCGGCGGCCGATCTCGGCGGCGTCGTCGTAGCCGCCCTTGGCGATGAGCTCCTTGAAGAGCCTCGAGCCGATGGCGTTGGTGCGCTCGCCGACGAGCAGCGGGCGCCTGTCCTCGTCGAGGGCCAAGGACTCGAGGCCCGAGACGGCGGCGCGGGGGGCGCGAGACGGCCTGCGCGGCGGCCGGCCGCGCGCCATCTCGGAGACGAGCCGGATGTGCCGCGGAGTGGTGCCGCAGCAGCCGCCGAGGATGTTGACCCAGCCTTCCAAGCAGAAGCGCTCGAGCTTGCGAGCGATCATCTCCGGCGTCTCGTTGTAGCGGCCGTTCTCGTCGGGCAGGCCGGCGTTGGGATAGCAGATCGTGTAGGCGCTCGTAAGCTCCGAGATCGTGCGCAAGTGATCCGTCATGAAGTCCGGGCCGGTGGCGCAGTTGAGGCCGAGGGCGAGGAGGTCTCGGCCCGACAGGGCGTCGCAGAGCGCTTCGGCGGTCTGGCCGCCGAGCATCGTGCCCATGGTCTCGATCGAGACGGACAAGACGACGGGCAGCGTCCTGCCGTAAGCGGCGAACGCTCGTTCGAAGCCGATCAGGGAGGCTTTGACGTTCAGGGTGTCCTGCTGGGTCTCGAGCAGCAGCAAGTCGGCGCCGCCCTCGAGGAGGCCGCGCGCGGCCTCCTCGTAGTTGCGCGCGACGTCGTCGAAGGAGATGCCGCCGGTCACCGAGATGGTCTTCGTGCCCGGGCCCAGCGCCCCGGCCACGAGGCGGGGGCTTCCCGGTGTCGAGAACTTGAGCGCGGCCTGCTTGGCCAGGCGGGCGCCTTCGCGGTTGAGCTCGAAGGCCTTGTCTTCCAGCCCGTATTCGGCGAGCACGTGCCGCACGGCCCCGAACGTGTTGCTCTCGACGATATCGCTGCCCGCATCCAGGTAGCTCTCGTGGACGCGGCGCACCACGTCAGGCCGGGTCAGGATGAGGTTCTCGTTGCAGCCTTCGAGGGCGGGTCCTCCGAAATCGGCCGCCGAGAGGTCGCAGGCCTGCAGAGCCGTGCCCATGGCGCCGTCCAGGATCAGAAGGCGTTCATCCAACAGGTCCCGCAGCTCTTTCTCGGTCATAAAATAAAAAACCGCGCCGTCGGCGCGGTTTTCAGGTCCTCTTTAGCACCCGCGTTGGGCGCCAAGCGCCTGGGCCGGGGCAATTCGGAGAAATCCTCGCCTGAACCTCAGTGTAGCGGTTTAAGCGGGGAGAGTCCAGCCCAGCAGCCGCTCGGCCTCCCGGCGCCGGCCTTCGTCCAGAAGCCGGCGGATGCGCGAGGCGCTGATCTTCTCGCCGCTGTCGACGGCCAATGAGACCGGATGCACGGAAAAGCCCAGTCCCGGCCCGAGGGCCTGGAGCGTCTCTACGCGGCCGGCGCGGTCCTTGCCGAAGCAAAAGTCGCTGCCCACGCAGACGGCTGAGGGCTTGAGTTGAAGCGCCAGCACGTCGCGGGCGAAGCCCTCGGGGGAGATGCAGGCCAGCCGCTTGTCGAAGGGAAGCAGCACGGCGGCGTCGAGCCCGAGCGCCGCGAAGCGCTCGAGTTTCTGGGCCAGGGTCAGGATCGGGGGCAGCGGGTCGCCGCCGAAAAATTGGGCCGGGGAAGGGTCGAAGGTCACGGCGAGGCAGGACGTGCCGGTCGTCCGGGCCCGGCGCAAGGCCGCGAGCAGGAGCTTTTGATGGCCGCGGTGCATCCCGTCGAACTTGCCGATGGCGACGATGGAGCCCGGGAAGCGCTTGCCGGCCTCGAAGGCGTTCTGGAAGATCATCATAAGGGACCCTTAATGTCGAGAATGGTCGCAACGCTTCGGCCCGCGGGCCGGCGCCGGACTGGAACGACTTGGCCGTCGTGTTGCGTCTCAGGCAAGCGAGGAAAAAGACCTGGAGGATCGGATCATGTCTCGCTGCTTGAACCTGACGAAGTCCGGAGAATACGCCCTCTCTGCATTGTCCCAATTGGCGGTGGCCGCCCAGCCCGCCGCGCCGCTTCCGGTGGCCGACCTGGCGCGCGCGCGCGGGATTCCACCGAGTTTCCTGGCCAAGATCCTGTCGCGCTGCGTCAAGGCCGGACTCATCGAGGCCAAGAAGGGGCCGGAAGGAGGCGTGCGCCTGGGCCGGCCGGCCGAGCAGATCACGCTGCTCGAGATCATCGAGGCCTGCGAGGGCCGCTATAGCCGGGACTTCTGCGCTCTGGACAGCGCGCGCCGCTGCGAGGGCACGGCCTGCGTCAATTACTGCGCCTTGCGGCGGCAGGAGGAGGAGCTGCGGCAGGGCCTGGCGCGCGCCACTCTCGCCGAGATGGCCCGGTCGCTCACCGCGCGCGCATGAGCTGCGCGAAGTCCGGGAAGCCGTTCATCGGCCCGAAATCCGGGTCCGATTCCCATTTTCGGGCGTAGCTCGGGTCCAGGGCGATCGCCGCCTTGAGCTCGCGCACGGCCCGCCGCATATGGCCGGTGAGCTTGAGCAGCGCGGCGTGCTGGTAGCGCGCCGGCGGCAGCTTGGGCGCCATCTCCGCGGCGATCCCCGTCTCGGCCAAAGCGCCTTCCTCGTCGCCGCTTTTGAGCAGCGCCAGGGCGTTGTTGAGGTGCGCGGCGGCGCGGTCGCGCCGCGCGGCGACGTTGCCGAAGCGCGCGAGCAGCAGTTGGAAGCGGTCGTCGGCGCCCCGCGGGGTATAGACGAGCAGCCCGCAGGCTCCGATCGAGTCGTAGTAGACGGAAGACAGCCGCCACCGCGTGTCGGGCCACGGGCCGGGCGAGTCCGTGCGGAAGGTGCCGGTGGAGCCGATGAGGCTCGACAGGTCTCCCCCGGGGGAGACGGGATCGGGGCGCACGGCCTCGTGATAGCCGGGCTGCCGGTAGCCCAGTCCGGCCAGGCGCGCCTCGGTTTTCTCCGCGCTCTTCGCGTTCCAATCCCTCTGGTCGTCGACCTGGTAATACCAGCGAGCCTTTTGAGCCTCATGGCCGGGCGGGATCGTGATGGTGCCGATCCAGGCGTAGATCGGGATGCCTTGGATGGCCTCGCCGAGCTTGGCGTAGCCCAGGTCCTCGACCGCCGCGGAGCAACCGTTATTCCAGCCGAGCATGCGGAACGTCTCGTGATCGGTCCGCTGGGCGGAGGCGGGAAGCGTCAGGAGCAGGGCAAGGGCGGCGAGCACGGCGCGATTATACCTCTTACGCCAGGTCGATCCAGTTCCACTGGCGCTGATAGAGCGAAACGAGGCGCCCGCGCAGCGCGCGCAGTTCCGGGGCTTGCAGGCGCGCGTCGCCGGCCAGGAGTTCTTCCGCGTCCTGGCGCGCCTGGGCCAGCAGCGCGGCGTCTCGCGCAAGATCGGCCACGCGCAGGGAGAGCTCGCCGTGCTGGGCCGTCCCCACGAACTCGCCCGGCCCGCGCAGCTTCAGGTCCTCCTCGCCGATGCGGAAGCCGTCGTGCGTGGCCGTCATGATGTCGAGCCTCTGGCGCGCCTGGGGCGAGCGCGCCTCGCCCACCAGATAGCACTCCGCCTCGGCCGAGCCTCGGCCGATGCGCCCGCGCAGCTGGTGGAGGCTGGCCAAGCCGAAGCGGTCGGCGTTCTGGATGACCATCACGGTCGCGTTGGGCACATCGATGCCCACCTCGATGACCTGCGTGGCGACCAGGACGTCGAGGCGGCCCTGGGCGAACTGCGACATGACCGCCGCCTTCTGGCGGCCGGGCAAGGCGCCGTGGATGAGGCCCACGCGCAGGCCGCGCAGCTCTGTCTCGCTCAAGCGCGCGTGCTCGACCTTGGCCGATTGAAGGTCGGCCGGGCCGCCCTCCTCGATGACGGGATAGACGATGAAGGCTTGGCGGCCGAGGCCCGCGGCGCGGCGCACGGCGTCCAAGGCCTGCGCCTCCGCGGCCTGGAGCGTGCGGGCGCGCGCCTTGCCGGGCGGCATCTCATCGATGGTCGACGTGTCGAGCTCGCCGTAGAGGGCGAGGGCGAGCGTGCGCGGGATGGGCGTCGCCGTCATGATCAACAGGTCGAGGAGCTCGCTCTTTTGCCGAAGGGTGGCGCGCTGGCGCACGCCGAAGCGGTGCTGCTCGTCTATGACGGCCAGCCGCAGGCGCGGGAAGGTCACGTCGCCCTCGAGCAGGGCGTGGGTGCCGACGACGACGTCGAGCTCTCCCGCCGCCGCCGCCGCGACGAGGCTCTTGCGCTCGCGGGCGGGCACGCGCGAGGTCAGGACGGCGGCGCGCACGGGCAGGCCCTTGAGCGCGCGGCTCAGCGTCTGGAAGTGCTGTTCGGCCAAGATCTCCGTCGGCGCCATCAAGACGCCCTGGCCGCCGTTTTCGACGGCGAGCAGCAGCGCCGCCAGCGCCACGACGGTCTTGCCGCTGCCGACGTCGCCCTGGAGCAGCCGCGTCATCGGGTAGGGCTTCTGGAGATCGGAGAAGACCTCGTTGATGACGCGCTTTTGGGCGCCCGTCAGCTCAAAGCCGAGATTTTCGCGAAACGGCGAGAGCAGGGTCCTTTTGATCTCGTAGCGGTGGCCCTTGGACACGCTGCGGGTTTGGCGCCGCTTCAAGATCCAGGCCAGCTCCAGCAGCAGCAGCTCCTCGTAAGCGAGACGATTGCGCGCCTCCGAGAGCTCGGCTTGCGAGCCCGGGAAATGGATCCCCTTGAGCGCCTGTCCCGCCGAGAGCAGCTGGCGCTTGTCGCGCAGCGCCCGCGGCAGGATCTCGGCCGCGCCCGCGGCCGCCTTGAGAAGGGCCTGGTGGACGAGCTCGCGCACGAAGCGCTGCGACAGCCCTTCGGTGAGCGGATAGATCGGCACGAGGCGGTCGACGTGGAGCGGGGCGCGCGGATCGTCGAGCCGATAATACTCGTCGACGTGCAGCTCGCTGATCCCGGAGATTCCCGCCTCGCCGCGCCCGACCAGCCACAGGTCGGCGCCCGGCGAGACGTCGCGCTTGAGCTGGGCGAAGACGTCGAAGCGGCGGCTGCGGTGCTTGAACCAAAGGGCCGTCAGCGTCTCCGTCCCGGTCGCGATCTGCGCGCGGAACAAGGACAGCGAGGCCCCGGCCGGGAAAGCTCCGCTCTTGACCACTTTCCCGCGCACGACGACGAGGCCGGTGGCCGTGGGCAGCGACAGGTCGGCCGTCGGGCGCCGGTCCTGCCAGTCGCGCGGATAGTAGCCCAAGAGATCGTCCAGGGTGCGCACGCCGACCCGCGCGAAGATCTCCGCGCGCCCCGGCCCCACGCCCTTGAGAAACTGGATGGACTCTTCCGCCATTAATTTGATAAACTGGATTTTTCCATCAATTCGAGGATCACACGCCTATGGCATTCAAGTGCACCATCTGCTCCAAGGGTCCGGTCGCCGGCTACTCCTACAGCCACTCCCATAAGGGCAGCAAGCGCGTTTTCCGGCCGAACCTGCAGCGCCAGAAGGTCGTTCTCGACGGAAAGACCCAGACGGCCTATGTCTGCACCCGCTGCATCCGGTCGGGACGGGCTCTTCGCCCCGCGCGGGCCTAACCGGCCTATCATACCGCATCTGCGCTTATCCCAGAAAGGGAAGGCGTACGCCCTGTTCGGCCTGGCCGTTCTGGCCGCCACGCCGGGGCTGCTCGTGCCGCTGTTCAACCCCGACCTTTTCTGGCACCTGTCGGCCGGGGACTGGATCGTCGCCCACCGGGCCCTGCCCCGCGCGGACTTCCTCTCCTTTTCGCGCGCCGGCTCGCCGTGGCTGGACTTCGAATGGCTCTCCCAAGTCGTCTTTTCCCTGGTCTACGCCCTGGCCGGCATGGCCGGCCTCTGGCTCCTTAAGATTACGTTTCTGGGCCTCGGTTGGTTCCTTGTCGATCGGGCCCTCGTCGAAAATCGCGTGCCGGCGGCCGGGCGCGCCCTGGGCTTGGCGCTCTTCGGCGCCGGCGTCTTCGGCTCCTCCGACATCCGCCCCGACCTCTTTTCCTTGCTCTTTTTCGGGCTGCTTCTTTGGCAGCTCGAGGCCTGGCGGCTGGGCCGTCTGCGCCGGCCCCGCCTCAAGCTGGGGCTGCTCTTCCCGCTCTTCGCGCTCTGGGCGGACTTCCACGCGGGGTTCTTCTTCGGTTTTGCTCTGATCGGCTGCTACGTCGCCGCCGAGGCCTTGCGCGGCCGGCGCGACCGCGCTTCCTTCGCCTTTGCCGGCTTGGTCGTCGCGGCCGCGGGGTCGACGGCCAACCCCTACGGTCTCGGCCCGCACATCGTGGCGCTGAGCCACTGGCGCATGGGCGCGCAGCTGTCGCGCGTCATCGCCGAGTGGCATCCGATGACGACGAAGAACCCGGTCTATTGGCCCTTCTGGCCCGCCTGGGCGGCGGCCGCGCTGCTGCTCGCGCTGCGCGCCGCCGCGCCGCCGCGCAAGAGGGAGGCATTGCCCGCGGGAGCGGCCCTGGCGGCCGCGCTCTTCGGTGCCGCCGCGCTGGCGCACTTGCGCCTGTCGCTGTTTTTCGCGGCGCCGGCGGCCCTGCTGATCGTTTTGCTCGCGCGCGAGCGCGGTTGGCTTTCGCCGCGGCCCTGCGCCGCGGCGCTGGCCTCCTACGCCGCGTTCTCGCTTTGGCTGGTGCCGCGGGTGACCTGGCGCTCGTGGTTCAACGAGAAATACGTGCCGGCCCGCGCCGCTTCCTTCATCGCGGACAATCGCGGCGTCTTCGCGCCGCTGCGCCTCTACAATCAGTGGGAATGGGGCGGCTATCTGGCTTGGCGCCTGCCGTGGCTCAAGGTGTTCGTCGACGGCCGCTACCTCTTCCACGACGTGCTCCTGCAGATCGCCGCCGCCTCGCAAAGCGACGCGAGCTGGAACCAATTCTCGCGCCGGGAAGGCTTCACGGCCGAGCTGCTGCCGAATCTGAATCAGGAGTTCCAAACGACGCGCCGCTATCCGGACGGCTCGACAAAGCCCTTCGCCAGGCCCTGGTATCTCTTCTACATGCCGCGCCCGCGCTGGGCCCTGGTCTATTGGGACGACCAGGCGCTCTTGTTCGTCGACCGCGAGGACGTGCCCCGGGAATGGCTGGCCGCGCATGAATACCGCTGGGCGCGCCCCAAGGACGGCGCCGCCTTCGCCGACGCCCTGCGGCTCGGCGAGATTCCGAAACCCGCCTTCGAGGCCGAGCTGGCCCGCCACGCGGGCGAGACGGCCGGACGCTAGCGCTTAAGGCGCGCCAGGTTCGCCGCCGCCTGTGCGTTTCCGGGCGAAAGGCGCAGCGCCCGCGCCAGTTCCCGGCGAGCGTCGGCGCGCCGGCCTTCCATCGCGTAGAGCAGGCCGAGGTTGTTGCGGGCGTCGGCATAGGACGGCGCCAGCGCGATGGCCCGCTTGAACGCGCCTTCCGCGCCGGCAAAGTCGCCGCGCTTGGCCAAATCGACGCCGAGGATGTTGCAAAACAGCTCGTTTCTCGGGTCCTCGCGCAGGGTGCGCTCGTAGAGAACGCGCGGGTCCTGCCACGCGGAGAGCTCGGCCCGCGTGGCCGCCGCGCAGGCGAGCAGGACCGCCGCGCCGGCCAGCGCGGCCGGCCTCCTTCTCGGCAGCAGCTCGCGGACGGCCCAGGCGGCGGCGAAACACAGGCCGATCTGCGGCAGATACGTGAAGCGGTTGGCGATGGAGCGCCCCGTGATTTGGACGAGGCCCACGACGGGCAGGAGCGCCGAGAGAAACCATAGCCAGCCGGCCAAGAGATAGGGCGATGGCTTTCGCAGGCTCGCGAAAAGAACGGTGGCCGCCGCAAGGCCGACGGCGGCGGCCAGTGCCGGGCCGACGGGCAGCGGGACCGGACGGCGATAATAGAGCGAGAGATCCGACGGCCAGAATATCTTGCCGAGATACTCCGCGTAGAACGCCGGCAGGCCGAGCAGGCGCTGGCTCAAGGGCAGGCCGGCCGCGATGAAGGGCGCCTGCGCCCGTAAGGTCGCCAGGCAGACGCCGGCGGCTAAAGCCGCGAAGGGCAGCTTCTCGATGAGGAGGCGCGCAAGGCTCTCGCGCGCGAGGCGTTCGAGCGGCCAAAAGTCGACGATCAGGAGCATGACCGGCAGCGTGACCACCATGGGCTTGGACAGCAGGGCGAGGACGTAGAGCCCGAGCGGCGCGGCGTAACGCCAAGCCGACGGTCTCCGGGCATAGCGCGCATAGGCGAGCAGCGTCGCCAGGAAGAAAAACACGCTCAGCGCGTCCTTGCGCTCCGCGGCCCAGGCCACGGACTCGACGCGCAGCGGGTGGAGGGAAAACAGCAGGGCCGCGAAGGCGCTCTCCCAGGGGCGATCCGTCGTCTCGTCCAGGAAGACGAAGAGCACTCCGGCGCTGGCCGCATGCAGCAGCACGTCCGTCAGGTGAAACCCGAACGGCTCGGGGCCGAAAAGGCGGACGTCGGCCATGTAAGAGAGCCACGTCAGCGGATGCCAAAGGCTGGAATAGGTCGTCGTGAACGCCCAGCGCACGCTTTGCGCCGTCAGTCCGCCGCGGATATGGGGATTGGCGAAGACCATCTGCGGGTCGTCGATGCCGAGAAAGCCCAGGCGCAGCGCCGGCCGGAAAACGGCGGCCGTGACGAAAGCGACGCCGAGTCCGATCAGGGACCGGCGGCCGGAGGCGCTCATCCCTCGTTTTGCGCCAGCGCGCGCTCGATGCGCTTGTCGGGGATGAGCCACAGGAGGGCGACGGCGCCGTAGAGTCCGTCGGCGAGCGCGGGCGACCGGAAGGCCGAGGCGATGGCGGCGATGTAGAGCAGGGGAGAGATTTTCCCTTTCCAGTCCCGGCCGATCGCCGTTTTGAGAAGCGAGTCGCGCCCCTGCGAGACGATGATGGCGTGCTGGAGGACGAAATACGCCAGCGCGGCCAGAAGCAGCACGGCCCCGTAGACGGCCGAAGGCGCCGTCGCCGAGGCGTGGGAGGCCATCCATTCCGTGACGAAGGGCACCAGCGAGAGCCAAAAGAGCAGGTGAAGGTTCGCCCAGAGGATGCCTCCGGTCACGCGATGGACCGTGTGCAGCATGTGGTGGTGGTTGTTCCAGTAAATTCCCAGGTAAACGAAGCTGAGCAGGTAGGACAGGAAGTCCGGCCACAGGGGCCTCAGGTCGAGGAAGTCCGCGCCGGCGGGGCGGCGCAGCTCCAGCACCATCACCGTGATGATGATGGCGATGACGCCGTCGCTGAAGGCTTCGAGGCGGGTTTTCCCCAAGGCTCGCAGTATAGCTGGGAACGAAGCGCTCAGGCTACCGCAAATTCCTACAATAGCGGCGTGAAGTCCGTTCTATTCGCGGCGGCCGCGCTGTGCGCCGCCGCGCCCATGCGCGCCGCCCAACCTTATCGGGCGCGAGTCGAGAAGTGGCGCCGGGGCTACGAGAAGTCTCTCCTGGCGCCGGACGGCTGGCTTTCGGTTGCCGGCCTGTTCTGGCTCCACGACGGCGACAACCGCTTCGGCAGCGGGCCCCTCAACGACATCGTGCTCCCGGCGGGACCGCGGCAGGCGGGCGTCTTCGAGTTCCGGTCGGGAAAGACGACGGTCAAGCTCGATCGCGGCGTATCGGCGACGCTGGGCGGCAAGACCGTCCGATCGGCGCCGCTTTTCCCGGACGACCCGAAGAGCCGCCTCAAGCTGGGCCGCCTCACCCTCTACGTCCACCAAAGCGGCAGCCGCTACGCCATCCGCCTCAAGGACCCGGAAAGCCCGATGCGGCGGCGTTTCCAGGGGCTGCGCTGGTTCCCGATCGATCCGAAATGGCGCGTCACGGCGCGCTACGTCGCCTATCCCAGGCCCAAGACCGTCGAGGTGCAGAACGTGATGGGCGACGTTTCCGCTTCGCTCGTGCCCGGCTACGCCGAGTTCTCGCTTTCCGGCAAGACCTGCCGCCTCGAGCCCGAGCTGGAGGACGACGGCTCTTTCGAGTTCGTCTTCCGGGACCTGACGAGCGGGCGCCAGACGTATGCCTCGGCGCGCTTTCTAGACACCCCGGCGGCCAAGGGCGGGACGATCGTCTTGGACTTCAACGAGGCCTACAACCCGCCCTGCGCCTATAACCATTTCACGACCTGTCCCCTGCCGACGCCGGGCAATCGGCTTCCCGTGGCGATCCGGGCCGGCGAGAAGACCTACCGAAAGCCTAGCTGACGCTCTCGGCGCTGTAGCGGGCGATGAGGCCGGTGCGGACGGCGAAGCGGTAGGTGCGCGCGAAGATCCAGCCGGCGGCGGCGAGATAAGCGAGACAGAGCCCCGCGCCCGCGGCGACTCCCAAGCGCGGGACGGCCCCGTGCAGGACGATGGCGCGCATGCACTCGAAGACGTAGGCGGGCGGAAGGAGCCGGGAGACGGCGCGCATCCAGGCGGGCAGAGTGGAGATCGGGTAGAAGACGCCGGCGAAGGGCGCGACGAGCGCGGGGATGGGCCAAACGAACCACTCGGAGGCCGGGCCCAGCCGCAAGACGAGCGCCGTGGCCATGATGCCGAGGGCGATGCCGAAGACGAAGAGGATCAGGACGAAGGGCAAAAGCAGGGCGCCGTAAACGGCGAAGGAGAGCCCGAAGGCCAGGGTGGCGAGCAGCACCATGGAGACCACGCCGATCGTGCTCGTGGCCATGCTCGAGACGACCAGGCCGCCGAGATATTCCCAAATCGTCAGCGGCGAGGCGAAGAAGTTGAGGAAGTTGCGCGACCAGACGTCCTCGAAGAAGGCCATGGTCACGCCCTGCATGACGCGCATGAAGAAGTCCCACAAAAGCACGGCGCCGAGCATCGTCGAGACGAAGCTGAAGCCCGCCGAGGAGACGGAGTTGAGGTAGCGGGTGAGGAAGCCCCAAAGGGCCATGTCGACCGTGACCCAGGCAAAAAGCGGGACCAGCCGCGAGACGCTGCCGCGGATGAGGTAGAACTGGCGCAGCACGACGGCGAAAAGGCGCCGCGGATTCACAGGGAAAGCGGCTCCCGCGCGAGGGCGACGAAGAGGTCTTCGAGGGTCTTGTGGCCGTGGCGCGCCGGCAGCTCCCGCGGGTCGCCCTCGAGCAGGATCCGCCCCTTGGACAGGAACAAAACGCGGTCGCAGACCTCCTCGACCTCGTGCATGTTGTGCGACGTCCACAGCACGCCCGCTCGGCCGTCGCCAACGAAACGCTTGATGCCGGCGCGAATTTCGCGCGCGACGGAGGGATCGAGCGAGGCCGTGGGCTCGTCGAGGAGCAGCAGCCGCGGCGCGTTGAGCATGGCCTTGGCCAGGCACAGCCGCGTCTGCTCGCCGGAGGACAAGAACCCGGCCTTGGAGTCCCGGAAGCGCCGCAGGTCGTACTCGTCTAGGAGAACCTCGATGCGCCCCGCGATGTCTCGCACGCCGTAGATGAGCGCGAAGATGCGCAGGTTCTCCGCGACCGTGAGGTTGCCGGGCAGCGGCGCGTAAGCCGCGGCGAAGCTCATGCGGCCGCGGTCGTCGATGGCGACCTGCCCCGAGGTCGGCTCGAGCACGCCGAGGATCATGTTGATCGTCGTCGTCTTGCCGGCCCCGTTGGGGCCGAGCAGGCCGACGATTTCCCCCGCGCGGACCTCGAAGGAGACGCCGTCGACGGCGCGCACGCCCGCGAAATCCTTGCGCAGCGCCGAGACGGATAGGATCCGTCGCGAGTCCATGGCGGTCAGGCGACGATGCCCTTCTCGCGCAGGTAGTGGCGGATCTTGGAGCGGGCCCTCGCCGTGCGGGTGAAGTTGAGCCAATCTTTCTTGGGCGCGGAGCCCTTCTTGGTGAGGATCTTGCAGATGTCGCCGCTTTTGAGCTGATGGTCGAGCTTGACCATTTTGTTGTTGACCATGGCGCCCACGCAGGCCATGCCGATCTCGGTGTGCACGGCGAAGGCGAAGTCGAGGGCGGTGGCGCCCGCGGGCAAGGCCTTCACCTCGCCGGCGGGCGTGAAGACGAAGACCTGGTTGAGCTCGAGGTCGGTCTTGAGCGAGTCCAGGAATTCGCGGGGACTCTTGAGGTCCTGGAGCCACTCGATCCATTGGCGCAGCCAGTTGAGCTTTTCTTCCAGGTGCGCGTCGCGGGCCGTCTCGCCGGTCTTGTAGCGCCAATGCGCGGCGATGCCGTATTCGGCCGTGCGGTGCATCTCCTCGGTGCGGATCTGGATCTCGACGAGTTCGCCGCCCGGGCCCATCACCGTGGTGTGGAGCGAGCGGTAGAGGTTCATCTTCGGGATGGAGATGTAATCGGTGAAGGAGCCGGCCACGGGCTTGAACTGGGTGTGCACGATGCCGAGCAGGGCGTAGCAGTTGGCCACGGTATCGGTGATGACGCGCACGCCGAGGGCGTCCTGGATCTCCTCGAAGGGCTTGTTCTGGCGCAGCATCTTCTGATAGATCGAGTTGAGGCTCTTGGTGCGCGCCAGGATGCGGTGCGGGATATTGGAATTGGCCAGGGCCTGCTCGACGGACTCCTTGAACTTGGCGAGCGTGACCTCTCGGGTGGCCAGTTGAGCGTTGACCTTCTGGTTCAGGTCCTCGTACTCGGCCGGGAAGAGGTACATGAACGCCAGGTCCTCGAGCTGGCTCTTGAGCTGGAACATCCCCAGGCGGTGGGCCAGCGGCGCGTAGAGCGTCAGCGTCTCATGAGCGATGCGTTTCTGCTTCTCTTTGTTGAGGAAGTTCAGCGTCTTCATGTTGTGAAGACGGTCGGCGAGCTTGATGACGATGACGCGGATGTCCTGCGCCGTGGCGAGCAGCATCCTGCGCCAATTCTCGGCCTGGGCGTCGTCGTGCGAGGAAAATTGGAGGTGGTCGAGCTTGGTGACGCCCAGCACCATCTTGGTGACTTCGTCGCCGAACTCGGCGGCCAGGGTCTCGGCGCTGATCGGCGTGTCCTCCAGCACGTCGTGGAGCAGCCCGGCGCAGATGGTGGGCAGGTCCATCTTCCAATCGACGAGGGAGGAGGCCACGGCGTCGCAGTGGACGAAGTAGTGCTCCCCCGAGGCGCGCTCCTGGTCGGCGTGGGCCTTGACGGAGAAGTCGAAAGCCTTCGCCAGCATGGCGGTGTCGACATGCGGGGCATACGCCGAGAACTTCTCCAGCAGCTCTGCCTTCTCCATCGAGGGCATTTAGTTTACCGAATTTTCCCGGCCGTGGCCGCGCTGGGACGTCTGCAGGTCATAAAGGCGCCGGTAGAGCCCCTCTTTGAGGAAGAGCTCGGAATGCGTGCCCGTCTCGACGAGCGCCCCCTGGTTGATCACCAGGATCTTGTCGGCTTGCGGGACGGCGGCGAGCTTGTGCGTGATCGAGACCACGGTGCGGCCGGCGAGGAGCGGCTTGAGAGACGAGAGCACGGCGGCCTCGGTGGAGTTGTCGAGGCTGGCCGTCGCCTCGTCGAGGATCAGGACGGCCGGGTCTTTCATGACGATGCGGGCGATGCCCAGGCGCTGGCGCTGGCCGGGCGACAAGGTGAAGCCGTCCTCGCCCAGGCGCGTGTGGTAGTTCTCGGGCAGGCGCGCGACGAACTCCTCGGCGCCGGCCAGGCGGCAGGCGCGCTCGACCTCCGACAGGGTCACGACGCTGCGGCCGAGAGCGACGTTCTCGAAGACGGTGTCGCGGAAAAGCAGGGTCTCCTGGGCGACGAGGCCGATTGCGGCGCGCAAAGACCGCGGGTCGAACTCGCGGGCGTCGCGGCCGTCGAACAGGATGCGGCCGGAGGCCGGCTCATAGAGGCGCAGCAGCAGCTGAGCGAGCGTCGTCTTGCCCGAGCCGCTGGGGCCCACGACGGCGACGTGCGCGCCTTTCGGGATGTCGAAGTTCACCTCGCGCAGGGCCCATTCGGGCCGGCCGGGGTAGCGAAACGACACGTTCTCGAAGCGAATCTCGCGCGCAAAGCCGGCGAACTCGCCGCGGGCGGCCGGAGGCCCGGCCAGCTTGCCTTTCTTGGGAAAGGACAACGGCGAGGCGGGATGCTCGTCGAGGATCTGGAAGATCCTCTCGGCGGAGGCCAGGGCCCGCTGGAGTTCCGAGTTGGAGCGCGCGACGTTCTTGACCGGGGCGTAGGAGGCGAAGAAAGCGCCCAGGAAGGCGAAGAACGCGCCGGGCGTCATGTGGCCGATGATCACTTCCCGGCCTCCGAAATAGAGCAGGGCGGCGGCCACGACTGCGCCGCAGAGCTCGAGCAGCGGCGCCGAGAGCGCCATGGCCCGGAGGTAGCTCATCATCGGGGCGAAGAAGGAGTCGTTCTCTTCCTCGAACTTGGCCAGGACCCCTTCCTCGTAGTTGAAGGCTCGGATGACGGGCATGCCGAGAACGCTCTCCTCGAAGCGCTGGTAGAGCCGCGCCATCATGGCCTGGCTTTCCAGCGAGGTGTCTCGCATCTTGCGGCTCAGGGGCACCAGGACAAAGGAGATCAGCGGCACCGAGGCCAGGGACAGCAGGGCGAAATGCCAGTCCAGGTAAAAGAGGGAGCCGAGCAGGAAGACGACGGTCATCGAGTCGCGGATGAGGTAGAGCGGCAGCGAATTGAGGGAGTTTTGGACGATGACGAGGTCGCCGGTGACGCGCGAGAGGATGTCTCCGGTGCGGTGTTGGGCGTAATAGTCCAGGGGCAGAGCGTGGAGATGGCGGAAGAGGTCGGAGCGTATCTCCTGCGTGGCCTTTTGGCCCAGCCAGCTCATCATGTAATTCTGGACGTAGGAGACGGCGGTCTTAAGAAGGATGATCACGGGCACGGCGGCCGCGGCGATCCAAAGCATGCGGAAGTCCCGAGCGATGAAGACCTTGTCGACGATGGGTTTGAGGAGCAGGACGGAAGCGCCGTTGAAGAAAGCCACCGTGAGCATGGCGAGCACGGCCCAAGCGCAGCGCGCCGGGTAAGGCTTGAGATAGCGCAGCACCCGCCGCAGACTCTTCATAGCGAGGACAGGATCTCCCCGGCGGCGCGGTCGGCCGCGCCGGGCCCGCCGAGACTGGCGCGCACGGAGAGCAGCTCCCGCCGAAGCGCCCGGCGGCGCCCGTCGTCGGCGAGCAGGGCGCGCGCGGCCTCGGCCACCTTCTCGGGATTGGCGTCGTCTTGGATGAGCTCCGGCACGAGCGCTCTTCCCGCCAGGATGTTGGCCATAGAGATGTGGGGCACGCGGATCAGGGCGCGGGCGATCCAATAGGTCAGGCGCGAGAGGCGGTAGACCACCACCATGGGCACGCCGAGCATCGCGTTTTCGAGCGTAGCCGTGCCGGAGGAGCAGATCGCCAGGTCGAGGCGGCGGCGCTCGGCGTAGTCGCGCTCGCGCACGATCTCGAGCCCCGCGGCTCGCGCGGCCTGGTAGGCGGAATCCGGCTGGCCCGAGGCGGCGAAGACTTGGCCGCGGCAGCCGGGCAGCGCGCGCTTGAGCCGCGCGAAGGCCTCGACCATCAGCGGCAGGTGGCGCGAGAGTTCGGAACGCCGGCTGCCCGGCAGCAGCCCGACCCGCGGCTCGGGATTCAAATCGGGGACCTGCCCGTCGGGCATCAAAGGATCCGGGAGCAGGTCCAGCAATGGATGGCCCACGAAACGCGCCGGCACGCCGGCCGCGCGGTAGAGCTTCTCCTCGAAGGGGAAGATCACGAGCATCTTGCGCACCAGGCGCTTGAGCACGTTCACGCGGCCGGGGCGGCTGGCCCAGACTTGCGGGCTGACGTAATAGAATGCCGGGGTGCCGGCGGCGGCGGCAAGCCCGAGGACCCTCCGGTTGAAGCCGTAATAGTCGATGCAGACGACGGCGTCGGGCTTCCGCTCGCGCAGGAAGCGTCGCAGCCCGAGGGCGAGGGCGGTCAGGAAGCGCAGCTTGAGGAGGGGCTCCCAAAAGCCCGTGACGCCGCGTCCCGCGAGGTCTTCGAGGAACTCGTCGGCTTCCTCGCGCATGAGCGGCCCGCCGACGGCGCAGGCACGCAGCGCCGGGTCCGCGCGCTTGAGAGCGCGGATCAAGCCGGCGCCGTGCAAGTCCCCGGAGGGGTCTCCGGCGACCAACAACAGCGTTCTGGGCCGGGTCAACTGCGCAGGAAGTCCTTGCCGACGGTCTTTGCGATGCGCGTCAAATCCTGGGCCCAGTCGGGGAGGAGCTGGCGGGTGCCCTGGTTGCCGGTGCTGTGGTAGCGCTCGAGCTCATCGGAGATCTGGAGCGCGAGCTTCAACGCCTCGATGCCGCGCTCTCCGCTGGGCCAGGGCTTGCGGTTGTGGCGTATGCAGTCGAGCCAGTGGAGATGCTCGTTTCTCAGCGGCTCGGTGTGGTCGAGCTTCGGCCGGATGATCTCGATGTCTTTGAGGCTCTTGATGACGGGAGCTTTCTTCTTGTAGACCTTGAGCGCCGAATTGCCGTAGTCCAGGGAGACATAGCTGTCCTCCTGGAAAGCGCGCAGCTTGCGGCTCTTCTCGAGCGAGATGCGGCTGGCGGTCACGTCGGCCACGCAGCCGGTCTTGAAGCGGATGCGGACGTTGGCGATATCCTCGTGATCGGACAAAAGATGGGCGCCGATCGCCTCCAGGGACTCGACTTCCGAGCCGACGAGCGTCAGCAGGATGTCGAGGTCGTGGATCATGAGGTCGAGGACGACGCCGATGTGCGCCGTGCGCGGATCGTAGGGGCCGAGGCGCTCGACGGTGATGAAGCGGGGATTGCGGATGTGGGGAATCGCCTCGAGGACGGCCGGGTTGAAGCGCTCGACGTGCCCGACCTGGAGGACCACCTTCTTGTCCGCGGAGAGCGCCAGCAGCTTCTTGGCCTCGTCGACGGAGGCGGCCAGGGGCTTTTCGATCAAGCAGTGCAGGCCGCGCGACAGGGCCGTCTGGCCGACCTCGAAGTGCGCCGGGGTGGGCACGGCGACGACGACGGCGTCGACCTGCCCGAGGATGTCGCGGTAATCGCGCACGGCCACCGTGCCGCATTTCCAGGCGGCCAGCTGCGCGCGCCAGATGTTGGTGTCGCAGACGGCGGCCAGCTGCACGTCCGGCAGTTTGCTCAAAATGCGGGCGTGGTGGCCGCCGATGCGGCCGGCGCCGATGACGGCGACGCGGACTTTGGAAGAATGGTCGTGAGCGGTCACTGTTTGGTCTCCGGTCCTTGCGCGCCCAGGCCGAGGACGGCCAGTCTCTGCTCGTCGGCGCGCCGGACGAATTCGTCGTGGTCGAAGATCATGGCCTTGCCGGCCTCTATCGCCAGCGCCGAAACGTTGGCGTCGGCGCAGACCCTGAGCGAGTCGAGGCCGATGATCGGCACGTCGAAGCGCAGGTCCTGGTTCGGCTTGGCCACCTTCACGACGGTCAAAGCGGGCTGCTGTCCTTGGGAGCGCGCGATGTCGGCGGCTCGCCGGATGCAGGCATCGGTGCCTTCCATGCCCTCGACGGCGATGACGGCGCCGTCTTTGACGACGACGGTCTGGCCGATGTCGAAGCCGGCCACGGCCTTGGCGGCGCGCCAGCCCAGGGCCACGTCGGAAAGCTCCGCGGCGTCGGGCGCGCGCTTGGTCAGCGGCCCTTCTCGAACGATGAGGTGCGACAGGTACGTGGTCGAGGGGATGAGCTCGATGCCGTCCTTGGCGAACTCCTCGGCGACGGCGCGCAGGATGGTGTCGGTGCGCTTGTCCTTGACCCGCATGAGAAGCTTGGCCGCGCGCATGTCGGGCATGACGCCGCCGAAGAGCGAGGCGTGCTGCACTTTGCCGGCCATCACGGCCTTCGAGACGCCGGCCTCCTTGAAGGCGGCGATAGGGGCCGATATCTGGCCCAGCTTGAAATACTTGACCGAGCCGGCCAGCTTCTCGAGCTCGGGGTCGGTGACGCCCTTGATGCCGAAGGCGACGACCTCGACGCCCATGCGGCGCGCTTCTTGCGTGACGAGCAGCGGGAAGCGGCCCGAGCCGGCGATGATCCCGAGCTTGTCCATCAGGCCAGGGCTTCCTCTTCCTGCGCCTGGTCCTTGGACGACGGGCGCATGAGGGTGCGCTTCGCCCTCTCGACGCCGGCGAGCATGCCGGACACTTCGGCGCCCGGGCTCGACGCCTTGAGCTTCGCCACGGCTTCTTCGAGCCGCAGGCCGGACGTGAAAAGCGTCTTGTAGGCGTCTTTGACGGCGGCCATCGTCTCTCGCGACATCCCCGAGCGCTTCATTCCGAGAAGATTGAGGCCGCGCAGGGCGGCCGGATAGCCCTGGCAGAGGCAGTAATCGAGGATGTCGCGGTTGACCATGGAGCCGCCGCCGACCATGCAATAGCGGCCGATGTTTTGGAACTGGTGGATGGCGGCCAGGCCTCCGATCACCGTGAAATCGCCGACCGTCACGTGCCCGGCGAGGGCGAC
Source organism: Elusimicrobiota bacterium (assembly GCA_027452025.1). GTDB lineage: Bacteria > Elusimicrobiota > Elusimicrobia > UBA1565 > UBA9628 > DAIDHI01. Next base: position 77,182 of record DAIDHI010000035.1, on the reverse strand, counting down.
GCAGTTGACGAGGATCACGCCGTTGCCGATGACGCAGTCGTGGGCGACATGGGAGTAGGCCATGAAGAGACAGTTGCTGCCGATCCTGGTCTCGCCGTGGGCGACGGTGCCGCGGTTGAGGGTCACGCACTCGCGCACGGTGTTGTGATCGCCCATGACGAGCTTCGTGCGCTCCCCGGCGTACTTGAGGTCTTGCGGCGCGGTGCCGACGAAGCAGCCCGGATGGAGCTTGTTGCCGCGGCCGAGCGTCGCGTATTCGACGACGGCGTGCGCGCCGACGGAGCACTCCGGGCCGATGACGACGTCGGGCCCGATCACGGCGTAGGGTCCGACTTTGGCGGAAGGGTCGATCTTGGCGGAAGGGTCGACGACGGCCGTCTGATGGATGTTCGACATCACGCCGCCTGGTCGACGAGGGCGAAGGTCATCAGGCCCTCGGCGGCGAGCTTGCCGTCGACGTAGGCCTCGCCGCGGAACTTGCCCGCCCGCCCCAGGCGCAGCACCTCGACGTGCATCTTGAGCGTGTCTCCGGGGACGACGGGCGTGCGGAACTTGACCTCGTCGATCCCCATGAAGAACGCAAGCTTGCCCTCGTAGCCGCCCTTCGTCAAGAGCAGCGCCAGCGCGGTCTGCGCCATGGCCTCGACGATCAGCACGCCGGGCATGACGGGCCGGCCGGGAAAGTGGCCCTGGAAAAAAGGCTCGTTGAATGTGACCATCTTGGTGCCGATGGCCCGCTTTTCCTCTTCGAGCACGTCGAGGCGGTCGACGAGCATGAAGGGATAGCGGTGGGGGATCGCCTTGAGGATTCCGTTGACGTCGACGGAGCGGATCGGGGCGGGAGTTTGCGGCGGAACGGTCGTTTCAGCGGTCATTTGGCCTCCAGGGGCTGCGGGCGCCGGCGCATTTGCACGGCGGCTTCGCGCAGGCGTTTGGCGAACTCGATGTTGTGCGCGTGGCCGAGGCACTCGGCCTCGACGCGCATCTTGAAAAGGGGCCGGCCGATCAGCGTGAGGTCGCCGATGAGGTCCAGCGTCTTGTGCCGGACGAACTCGTCGGGGAAGCGCAGGCCCTCGGAGTTGGTGTTGTAGCGGTCCTTGCCGATGACGATGGCGTTTTCGAGCGAGCCGCCCTGGGCCAAGCCCTGGGACTTGAGATAGGCGACTTCATGCTCGAAGCAGAAGGTGCGCGCTCGCGCCACGGCGTCCAGATAGGATTCCGTGTCCACGTTCATTTCCAAGGTCATTTTCGGCATCATCGGGTGGTCGTGGATGAGCGTGGCCTTGATCTCGAAGCGTTCGGCTGGCACGGCGCGGTACTTGGCCGGGCCGTCTTGGTAAACGACCTCGCCCGGGATATGCAGCCAGCGCTTGGGCGCGTCGGAATAGTAATGAAGCCCCGCCTTGAGCAGGGCCTGCAAGAACGGCAGGGAGCTGCCGTCCATGATGGGCGGCTCGTTGGCCGAGACGAGGATGTCGACGTTGTCGAGCCCGACGCCCGTGCAGGCCGAGAGCACGTGCTCGACGGTGTGCACCTTGGCCTCCCCCAGGCCGAGATTGGTCCCGCGGACCGTAGCCACGACGAAATGCAGCCGCGCCGGGATCATCGGCGTGCCCGGCAGGTCGGTCCGGAAGAACCGGATCCCGCTGTTGGCCGGAGCCGGGCGGAACGTGATCTTGGACTTGTTGCCGGTGTGCAGCCCGATGCCCTCCAGGCTGATCTCGTTCTTGATGGTGGCTTGCGATTCGCTTTTCATGCTTTGCTCCCGTCGGTGATGCCCAACTTTTGCTTGATCTGCTTGACGGCCTGGAACAGCTCCGGCAGGCGGCCGTAGAGCGCCTGCAGCTTGAAAGACTCGCGGTGCGGGCGCGCGGGATAGCCGAACATGATAGTTCCCGCCGGCACGTCCGACATGATTCCGCTTTGCGCGCCGACCTGGACGCCGTCTCCGATCGCGATGTGCCCGACCAGGCCAACCTGGCCTCCGAGGACCACGTGGTGGCCGAGTTCGCTGGAGCCCGCGATGCCGGTCTGCGAGACGATGATGCAGTCCGGGCCGATCTTGACGCCGTGCGCGATCTGCACCAGATTGTCGATCTTCGTGCCCGAGCCGATTTTAGTCGACCCCACGGAGGCGCGATCGATCGCGACGTTGGCTCCGATCTCCACGTCGTCTCCAACGACGACGTTGCCCACCTGGGGCAGCTTGCGGTGCTTGCCCGTCTTCTTGTCGGGAGAGAAGCCGAAGCCGTCGGCGCCGATGACCGTGCCGGAGTGGATGACGGCGCGGTCGCCGACGACGCAGTCCTCCCGGATGACCACCTGGGGGTAGATCCTGCAGAAGCGCCCGATCTTGGCGTTTTCGCCGATGTAGCATTGCGCGCCGATCGTGGTGCCCTCGCCGATGGCCGCGCCGCGCTCGACGACGGCGAATGGCCCTACGGAGACGCCGGGACCCATCTTGGCTTGATAATGGATCGAGGCTTTCGCATCCAGGCTCGGCGGCGACTTGGGCTGGCGCTCGACGATCATGGCCAGGACCTGCGAGAAGGCGAACTGCGGGTCCTCCACGAAGATGCGGCTCTTCGCGGCGCAGGCCAGCGACTCGGCGCCCTGGGGAAGCAGCAGGCAGCCGGCTTGGGAAGCGGCCGCGGCCTGAGCGTATTTCTGGTTGCCGAGGAAAGACAAGTCGGCGGGCCCCGCCTCCTTGAGCGTGGCGGCCTTATCGATGAGGAACGACCCGTCTCCGGCGACTTTGCCGCCCACGAGCGTGGCGATATCGGCGACGGTCTTGTTGACGTTGAGCTCCATGCCTGTCTCCTACGAACTCTTCAGATAGCGCAGCACCTTGTCCGTCAGGTCCACGGCGTCGTGTCCGTAAAGGATGCTCGTCTTGTCGACGACGACGCTGACGCCTTCTTGACGAGCGACGGCTTCGATGGCGTCGTGGATCTTGCCGAGCAAAATCTCCGTCTTGCGGCTCTCCAAGGAGAGCAGGTTCTTCTCGGCCTGGGCCTGATACTTGTCGAAATCGGCTTGCTTGGCGGCAAGCTCCTTCTCCTTGGCCGCGATCTTCTCGTCCATCGCCTGGATGGCGGAGTTGTGCTGGGCGTCCGCATCGTCGAGCTTGGGAGCCGCCGGCGCGGGGGCGGTCGGCGTTGGGACGGTCGGCGGGGGGGCAGCCGGCGCGGGCTTGGGCGCCGGCGCGGCAATGGGTTTGGGAATCGCCGCGACCTGAGGCGGCTTGGCCTGGGCCGGAGGCTGGACGACGATCGGAGCCGTGCTCACGCCCGGGATGTTGATGACCAGGGGCTGGGGCTTGTCCGTTTTCGGCTCGGGCGCGCCGGCCGGCTTGGTCGACGCGTTCCAGCCGAAGCTCTCGCCCGGCATGTCGCCGGCGCCCTCGCCGAAGCCGGGCAGCGCGGCCACGGGGCGCGGGGCGGGCCGCGCGGCGACCAGCTGCGGAGCCATCGGCGCGACCGGCGGGGCCTTCGGCGAGGCGGCGCCGAAGGCGGAGGCCGTGGAACGCTGCGCCTGGGCCGCCGGGACCGGCGGGGCGAAGACGACGGCCGGCTTGGGCGCCGCGGGCGCGGCCGTCGAGACGGCGACGGCGGCGGGCTTGGCCGGCGCGGGCGCGGCCGGCGCGGCCGCCGCTTTGGGCTGCGTCGCGGCCGGCGGCGTTTGGGGCGCGGGGATGAGCTGGCCCATGAACTTGCGCTCGGCCTTGAGCTGGTCGAGGTCGTTGCGCATATGGATGAGCTCGACCTTCCGGATGTTGACCTGTTCCTCGGCCTGCCGCACCGTCTCCTCGAAATTCTGCTTGGCGCGGATCGTCTGCGGGAACTCCTGGAAGACGCGCTGCATGTCGATGAAGCCGATGTGCCCGGTCTCCTGGCGGTTCTCCATGAGCGACAGCTCGATGGCGGAGGCCGGCGGAAGGCAGGCCAGCGCGCAGGCCCAAGCGACGGAGGCGGCGAGGAGCTTTTTCATGGTCAGAAGAGGTTACCCATTCCGAAGTTGACCTGGTAGCGCTTCTCGCCCGGGACGTGCTGGAAGCCATAGCCCCAATCCAGGCGTATCGGGAACGCCGGAGTGGTGAAGCGGATGCCGAAGCCCGCGTCGGTCTTGATGTCCGTGGAGCCGGTGCCGACCCGGCCGCTGACCTGCGAGAAAGTGTCCCAATCTCCGCCGGCGTCGAAAAAGACGACGAACTTCACGATCGTCTTGCGCTTTTCGCGCGCCAAAGGGAACCCCAGCTCGAGATTTCCGACGTCGAAGATGTTGCCGCCGTTGGGGTCTCCGACCTCGCCGGTCGGCTCGTAGCCGCGCAGGTCGTCCTGCCCTCCCAGGAAGAAGCGGTTGAAGACCGGGACCTGCTTGTCCGCGCCGAAGGGCGTGATGTACGCGGCCCGGTTGTCCGCCGTGAGCACGAGCGGATAGTCCTCGATATCGGCCAGCTTGAAGTTGATCGAGTCGGAGACCGACGGCTTGAAGTAGTCGACGTCGCCCATCAGCGGGCCGCCCGAGAGTTCCCAGCCGATGGAGTTGTCGCTTCCCGTGGTCGGGTCCCAGATGTTGTCGCGGGTGTCGCGCGCGAATTGCATCGAGATCGACGATTGGACGCTCGTGCCCTCGGTCAGGATCGAGCTGGGGATGCTCGAGTCGATGTTGGAGACGTTGATGACCGACCCGGTATAGGCGAAGGAAAGCTGGTATTCGTCGTCCTCGAAGCGCGGGGCCAGGCGCAGCGAACCGCCGACGTTGTGCTCGACATAGCCGTACAGGGTCGATTCGAAGGGATTGATGCGGCGAGTATTGAAGAGATCGACGCCCAGGCTCGTGGGGTGGTCGTCCACCCAGGGCGTCGTCCAGCTGACGGAATAATCCAGGACCCTTTGGCCGAAGGACCATTGAATCGCGGCGCGTTGGGCGCGGCCGAACAGGTTCATGTGCTGCAGCGAGAGCGTGCCGATGATGCCGTCGACCGTGGAGTAGGCGGCGCCGGCCGTCAGCACCCCGGGCTTGCCTTCCGAGACGTCGAACGTCAGGTCCACCTTGTCGGGATCGGTAGGACTCTGGATGTCGATGTCGACGTCGTCGATGAAGCCCAGGTTCATGATCCTTTCGCGGCTCTTGCGGATCTTGGACGCCTTGAAGACGTCGCCCGGCTTGACCGTGATCTCGCGCTTGAGGACATAGGTCTTGGTGGCTTTATTGCCGTCCACGTCGACATGGTCGACATAGATGATGTCGCCCTCGAGGATGCCGTAGTGCACGTCCATCAGGTCGGTCTGGGGATTGAGGGATTTCACCGGGGTGACGCGGGCGCGCAGGTGGCCCTTCTCGGCGTACATTTCCTGGATCGCCCGGATGGTGTCCTCAAAGTCGCCCTCGTTGAAGATCTCTCCCCTATGGTATTCCACGGCCTTGGCCAACTCGGTTGAAGTATACACCAAGTTTCCGGAATAAGACGTGTCGCCGAAGCGGTATTGGCGCCCCTCGTTGACCGACAGAGAGATATAGATGCTCTGCTTGTCGAGGCTGACCAGGACGCTCGGCGTGCTCAGGTGCACGTCCAGGTAGCCGTTGTTCTTGTAAAAGGCGTCGATCTTCTGGATGTCCTCAGGGAGGTCTTTGCCGACGAAGACCTTCTTGGGCTTGTTCTTCATCTGCTTGATGAGCTTGCCCAACGGGAACGCGTGGGCGCCCTTGACGGAAACCCAGGCGATGCGCGACTTCGCTCCTTCCGAGACGCTGAAGGTGATCACGGACTGGAGCGTGGCCGTGTCCGTTTGGACCTGCGAGCTTACGCTCGCGTCGAGAAAGCCCTTCTTGTGGTACTTGTCGAGGATTTTCGCCTCGTCTTCGTGGAGCTTGACCAAGTCGAGGGGGTCCTTGGTCTTGAGCATGATCGCGTCTTCCAGCGCTCCGCGCGACAGCTTCTTGTTTCCCTGGAAGTTGATCGTTTTGATGATCGGCTTTTCCACGACGAAGAACGTCAGGCGCACCTCGGTGGGCGAGCCGGAGATCGTCTTGTATTGGATCGGCACGGGCTTGGTCGTCGACGAGACATCGGCGCCGACGCGCTCGAAGCTGCCCAGGGAAAGGAGGCTTTGCACGTCCCGGTCCAGATCCGGACGGTCGTAGAGGTCTCCTTTGCGGGCCTTGATCTCGTCCCGGATGACGCTGAACTTGGTGTTCTTGAGCCCGCGGGCCGTGATGTCTCCCAGGACCCACGGCGGGGAAGGGGGCGCGGCAGACTCGCCCGGGGCGGAGGGCGCGGCCGGAATGGACGTCGAGACGGAGACGCTGGTCGGCGGGGGGAGCAAGGGCGCCGTCAAAGAAGAGCTGGAAAACCCGATGCCGGGCAACCCCGACGCGGTCCCAGACCCGGTCGTTTGGGCCGAGCACGGGGAAGACCACGCCGTCGCAAGGAGGGCGCTCATAAGGAAATACTTCACGTCCGGGAGAGTATACTAAATGGGATCCGGGCGCGAGCCAAAAAAAGCGTAATTTTTTCTACGCAAAATCAAAAGTCGAGCGCTCGGGAGCTCGCGGCACAGACTCCCGGAGCGCCCGAGCGCGGCGAAGGCGCAACCGCCGCCGACGGCGGCGGCCAACTACCGCGCGGCGACGGCCTTTTTCTTTCGGGTGTGGGGCTTGGGGGCGGGGGCGGCGACAGCGGCGCCGCGCTCCGGGTCGTAATAGTCCAGTCCGGAGTGGTCCAGGACTTCCTCGCCCATGAGCAGGCGCAGCGTGTTCTTGAGCTTGAGGTGCTGGATGAACAGGTCGTGCTCGGGCTTCAAGTCCTCGCGGCACTGCGGGCTCTTGAAGTAGAACGACAGCCACTCCTGGATCCCGGAGAGGCCGGCGCGCTTGGCCAGGTCCAGGAAGAGCGCCAGGTCGAGGGCGATCGGAGCGGCCAGGATCGAGTCGCGGCAGAGGAAGTTGATCTTGATCTGCATCGGCATGTTCATCCAGCCGCGGATGTCGATGTTGTCCCAGCCTTCCTTGGCGTCGCCGCGGGGAGGATAATAGTCGATGCGGACCTTGTGGTGATAGTGGCCGTAGAGGTCGGGGTAGAGCTCCGGGTTCAAGATCGTGTCCAGCACGGACATCTTGCTCTTCTCCTTGGTCCGGAAAGAGCCGGGATCGTCGAGGACCTCCCCGTCGCGGTTGCCGAGGATGTTGGTCGAATACCAGCCGGTCAGCGCGAGCATGCGCGCCTTCAGCATCGGCGCGACGGTCGTCTTCATGAGCGTTTGGCCGGTCTTGAAGTCCTTGCCGCAGATCGGCGCGCCCGTCCGTTCGGCGAGCTCGACCAGGGCGGGGACGTCGGCGGAGAGGTTCGGCGCGCCGTTGCCGTAGGCCAGGCCCCGCGAGATCGCCGCGTAGGCATAGATCATGGACGGCGGGATCATGGGATCGTTGCGCTTGAGGCCTTCCTCGAAGGCCTCGATGGACTCGTGCACGGGGGCGCGGTCTGGCAATATTTCGGTCGAGCCGCACCAGAGCATGACGACGCGGTCGACGCCGGTCCGCTTGCGGAACTCCTCGATGTCGGCGACGACCTGCTGCGCCAGGTCGAACTTAGTTCGGCCTTTTTTGAAATGGACGGGCTTGAGGTTCTTGAGGTAGGCGGTGTCGGCCACGGCGGGCATCGGCTTGATCGCCTCAAGCTCCCGGCGCACGGGCGCGAGTTGATGCGCTTCGAGCACCCCCGCTTTCATGGCCGCTTCGTACATATTGTCCGGGAACAGATCCCAGCCGCCGAAGACAAGATCTCCCAGGTTTGCGAGCGGCACGAAATCCTTGATGAGCGGGTTGCGGCTTTCGTAGCGCTTGCCCAGGCGGATGCGCTGCAGCTGCGTCAGGGAGCCGATCGGCAGGCCCAGCCCCTTTTTGAAAAGCTCGACGCCGGCGATGAAAGTGCTAGAGACCGCCCCCATGCCCGGAAGCAGGATACCCAGCTTCCCCTTGGGCGGCGGGATACGGCCGGCTGATTTGGTCATTTCGTCCTCCGAGATAGAGCATCATGATGAAGAACAGCAGGCAGCCCACGCCGGCCGCCCACATGAACTCATAAGTGCGGTCGATGAAGGCGAGGAAAACGAGCAGGTAAATGAAGTCGCGCGCGGCGAGGATGTCCTCGAGCCGCTTGAGGAAGGTCCCCGTCTCGGTCGGCGGCGGCTGTAGGCCGCTGAGCTTTTGAAGGTAGACCAAGGCGGCCGAGCCGAGCGTGCCGATCCACGCCGCGGCGCCGGCCAGCAGGGGCAAGACGCTCCGGTCGGCCTTGGCGAAGCCCCAGGCCAGGCAGCCGAAGAGGGAAAGATGGACGAGGTTGTCGCCCCAGAAGTCGATCGCGCCCCCAAAGCGGCTTTCCTGAAAGCGCATCCGCGCCAGCTCCCCGTCGCAGCCGTCGAGCACGGAATGGAGCCAGACCAGCAGCGCTCCGGCCAGCCGGCTGGCGTGGTCGGGGCGCAGGAAAAAGGTCGTGCCGTAGAGGCCGATGCCCGAGCTGAGGATCGTCATCATGTTCGGCGTGACGGGCGTATCGAGGAGCAGCCGCGAGACGCCGAGGGACAGGTGCCGGTCGAAGTAGCGGGCCATGAAGCCGTCTTGCGCCTTGGTGCCCGTGGCCAGCAGCCACGACAGCGCGGCCTTGCGGGGGCCCGACGGCCTCAGGACGATGGAGGCCGACGCCGGCAGCTCCTCGACGCGGGCTCCCTGGGCGAGGCGCTTGAGGCCCGCCACGGTCAGGAGCCGCCCGGCATCGAGCGTCAGCGCGCTTGCCGGCGCCGGCTCGCCTTGCCAGTGCGTCCGAAGCCCTTGCGGCAGGCGCAGCCCCGGCGCAGGGGCTGGCGCCTCCACCCACACCTCGTCGAAGCCGGCGCGGGCGGCGGTGAAGAGCTGGCGCTGCAGCACGGTGAGCCCGCCCAGCCTCTCGCCGAGCAGGTCGGGCGCGGCGGCGCGCAGCAGAGCCTTGCGCGTCATCGCAGGCCCAAAGACGGCCGCAGGGGGTTTCGCCCGACGCGCACGGAGTGATAGACGCGGCGGATCATCTTAAGGCAGAAATCGGCTTCTCGGCGGTTGGCCGCGCGCCGGGCCGGATCGGCGACGGCGGCGGCGAAGTCGGGCAGCATCGCGGCGAACCAATCGGGATGCGCCGAGCCGGCGGAGAGGCGCTGAGGGAACGAGAAGGATTTGGGCTCCGCGCCGTCCTTGCGCAGGATCACGGCGTCGTCGCGCAGCTCGACGGTGGCGTCCTGGGCGTGGATGACGGCGCCGTTGTAGCGCAGGCCGGCGCGCCAGCTCAGGTGCAGGGCGGCCGTAGCCCCCGGGAACTCGAAAAAGACGGTGGCCGCGTCCTCGACGCGGGCCGGGGTCTGCTCGTCGAGGCAGGCCGTCAGCCGCGACGGATGGCTCGCGACGAGGCGGTAGAGCAGGTAAAGATTGTGCCAGCCGTGGTCGACCAGGATGCCGCCGCCGGCCTTCGCGCCGTCGCGGCGCCAGTCTCCGGGCAGGGCGCCGGCGGCCGGCTGCAGGCGCAGCGTGGAAAGATGGACGTGCGACACCGGCCCCGCCGCGCGGGCCAGCTCGAAGGTCTTGCGCCACTGCGGGGAATAAGCCCAGTTGTGCACCGTAAAGACCGCGCGATCGGCGGCGTCGGCGGCCGAGAAGATCCCGGCCAGCTGGTCGAGGTCGAGCGAGAGGGGCTTCTCGCACAATACGTGCAAGCCGGCGTTGAGCGCCGCCAGCGTCTGCTCTCCGTGGAGGAAGGGCGGCGTGGCGATATCGACGAAGTCGAGCCCCTCCTCGACCGCGAGCAGCTCCTCAAGCGAGGAGTAGAGCCGCGCCTCGGGAAGCGCCGCCTTCGCGGCCTCGGCGCGCTGGGGCTGCGCTTCGGCGACGGCGATTATCTCGAAGCCGCCGGCGGCGGCGAAGCCCGGCAGGTGGGCCTTCTCCGCCACCTGTCCGAAGCCGGCGAGCGCGCCGCGCAGGACTTTCTTCACGGCCAGCGCTTGCGCCGCAGCGTCTCTAGAGCCTCCTCGAGCGTGTCGGCTCCTTGCAGCGCCTCCTGCTCGGTGATCGTCAGGGGCGGGTTTATGCGCAGCGACGGGTTATAGGACATGGTGATGAGGCCGCGGCGCAGGCAGTCGTCGAAGAGCGCCCGGCAGGCTTCGGCTTCGAGCGGCGCGCCGGTGCGCGGGTTGACGAGGTCGACGCCGATCATGAGCCCGCGGCCTCGGACCGCGCCGATGACGGGGCAGCGCTTGGCCGCCTGCTCCAGGCGCGCTAGGAGCGCCGCGCCCACCTTGCGGGCGTTGTCGACCAGCCGCTCTTTCTGGATGACGGAGAGCGTGACGTCGGCGGCCGCGCTGGCCAACGGATTGCCGCCGTAGCTCGAGGAAGAGCCGCTCGGGTTGCCCCAAGGCTTGGCCTGCGCGATCTCCGTGGTCGTGATCACGCCGGAGACCGGAAAGCCCCCGGCCATGCCCTTGCCCACGGTCATCATGTCGGGCACCACGCCCTCATGGACGCAGCCGAACCATTCGCCGGTGCGCCCGAAGCCGGTGATCATCTCGTCGGAAATGAAAAGGGCGCCGTTGTCCCGGGCGATCTCGCGCACGCCGGCGAAAAAGCCCGGCGGCGGGGTCACGTTGCCCGCCGTCCCCTGGACGGGCTCCAGGATGATCGCGGCCAGGCTTCCCGAAGTCTCCCGCTTGATCTTGTCGCGCAGGAACTGCAGGCAGTGCGCGCCGCAGTCGTGCGGCCCGTCGGTCCCGAAGGGACAGCGGCGCGCGTCGGGGTAAGGCGAGACGTAGAGCCCGGGCAAGAGCGGCCCGAGCTGGTTCTTGAAGCCGTCGCCGAGCAGTCCGAGGACGCCGCCCGTTTTCCCGTGGAAGCCGCCCCAGAAGCTGATCGTCTCGAACCTCTTGGTGCGGCTCTTGGCCAAGCGCAGGGAGGCCTCGACGGCCTCAGCGCCGGAGGAATAGAGCTGGACGCGGGTCAGGCCCTTTGGGGTGACGGTCGCGAGATTCTTGACGAAGGAAAGGCGCCGCGGCGTCGTGAACGAGCCGACGGCCGTTCGGGAGAGCTGGTCGGTCATCGCCCGCACGTAGTCCGGGTGAGCGTAGCCCAAAGACGCCACGCCGATACCGGCGACGAAGTCGAGATATTCCTTGCCGTCGACGTCGCGCAGGCGGCAGCCCCGGCCGCTGTCCATGGCCAGGCGCGAGAACAGCGCGATCGACTGCAAACCGGGCGCGATGTAGGACTGCTCCTCCTCGAACAGCGCGAGGGACTTGGGTCCCGCGGCGGGATTCTCTTCCAAGGCGGTGGGTGTCATGTCTTTCCTCGGGGGCGGCCGGGCTCGAGCTGGCGAAGGCGGGCGCGCAGCCGGCGGGCGATTTGAACCGAAGCCTCGTCGCGCACGCGCGCGAAGCTCGGCCAGGAATTGACGTCGATGAGATAGATCGGGCCGCCTTGCGAGACGATGGCGTCGCCGCCATAGATCTCGAGGCCGAGGGCCGCCGCTCCGGTCTCGGCTTGGGCGGCGAGGTCCTCGAGCTCGAAGGGCAGGCGCCGCGCCGAGTGCGGGTCGTGATAGAACCACGTGAACCACTGGCCGGGTCCGACGCCGTAAAACTTCACCAGGTCTCCGTCGATGTGGCGCTGGATGAGCATCGTCGGAATCTCACGGCGCTGGAAGTCCTGGCGGATCGCGTCCACGTCCTTCATGTCGCGCGCGAAGACGACGTCATGGCTGCACGTGTTGTGGACGTCGCCGCGCTTGACCCAAGCGCCCCGGCTCATGTCGAAGGCCGGCTCGTCCGGCGTCGCGGCGCCTTGCGTGGGCCGCAGCTCCGTCTCCGGCATCAGCACTCCGGGGCGCTCCCGGAAAGCCGCCAGCATCCGCGCGCGGTAGCAGGCCAAGACGGAGGCGGGGCGGTTGACGATGACGGCCCGCCCCACGCGCTCCCAAGCGTCCAGGCGCCGCAGGCGCGAGTAGGATTCGCACATCGGCACGATCATGTCCCAGCCGAGGAAATCCTCGCCGTCGGCCTGCTCCGGCGTCATGATCGTGGCGCTGACGCGCTGGATGCGCAGGTGCTCCATGGTCGCCTTGAGGATGAGGGCGTCGTCGCTTTCCCGGTTGGGGGAGTTGGTCAGCTCGCGCAGGATCGCCAGGCACTTCACCACGGCCGGGACTCCTTGAGGAATTGCTCCGCTTGCCGCACGTCTTCGGGACGGTCGACGTCGATCGCCTTCGACAGGGGGACGCCGCGGACCGCGTGCTCTCCCAAGACGAGCGACGCGAGGTAAGCGCGCAGCGAATCGAAACTCTCCGCCGAGGGCATGCTCTCGGACACGGCCGCGGTGAGGAAATAGAGGCCGGCGGTGGCGTAGCGCCTGGTCCGGGCGGCCGGGCCCAGGGCGGCGACGCGGCCGTCCTCGCCGAGGTCGGCCCATAAAGGCTTTTCGTCGTCGATGAAGTCGGTCAAGGCGAGCGCCGCCGCGCAGCCCGCGGCTTGGTCTGCGAAAAAACCGGTCTGGCCGGCGGCGAAGACGGCGTCCACGGTGCTCATGAGGAACCTCGGTTCTGTCCGGGCCAAGGTCTTGGCGACGAGCCGGAAGCTTTCCCAGGAGGAGGCCGTATCGGCCTCGAGAAAGGTCCAGTCAAGCCGCGGAAACGCCTGGCGCAGGCTCTCTTCCACGGCCCGGCCACGGCTATTACGCAACAAAGTGACTCGCTCCACCCCGGCTTCGGCGAGCGCGCGGGCCACCCAGTGGCACAGCGGAGCGCCGGCGACGGGAATCATGGGCTTGGGCAATCCCGGGTGGCTCGCGCTCAGCCGCGACCCGCGGCCGGCGGCGATGATCCCCGCGGCAAGCCCTGAACTCACAGCAGCGCCTCCAATTCCGGCAGGGCGCGGATGCGCCAGGCCTGCGCGCAGCAAGCCGGACCCGCGCCGAGGAGCGCGTGCCGCATGCGCAGGCCTTCGGCGCCCCGCATGTCGCGAGGCACGGAGTCGCCGACCATGAGGCCGTCCTGGACGCCGCAGCCCAGGGCACGGAGAGCGTGCTCGAAGATTCCGGCGTCTGGTTTCAGGCGTCCGACGACGCCGGAATCCGCGACGGCGCCGAAGTAGCGATCCAATCCCTCCGATGCCAGGACGCTGTCGAGATTGCCGTAAAAGTTCGAGACGACGCCCAACCGGAAGCGCCGGGACAACCGGTCGAGGACGGGCGCGTTGCGGCGAAACACGGCGCGGCAGTCCTCGAGGAATCGGCCGCTGACGGCCGGCGCCGCGTCGCGGCGGTCCGGCGCCAGCGCGCGCAGGACGTCCTCGACTTGCAGGCGGACGGTCTGCTCCAACGACAGGCCCTTGAGAGCGTGGCGGCGGGGCAGTCCGTCGTCGCTCTCGTAGAATGCCCGGTCGAAGCGTTCGCGCGGGAATTCCAGCCCCGTTTCCTTATAAATAGGGTAGAAGCGGTCGATCCACGTCCGACCGTCGGCGTCGAGGGTGCCGCCAAAGTCGAAAAGCAAGGCTTTCATGCTGGATTCCGGGGAGGCAATTCTATCAAATCGTCCAAGAACGTCCGGTCTCAATTTTGTGACTTTTGGGACCGGGCCTTGACAAAGAGTTGCAATCCTGTTATTAATGAGGCACGCGCCGAGTCGACCCCCTTCCAGCCAGGGGGCGCTGGCGCTTTTTCATGGCTGGATTTTAAAAATCATGGCGGTTCCTATCGCAGACTGGAAGATGAAGGCAGGCGCGGCCCTCAAGAAGGCCAAGGGCTTGGCCGCGTTCTTTACGGGGCCGCAAGACGTCGTTGGCGTCGACATCGGCAGCTATGCCCTGAAGATCGCGCAGTTCGGGCAAGAGTCGGGCCAGCTGGCGCTCAAGAGCTGGGGCTACGTCGAACTCAAGCCCAAGCCCGACGCTTCTCCCGAGGAGAAAAAGGCTTACACGATCAACGAGCTGCGCGCTTTCCTCATCAAGAAGGGCATCCGCGTCAAGGAGACGGCGACGGCGCTCTCGGGCAACTCCGTCATCGTCCGCTACGTGAAGTTTCCTCGGCTGACGAAGTCGGAGCTCACCGCTACTTTGGCCACCGAGGCCGAACCCTTCATCCCCTTCGACATCAACGAGGTGCAGCTCGGCTTCCACATCCTCGCCGAGCTCGTCGAGGAGGGCCAGAAGAAGATGGAGACGGTCCTCGTGGCCGCCAAGAGGGACCTCATCTCCGCGAGGCTCGACGTGCTGCAGGGCGCCGGCCTCACGCCGACGATCATCGACGTCGACTCCTTCGCCTTGGAGAACGTCTATGAGCGCCTGCAGGGTCCCAAGCCGGAGCTCGGGGCGACGCTCTATCTCAACATCGGCCATATGGTGACCAACCTTTCGATCCTCGAAAGCGGGGTTACCCGGGTCGTGCGCGACATCTTCATCTCGGGCAACACCTTGACCAAGGCTATCATGAAGGCGTTCCAGATGGACCAAGCCAAGGCCGAGGAGGCCAAGCGCAGCTACGGGATCATCGTCGACCCCGCGGAAAAGGAAAAGGCCCTTCAAGAGGGCCAGCGCGAAGCGCTGGGCGTGTCCCAGGCGATCACCGGCGTCGTCAAGGACTTGGTCGCCGAGGTTCACCGGTCGGTGGACTTCTACCTGTCGCAGGGCCCCGAGCGCTCCATCGGCCGCATCGTGCTCATGGGCGGCACGGCGCGACTGCGCAACCTCTCCAAGCATCTTGCGGGCGAGCTCAAGGTGCCGGTCAGCGTCCTCGACCCCTTCTCGTTTCTGAAGACATCCGTCGACGTTCCCGCGGACCTGACGCCCGCCTTCGGGGTGGCCGCGGGCCTGGCGCTGCGGCGCAACAGGGATTGGGCTTGAAGCCATGATCAAGATCAACCTCGTCCCGGCCGAGATCCTCGCCAAGGCGCGGCAAAAGCAGCAGATCATGCAGGCCTCCGCGGTCGGAATCGTCGCGCTGATTCTCATCGCGCTGGCCTCGGTAATGCACTATTGGACGCTGACGCGGCTGCAGAAGCAATACGCCTACGATCAGGGGCAGCTCAAGAAGCTGCAGGTCATCGTGGATCAGGTCGAGGAACTGGAAAAGACGGCTTCGGCCGTGCGGGCCAGGCTCAACGTGATCAACGACCTGCTCAAGGGACGGCCGCTCTATCCCCGATTCATGGCGGATTTCGTGCGCAGCGTGCCGGCCGGCGTGCAGGTCAAGACCTTGACGACGTCTGGCGGCGGCAGCGGAGGAATGCCGGTCAAGCTTTCGGCGATGGCGCAGGCCCGCACCGAGCAGGACATCGCCTCGTGGACGCGCAAGCTCTCCGACAGCGGGCGCTTTTCCGCCGTGGAGCTTGGCGCGGTGACGGAGGGCGCCGACGGCGTCTACAACTTTTCGCTGACGTCGACTTACACGCCGCAACTGTGACATGGCCGTCAACATCAAGCTGACCAAACAGCAGCAGCAGGCCATCGTGGCGGGGGTGCTCGGCCTGGGCGCCTTCGGCTACATCTACATCGCTTTCTTTTGGCTGCCGATCTCCAACCGCATCGACGACACGTCCAAGAGCGTCGAGCAGGTCGAAGCCAAGATCGACAAGGCCAAGCAGGAGGCCGCCCGGCTGCCGCGCCTGCAATCGGACCTCAAGACTCTCAACGACGAGGCCGTCGAAGCGGCTCGCCGTCTGCCCAAGGACAAGTCCGTCCCCGAGATTCTCGTGACCCTCGGGGCGCTGGCCCAGCAATACGACGTCGACCTCAAGAGCTTCACGCCGGGTCCGACGGCCAACAAGCAGTTCTTCGTCGAGCTGGATTACCCGGTGATCGTCAGGGGCTCCTTTCATAACGTGGGCAAGTTCCTGGCGGCCGTCTCGCTGGAGGAGCGCATCTTCAACGTGCAGAACATCAACTATGGGGCGGAGGACGGCAGCGGGCAGATGCAGGTGAGCTTCACGCTGATCTCCTACCAGTATAAGGGATGAAGACCGCGCTCCTCTCGCTGCTTCTGACCGGTCCGGCCGCCGTTTGGGCCGCGCCGCCAGCCGTGCGACCCGCGCCGTCCGCGCCGCCGGCCGCCGTCTCGCCGAAGCCCGCGCCGGCGGTTAGCGTCCAATCCATCTACAACGCCGAGCGCCTCCGCGACCCGTTTCGCAGCCTCACCGCCGGGACGCTCGCGGCCGGGCATAAGTTCAACCTGGAGGATTTCAGCATCCACAATCTGACGCTGAGGGGCATCATGGGCGACCGGCGCAGCGGCTTCGCCGTCTTTACCGACAATACCTACGGCTACACCCTGATGCTGCGCCGCGGCCGGCTTTACGCCCCGGGGGGCAAGCCCGTGCCGGGAGTCGGCGGCCGCTTGGATTTGAGGCGCAAGAGGGCCAGCTTGCAGACGCGGGAAGGGGACGTGCAAATCTTCCGCCTCGGCGAGCGGGAGACGGACTAGAAGCGCGGAGAACTATGACCACCGATCGACTCAAAAAGGCCGCCGCTGCGATACTCTCCCTGCTGATCCTCTGTCCGCAGGCGGCCGTCGCGCCGGCCTGGGCCGACTCCGGCGCGTCCGTCGACGCCATCTCCGTGGCGAAAGACACGGTTCGCATTTCGCTGAGCAGCCCCGTCGCCTACCGCAGCTTCGTGACGGCGACGCCGGCGCGGCTGGTCATCGAGCTCCCCGGTACCCAATACCAAGTCGATCGCAAGAGCTTTCCCGGTCGAGGAGACTACCTCAAGGACGTGCGCGCCGGCCAGTTCCAGCGCTCGCCCCAATTGATCGCCCGCGTCGTCCTCGATCTCAAGAAGCAGACCGCCTACCAAGTCGCGCAAGACGGCACCGACCTCGTCGTCACTCTTGGAGCCCCGGCCGCGCAGTCCGCTGCCGCGCCGGCGCCGGCGCCGGCGCAAGCCGCGGCCGATGCGGCGGCGCTGCAAGCCGCCGGCCAGAGCGGCCAGGCCTCCGAGGCCGCCCCCGCTTCGGACGCCTCGGCGCAGGCCGCCAAGGCCGAGAAGGAGGACGGGCTCGACCCCAATTACAGCCCTGAGTTGGCGGCCATCGCCAGGTCGGCCGACGCCACGGCGACGGGCAAGAAGGCGCAGGCTGCCTCGGCGGCTCCCGCGGCCGTGGTCGAGGCGGCTCCGGAGCAGGTCGACATGCTCGCCCGGCTCCCGGTCGATCCCGTGACCCTCGATTTCGACAACACCGACATTCGCGACGTCATCCGTCTCATGGCGGCGAAGGCGCGGATGAACATCATCTACGGACCGGACGTGACCGGCAACCTCACCTTGCACCTGACCAACGTGCCGTTCAACGAGGCGTTCGGCACGATCCTGACGATGATGAACCTGACCACGACGCAGGTCGGAGACGACGTGCTGAGAGTGCTGACTCCGGCCGCCGCGCAATCGGCCAAGTCCGCCGCGGCCACGGCGACGAAGGTGATCCCGCTCAACTACGCCAAAGCCGCCGACCTGGCCGCCGCGGTCAATCAGATCCGCTCGGCCGAGGGCCGGCCGGGCACGACCATCGCCGACGCCAAGACGAACTCGCTCATCGTGACGGAATCGCCCGAAGGCCTCATCTCGACGGAGAAGATCGTCAACGAGCTCGACGTGCGCCCGAAGCAGGTCCTCATCGAGGTCAAGCTCATCGAGGTGGGCCTGACCAACTCGCTCAACTACGGCATCCAGTGGGACCTCACGGGGGTCAATAACGGGCGCATCGGCGGGCAGAGCGGGACCAACTACATCGGCAATACCGTGGGCCCCATGGCCGGCGCGACGACCTTGACCAGCCCTTTGAACACGACGGCCAATACAATCCCCGTCCCGCTGCTCGGCGGCTCCGGCGTGGGCGGCAACGGCCGCGGCACCGGGGTCAACCTGCCGGCCAGCAACATCCTGGGCGCGCTGACTTTCGGGCGCATCACGAACAACTACTTCCTCAACGCCACGCTCACCGCGGCGGCGGCCGAAGGCAAGGTGAAGGTCCTTTCCGACCCCAAAGTGGCCACGCTCAACAACCAGCCGGCGACCATCAACGTCACCACGCAGATTCCCTACGTCACCGCCAACGTGGCCTCGACCGGCGTCCAGACCCAGACCCTGAACTACGCCATCACGGGCATCCAGTTGACGGTGACGCCCACGATCAACGCCGACGGACGCATCACCCTGATGCTCAACCCCAACGTCAGCCAGCCGTCGGCGACGAGCAGCGCGGCCACGGCCGTCACGGGCGCCCCGGGCATCGACTCGCGCAACGCGACGACGACGGTGATGGTCGACAACGGCGAGACCATCGTCATCGGCGGCTTGATCAGCGACTCGGTCAGCGATCAGTACGCTAAGATCCCGCTCCTGGGCGACATCCCGATCATCGGCTGGCTCTTCAAGAAGAAGGACCATACCCGGACGCGCTCAGAGCTGCTGATCTTCGTCACCTCCAAGATCATGGCGGCCTAGGACGGCCGACCGCCCTTGCTCGCCTTCCTGATCGGCCTGCTCGTCGCCGCCGGGCCTCTGCTGCGGGGAGGATGGGACCTGTGGGCGCAGTCCTTCCTTTTTTTAGCCGCCGTCGGCGGCCTCGGACTCTGGCTGGCGGCGCGGATCGCCCTCGGCTACGTCCCGCTGCCGCACGCCCGCACCGCGGCCTGGGCCGCGGGACTGGCCCTGCTGGCCGGTCTCGCGGCCGCGCAAAGCCCGGTCGCGGCGTTCTCCGTGGGCTCGTGGCGGTGGCTGATCTTGGGCCTGGCGATTTTCCCCGCGCTGAGCGCCGTCTCCAAAGACGAGCGCTCCCGCATCGACGAGGCCCTGCGCGCCTGCGCCTGGGTGCTCGTGATCCTCGCCTTCTATCAGCATTCCCGAGAGCACATCGGCCGCCCGTTCAGCGCTTTCCTCAACACCAACGTGTTCGCGGGGACCTGCCTGATGCTGTTGCCCTTGGCTTGGCAGAAGCGGGACTGGTTTCTGTCGGCCGGATTGCTGGTTTGCCTGGCGTGGTCGCACAGCGTCGGCGCTTGGCTGGGCCTGGCGGCGGCCCTGATGCTCACCCGGCGCCAGACCGGGGCGGCGGGCTATTGGGGCGGCGCGCTGATAGGGTTTTTTTGTCTCGTGGCGATCTACGCCAAGCTCAAGTCTCCCGACGTTTTCCACCGCTGGCAATGGTGGGTGGCGGCGGCGAGGATGGCTTGCGCGCGGCCTTGGTTTGGCTTCGGCCCCGGCAGCTACGCCTTCGTCATGCCGGTTTATCAAAATCCAGGGTCCGACTTGTCCAGCCTGTACGCTCACGAGCATTTCCTGGAGCTTGCGGCCGAATGCGGCATCCCTTACGCGCTGGTCTGGTCGGCGGGATTGGCTCATTTCCTGCGCCGCGGCGGCTCGCACAAGCGTTTCGGCGCGCTGGCCGTGCTCGTGCAGAGCCTTTGGGATTATCCGCTGTCCATTCCGGCCAACTTCTGGCTCTTTTGCTATCTCGCCGGCTCCTCGGCGCCCCAGGTGTCCAACGGCGTCAATATCCCCGCGCGCCGCAAGCTGCCGGCGGCCGCCGCCGTGCTGGCGGCGGCCGCGGTCGCCTGCGCATGGTCGTGGCGGGCTTGGGCGGCGGACCGGCTGGAAGCCCAGGCCGTTGAGCGCGCGGCCCGCGGAGCGCCGCCCGCGCAAATCCAGGAGCTTCTCGCTCGCTCGATTCGCGCGCATGACGACGCGCAAGCCGAACGGCTGGCCGCGGAGATGGACCTCAAGTCCCTGCCGCAGGCGGCGTCGCCCGAAGAGGCCGGGGCGTTGGCGCATGAAGCGGCGGCCCACCTCGAGCGCTCCGTCGCCCTCAATCCCTACCGCCCGTCGACGTGGGCGGCCCTCGAGAGGCTCTATACGCAGCTCGGCGAGCCGGATAAGGCGCGCGCGGCCGGCGAGCGCGCGGCGCGCTACGCCCCGCCTTCCGCGGCCGCGGAGCCGGCCCGGTGAGGCCGCGAGAGGCGTTCACGGCGGCGGCCGTGCTGGCGCTTTTATGCGCGCTTCCCTTCGCGCCGCTCTGGGCCCGCGGCCTGACTCTTTTTTGGGGAGACCTGTCCTACATTCACCACCCATGGCGGGCTCTCGACGCCCAGATTTTGATGGGAGGACGCCTGCCCGTCTGGAACCCCTACGTCTATCTCGGCATGCCGCTGGGAGCGACGATGCAGGATTCGCTCATGTATCCCGGGACAGCCCCCTTCTTCCTTTTCGGCTTCGCGACGGGCTTGTCGGTCTTCGAGGTCTTTCATCTGTGGCTGGCCGGGATGCTCGCCGTGCTGTGGCTGCGCTCCCTGCGGGCGCCGCAGAGCGCGGCGTTGGCGGGCGGGATCGTTTACGCCTTGGGCGGGCTGTTTCTGGAGAACCGGTCTTTCCTCAATCACATGGCGGTGCTGGCGTTGTTGCCCGCAGCGCTGCTGTTGGCCAGGAGGCCGGGCTGGCTGGCCGTCACCCTCGCGCTCGCCTTCTTCGCGGGCTACCCGCCGTTTTGGCTGGGCATGGCCCTGTGCGCGGCGGCGCTGCCCGCGATGCTGGGGCAAGAGCCCCTGGAATCGCTGCGGGATTGGACGCTGGCGATGCTGCTGTGCGCGTTTCTGTCGGCGGCGCTGCTGCTGCCGGCCGTCGAGCTGGTGTTTCACTCGCACCGCGCCGGCGGCGTGCAGCTGGCCGAGGCCCTCGCCTTCGGCTTCTCGCCGCCAGACCTGGTCCAGTGGATAAGCCCCGTTTTGGTGCCCTGGAGCCGCTTCAATCCCGCCGTCGAATGGTGGAAGTGCGATTTTCTCGGCTTTGCGGGCGCGCTTGCCGCGGCCGCCGGGCTTTGGAGGGCCAAGGGCCGCGCCCGGCTGCTGGGCTTGTGGGCGGCGGTGTTGGTGTGGCTCTCGCTCGGCGCCTCGACTCGAGCGTCGCGCTGGGCTTGGAGGGTCCTGCCCCCGCTCCATTTCATCCGCTATCCGGGCAACGTCACCTACCTGGCCTGGCCGGCGCTGATCGTCCTGGCCGCGGCCGGCATCGCGGGGGCGCGGCGCGGCTGGTCCGCGCTCTGGCTGGCGGCCCTCGCCGCAGAGCTGTCCCTCTACGGCTTCGGAGCGCTTCCGGCCGCTCCGCGCTCCATCTTCACGTGGAAGGGACCGCTCGTCGAGCGGCTCCAGTCCGGCTTGCAGGCGGACCGCTATCTCTTGAGCCCGCGCGCCCTCGAGACGCACGCCGGAGCCGGTCTGGCCGACTGGAGAGGAAGACTCTATGGCCTGACCAACGCGCCCTTCCGCCTGCGTTCCGCGGCCAACTTCGGAGAGCCGCTCGTGCCCGAGAACTCCTATCGCTATATGGACGCGCTCTATAGCGCGCCCGGCGCGGCCCAGGCCGCGCCGGGGATGGGAGCCGGCGACGTCCGCCTCCTCCTCACGCCCGCGCCGCAGCCGCCTTCAGCCCTGCTCGCCGCCGATGGACGGGCCCTGTGGTTTATCTCCCGAGTCAAGAGGCCATCCGCGCGCGCCTATTGGCTGGGCTCCGCCGCCGGGGCGGCGCTGCCCGCGGACCGCACCGGGGCTCTGCCTGCCGAGGCTCGCGCCTTGGACAGCCCGCCCGATCGTCGCGAGGATCGCTTCGAGATCAGGGCGAGCGCCGGAGAGCCGGCGGGCTGGGCCTTCGTCTCGGAGCCTCTTTACCCGGGCTGGACGGCCTACCTCGAGACGCCGCTGGGCAGCGGTCTCGTGCCCGCCGTTCAGGCTCTTGGGGCCTTCCAGAAGGTGCCCGTGCCGGCCGGGCCCTGGACTCTCCATTTTCTGTATCATCCCATGAGTTGGCGCCTGGGCCTGTGGCTCTCCGCGCTGTCCTGGGCGGCCGCCGCCGCTTGGGGGCTGCGCCGCGCCGCCGCTTCATGAAAAGCCAAAGCCTGCTGATCGTCAAGTGCGGGGCGCTGGGCGACGTCGTGCGCACGACGTCGCTTCTGGAGCCGCTGCGCAAGGCTTTCGCGGGCCCCGTCACCTGGGTCACTTCGGCGCGCGCCAGGCCCCTTCTCGAGGGCCATCCGGGCATCGAGTTGGTCGCGGCGGGCTCGGCGCAGGCCCGCGGCCTGGGGCGGGATTTCGACGTCGTCTTGAGCCTGGAAGAGGACCTGGAGTCGGCCGCGCTGGCAGAGCGTTGCTGCCGCAAGACTCTTATCGGCGTCTATCCCCAGGACGGCGGCCTGGCTTATACGGATTCGAGCGCGGCTTACTACGACATGAGCCTGCTGCGCCGCAAGGCGGGGGGCCTTGAGGCGGCGAACCGCCTCAAGGGAGCCAATCGCCTCAGCTACGCCCGGCTTTGGCTCAAGGCCCTGGGGCTGCCGGCCCCGCGCGGCCGAGACGCCTTGCGCCCCAGCCTGGCCTTGACGGACTCCGACCGGCGCGAGGCCCGGGCCTTGGCGCGGCGGCACGGCTTGAAGTCCCGTCGAGCCATCGGCATCAATCCCGGCGCGGGGGCGCGCTGGCCCTCGAAGCAGCTTTCGGAGCAGGCCTGCGTCGCGCTGATTCGCGCCTTGGGGCCGCTGGATCGGCCTATTCTCCTCCTCGGCGGAAAAGAGGAGGCCGAACGCAATCGCCGCATCGCCCGGGCCCTGCCCGCGGGAACCGTCATCAGGCCGGACACCGTGGACCTGCGGGCCTTCGCGGGACTGCTCGAGTTGTGCGCCGCCGTCGTGGTCACCGATTCCCTGGCGCTGCACTTGGCGACGGCCTTGGGGCTTTGGACGGTGGCGCTGATCGGACCGACCTCCGCGGCGGAGTTGGACGTCTACGGCCGGGGCCGCAAGCTCCAGGCGCCGGGCGGCTGCGGCTGCTTCTACGCGCCGCGCTGCCGGCAAGCCGTGCATTGCCTCGACCGCATCCCGGCGGCGCGCGTCGTCGCGGCCGTCAGGAAGGGGCTCTCGTGAGGACGATGGCCGTGCTGCCGACCTACAACGAGGCGGCCAACGTCGTGGGGCTCCTGGAGCGGCTCTTCGCCCTGCCCCTCGACGGATTCGAGGCCGTCGTCGTCGACGACGCCAGTCCCGACGGCACCGCGGCCTTGGCCGCCGGGCTGCGGCCCAGGTTTCCCGGGCTGTACGTCCTCAGCCGCCGCGGCCCCGCCGGCCGCGGTTTGGCCGGCAAGGACGGCTTCCTGTTCGCGCTCGAGCGCGGCGCCGACCTGATCCTGGAGATGGACGCCGATCTTTCGCACGAGCCCGAGCAGGCGATCCGCTTGATCGATGCGGCGGCCTCCGGCGGCTGCGACATCGCTCTGGGATCGCGGCTGATTTCCGGCGGCAGCGACGATCGGCCTGCGCCGCGCAGGATGCTGACGCGCGCGGCCACCGCTTACGCGCGCGCCGCGCTCGGCCTGCGCCTGCGAGACGTCAACTCGGGCTTCCGGTGCTTCCGCCGCGAGGCGCTCCTGGCTCTCGAGCCGGCCACGCTGCGCTCGCGGGGGCCCGCCATCCTGCACGAGACGCTGTTTCGCGCGGCGAGGCGCGGGCTGCGCGTCGTCGAGGTCCCGATCGACTTCGTGGACCGCCGCCAAGGGCGCTCCAAGCTGGACGCCGCGCGGCTGGCCGCCGGCGCCCTTTGGGTGCTGCGGCTGAGGCTGGGGCTGTGAGCGACGTCGGCCGCAGAGACCTCGCTTTTTTTGGGGCGGCCGCCGCCATCCTGGCGGCCTTCTGCCGGCGGGCTCTTTGGTCGTCGTCGGCCTGCCTGATGAACTTCGGCGACCTCTACGCTTATCACTACCCGCTGCGGCACGCCGCGGCCTCGGCCCTCCAGGCCGGCCGCCTGCCTTTTTGGAACGCCTACATCTTCTCGGGCCTGCCGCTGGCGGCCAATCCTCAGGCCGTTTTGTTCTATCCGCCGGCGATCCTGGGCTACGTCTTTCCCTTGTCGGCCGCGCTGACCTGGGACATGTATCTTCATTGGCTCTGCGCGTGGCTGGGCTGGACGCTGGTCGGACGGCGTGAGGGCCTGCGCTCCGGGGAGGCGTTCCTCATCGGCGCGATCTTCGCGCTGTGCCCCTTCGTCGTCTATCGCATCACCGAGGGCATTCCGACTCTGCTGGCCGCGCTGGCCTGGACGCCTTGGTGCTGGCTGGCGTGGCTCGGCGCCCGCCGGTGGTGGCTGGCCGCGGCGTTCGCCTTGGCGTTCCTTTCGGGCCATCCGCAATTTTTGGTCTTCAACGCCGCGGCGATGGCTCTGTGGGCGCTGCTGCGCGGCGAGGTTTCCGCGCTCGGCCGTCTCGTCCGCGAAGGAGCGGCCGCGGCGGCTCTCGCCGCCATGCAATGGCTTCCGACGCGCGAGTTCCTGGCTCATTCGGTTCGGAGCCATTGGCCCGCGGCATTTTCTCTCGGCTATTCCATAGACTGGCCCGCTTTGGCGACGTGGATCTCGCCCGGAGCCTGGGGCGATCCGCTCCGGCGCACCTACCTGGGCGCCCCGTCGGTCTTTTTCGAGGGCTCCGGGCTTTTCCTGGGCGTCGTCGGCCTGGGGCTGGCCGCCTGGGGGCTGCGGCGCCGGCCTCGCGTCCGGCGCCTGTCTCTCATCGCGGCCGGCCTTTTCATCGCCGCCGGAGCGCACAACCCGGCGTACCGGTGGCTTCTGGCCCATTCTCCCTTGTCCTGGCTGCGCACGCCCTCGCGCGCTCTCTTTTTCTGCCTGCTCGGCCTTTTGTCGGCCGCCGGCGCCGGGGCGCGCTCGGCCGGCGGCCCGTTTCGGCGACGCGGACTGCGCGCGGCCGTGCTCATCTTGGGCTTGCTCGACCTCGTCGTCTGGGACGCCCGCTTCGCCAAGCCCGACGACGCCGGCCGCTACCTCGCGTTCAACCGGCCGCTCGCCGTCCTCGCCGGCGGCGCGCCCTTGCGCGTGATGACCGACCCCGCCCTGGCCAGCGCCGATAAGGCGATGCTCTACCGCGCCCGCAACGTCAACGGCTACGATGCCTTTTATCTCGACGGCTACGCGCAATTCGCGGCGCGCAGCGAGGGCCGCCCGGCCGCCGACGCCAGCCGCACCTATTTGATCGACCCCAACACGCCGCAGATGCGGGAGCTCGGCGTGGCGTATTTCATCTCCGCGTCGGGCGCTCTCGTCTCGGCCAGGCGCTCGCTGCCGCTGATCTACGCGGCGCGGGAAAGCCGGCCCGCGCAGCTGCCGTCGCTGGACCTCTCGCTGCCCCGGCCTGAGATTTGGCGCGCGCGCGGCGTCCTGCCGCGCGGCGCCGCGCGGCTGGTGCTCTCCCAGCCCGTCTATCCGGGCTGGCGCGCCTGGCTCGACGGACGCCGCGCGCCGATCTCGGCCTGGGACGGCCTGCTGCAGTCGGTGGCGGTCCCCGCCGCCGCGGCCGGCCGCGCTTTCGAGCTCGACGCCCGCTACGTCCCGACGGGCTGGACTTGGCTCGCGTTGGCCGCGGCGTTGTCCTGGGGGCTTTGGCTCAGGATCGTGACGAAGGAGGCTTTGGCATGACGAGGCGTCATCTGTCGGTGATCCTGGCCCTTGCGGTGACGGCGCTCTTCCTCGCCTTGGCCGTGCGCAACGTCGACGTCGGGCAGCTGTGGCTGGCGCTCTCGCAGGCCCGCTGGCGCTGGCTGCCCGCAATCGCCGGCATCGTCTTGTTGGACTTGCTCATCCGCGGCCTGCGCTGGCGCATCCTGCTTTCCTCGGCCAGGCCGCGCAGCTCGACCTGGCTGCTCTACCGCCTGGAAGCGATCGGGCTTTCCATCAACAACGTGCTCTTCATGCGCCTGGGAGAGATCGCCCGCGCTTTTCTCGCGTCGCGGGAGCTGGAGATACCGATGGCCACGGCGCTGGCGAGCGTGGCCGTGGAAAGGGCGCTCGACGTCGGCGCCATGCTGTCGCTGTTCATCTTTGCCGCGGCCGGGTCGCCGGAGCTCGTGCCCGCTTCCTTGCGGCGCCTGGCGGAGCTGGGAGTGGCCGGGCTCGTGGCCGGCTTCGTGATCTTGATCATCGCCGAGGGGCCCCTGTCGCCCGGCGGGGCCCTCGAGCGGAGACTGGCGCGCTGGCCCAGGATTCACGATCTGATGCTGCAGCTCGCAGCCGGGGCGGGCGTCCTGCGCCGCCCGGGCGCGGCGCTGTCGGCCGTCGCGCTGAGCCTGTCGTTGTGGGGCGTGGACGCGCTGCAGTACTGGGCCGGAGCGCGGGCGCTGGGCCTGGTCCCGGGCCTCGACTACGGCCGCTCCATCCTGGTGCTGTCTTGGGCGGGCGCCGGGGTGGCCCTTCCCGCGGCGCCCGGCGCCTTCGGGACCTTCGAGGCCATGGTCAAGAAGATCGCCATGGACTTCGGCGTCTCCGCGCCGCAGGCCCTGGCCTTCGCCGTCTTCACCCACCTCATCGGCTACGCCCTGGTCACGCTCCTCGGCCTCACCTTCCTGTATTTCGTCGGCCTGTCGCTGGGCGAGCTGAGCTCCGCGGTGCAGAAGATGGACAAGAAGGCGGGAACGCCCGCGTGAAGCGAGGCCTTCTCGTATTCCTCTCGTCGCCGTGCTGCTCGGCGCCGATGAAGTTCGACACCCTCGAGCAGTTCCCCGTCCTGGAGTCGACGGAGATCCAGGCGGGCCGCCTGTCGTGCACCCAGTGCGGGCGGCTCTATCCCTTTTCGCAAGGCGTTCCGGATCTGACGGCCGCGCCGGCGGACCGCCGCACGGCCAAGACCCGCGACAGCTTCGCCTGGGAGTGGCAGCGCTACCCCGGCTCCCTTCCCGAGGACGAGAAGATCTTTCTGGAAGAGGCGCAGCTGCCCCGCGAGGAGTTTCAGGGCAAGGTCGTGCTCGACGCCGGCTGCGGGATGGGACGCTACGCGCTCGTCGCCCTGCGCCTGGGCGCCGAGGTGGTGGCCATGGACTTGTCCGAGAGCCTTCGGCCGCTGGCCCAAAAGGCCGCCGAGCGGCCCAAGCTCCACGTGCTCAAGGGCGACTTGCTGCGGCCCCCGCTCAAGGAGCGCGCCTTCGACATTGTCTACAGCCACGGCGTGCTCCATCACACCTCCGACGCCAAGGCGGCTTTTTTAGCCGTCGCCAAGCTCGTGAGGCCCGGAGGCTATCTTTCCGTCTGGCTCTACGGCAAGGCCGGCCGCTTCCAAGACTTCGCCGACAACCCCTTGCGCGAGGGCCGCGGCTGGGTGGCCAGGCACCGGAGGCTGGCCTGGCTGGTCGTAGGGACGAGGCAGGCGTTGAGCGACGCCCTCAGATTCTTCACCACGCGCCTGCCTCTGCCGCTGACCTACGCCCTGTGCTGGCCCCTGGCGGCCGCCGGCGCCGCGCCGTTGTTGAAATACCTCACGTTCTCGGTCCATCCCGACTTCAAGGTGCGCGTCATAGAGAACTTCGACTGGATCTCGCCCCCGTTCCAATCCCACCATACCAAGGAGGAGCTGGCCGGCTGGTTTCGCGAGGCGGGCTTCGACGTGCTCAAGATACTGCCTCACGGGCTGGTGCCCAAGCCGGGCGTCCTCGGGCGAAGGCGCGCGTGAATCCTCCGAGGGTGGTGATGGTCAGCGCCAGCTTCCATCCCTACGTCGGCGGCGCCGAGAAGCAGGCGCTGGAGCTCTCCGTCGCCCTGCGGGCGCGGGGCCTGGACGTCAGCGTCCTCACGCGCCGGCTGCACGGCCTGCCCAAGCGCGAGCAGGTGCGGGGCGTCCCGGTCGAGAGACTCTGGTGCGCCGGGGGCGGGCCGCTCGGCTCGGCGGCCTTCCTGTGGTCGCTTTTTTGCCGCTTGCTGCTGGGCGCGTCGTCCTGCGACGCGATCCACGTCCATTTGGCCGGCTCGCCCGCGCTCGCGGCCGCCGCGGCCGGGCGTCTGCTGCGAAAGCCGGTCATCGTCAAGCTCGGCGGGGGCCGGGGCATCGGCGAGTTGGCCGCCTCCCGCGCGACGGCGGCGGGCCGGCTCAAGCTCGCCGCCCTCAGGGCGCTGTCGCCGCGCTTCGTGGCGGTGGCCGCCGATCTCGCCGAAGAGGCGCGGCAGTATTTGGACGTCTCGGCCCGGGTCCTGCCCAACGGCGTGGATACGGCGCGCTACCGGCCTTTCGGCGCCGCGCAGCGCGCGGCCGCCCGCCGCGCCCTGGGCTGGCCGGAGGGGGTGGCTTTCCTCTACACGGGACGGCTCTCGCCGGAAAAGCGCCTGCCGCGGTTTGTCTCCGTCTGGGCGCGCTGCGTCCGCGAAGAGCGGCCTGCGGCCTTCGCGGCGTTCGTGGGCGACGGCCCCGAGGCGGAGGCGATCCGCGCGGCGGCCCGGCAAGCGGGAGTCGAATCGCGCGTCCTGGTGCAGGCCGCCCGCGACGACGTCGAGCTGGCCTACGGCGCCGCCGACGTCTTCGTGCTGCCATCGATCTCGGAGGGTCTCTCCAACGCCCTGCTCGAGGCCATGGCCGCCGGCTTGCCCGTGCTGGCCAGCCGCGTCGGCGGCACGCCCGAGGCGGTCGAGGACGGCAAGACCGGTCTTTTGTTCGAGGCCGAGGACGACGCGGGGCTCGAGGCGGCCGCCGGACGTCTGGCGGGGGACCCCGCGCTGCGCGCGCGCCTGGGCGGGGCGGGCCGGACGCTCGCGCTCGAGCGCTATGGGATGGACGGCGTCGCGCGGCGCTACGAGGAGCTCTACCGAAGCGCTTTGCCGCGATGTTGAAGCGAGCGGAGCAAAAGGGGGATAATCCCGTCAAGGCCATGAGACCAAAGAGGCGCGGGAGGCTGCGGATCATGGCGGTCGTCGGGACGCGGCCGGAGGTCATCAAGATGGCCCCGGTCGTCCGGGCCTTGCGGGCGGACCGGCGCTTCGAGACGATCTTGTGCGCGACGGCGCAGCACCGGGAGCTTGCGGACGCCATGATGTCGGACTTCGGGCTGACGGCGGACCACGATTTCGACGTCATGCGGCCCGGACAGAGCTTGACCGGAGTCCTTTCTCGCGCGGCTTGCGCTCTGGACAAGGTCCTGGAACGAGGCCGCTTCGACCTCGCGCTCGCGCAGGGAGACACGACCTCCGTCCTGGCGACGGCTCTGGCGGCCTTCCACCGCCGCGTGGCCGTCGGCCACGTCGAGGCGGGCTTGCGCTCCTTCGATAGAAAGGCGCCGTTTCCCGAGGAAGCCAACCGCGTGCTGGTCGACCATGTGGCCGACCTTCACTTCGCTCCCACGGCGCAGGCGCGGCGCAATCTGCTGCGGGAGGGCATCTCTCCCGGCTCGATCTACGTGACGGGCAACACGGCGGTGGACGCGCTGAGATGGGCTCTCGATCGCAAGGGCCCCTGGCCCGCTTGCCTCGGCGGCCTGGAGGGTCCATTAGCCGTGGTCACCCTGCACCGCCGGGAGAGCTTCGGACGGCCTCTCGAGGGCATCTTGAGAAGCATCAACGAAGCCGCCCGCCGCCGGCCTGAGCTGACGTGGGTCTACCCGGTGCATCCCAATCCTCTCGTGCGAGCGGCCGCCAAGCGGCTCTTGCGCCATCCGCGGGTTCGGCTCGTGGAGCCTATGGGTTATCTCGATTTCGTCCGGCTGCTTTCCCGCAGCGAGCTCATCGTCACCGACTCCGGGGGCATCCAGGAAGAGGCGCCCACGCTCGGAAAGCCCGTCCTCGTCATGCGCGACAAGACCGAGCGGGGCGAGGCGCTGCGCGCGGGAATGACGCGGCTGGTGGGCGCCAGCGGAGAGCGTCTTTTGGCCGCTCTCGAGCGTTTGCCGAGGCGGGGGCGGCCGCGGCCCAATCCCTTCGGCGACGGGCAGGCGGCGCGCCGCATCGTCGAGGCCGTCGCTCACTGGGCCGGCCTCGGGCCGCGCCCGCGGGATTTCCGGTGCGCGTAGCCTACGAGATCGACGCCGCCAACGTGGTCCGCGGCGGCGTCCATTTGGCCAACCACTTGATGAGCCAGTTCGCGCGCCTGGCGCCCACCGACGATTTCCTGCTCTTCGGATTCTCTTTCAGGGCGCAGGATCGGCTGCGCGAGCAATATCGGCTGCCGCCGGGGGGGCGCGTTTCCTACCGCTTGAAGCGGTGGCCTCAGTCGGTGATGGACCGCGTGGAATGGCGCTGGGGCCTGCCGGTCGTCGAGACCTATCTGCGCTTGGCGCGAGTCGACGTCTTCCACGCCATCCGCGGCCTTCCTCGCGGCGGGGAGCGCATGGCCTTGACGATGCCGGACATCGTCCCCGTGATCAAGCCCGAATGGGTGCGGCCGGAAGGCTGGACGATTTGGCGCGAGAAGCTCGAGCCGGGCATCCGCCGGGCCAAGCGGATCATCACGTTTTGCGAGGCCACCAGAGACGATCTGATGCGCCGCATGAACGTCCCGGCCGAGCGCATCAGGATCACGCGGCTGGGAGTCGACCACGAGCTGTTCAAGCCCCTGGCCGAGGCGTCGCTGGAGCCGGCGCGCAAGCGCTACGGCCTGCCGGAGCGCTTCTTTTTGATGGTAGGGCCCTTCGACGTCGTCGCGAGCTTCTCCGCCGTCGTCGAGGCGCTGGCGCTTTGGAAGGGAGAGCGCCCCGCGATCGTCGCCGTCGGCCCGGTGGACGACTACGCCCGGGGGCTCCAGCGCCTGGCCGAGGAGCGCGGCGTGTCCGGCTGCTTCATATGGCCCGGCTACGTCGCGCACGACCGCTTGGCGCAGCTCTATAATCTGGCCCAGGCGCTCATCCACCCCTCTCTCTTGCCGGGAGTCGAGCTTCCTCCCTACGAGGCCATGGCTTGCGGCAAGCCCGTCATCACTTCCCTGTCCGAGAATATCGCAGACGCCGGCCTCCTGATCGACCCCAAGAGCCCCGACGATATATTGTCCGCCATGCGCTCCGTATGGGAGGGAGGAGCGAAGATCCAGCGCCTGGCGGCGGCGGCTCTCGAGCGCGCCGCGCAATTCACCTGGGAGCGGACGGCCCGCGAGACCTTGGAGATCTATCGGGAGATCGCGGGGCGCCGGTCATGAAGGTCTTCGACCGCAGCGGCCTGCCCGCGCTGTCCGACCTCGAGACTCCGGAGTGGAAGGAGCTTTTTTCGCGCCTCGCCGCCGACCAGGAACGCTTCGAGGCCAGGCAGGCCGAATTTCGCAGCCCCGGCTACCAATGGTACCCGCGGCCCCTGTTCAATTGGAGCCGGTGCTGGGAATACCCTTACGCGTTCCATCACCTCAGCAAGCGCCGCGAGGCGCTTGCGGGACCGGGCGCGCCCGCGCCTTTGCTCATCGACGTCGGCAGCGCGGTGACGTTTTTTCCGTTTGCCCTCGCGGCCGAAGGCTGGCGGGTCGTCGCGACGGACCCCGACCCGGTCTGCGAGCGGGACATGGGCCGCGCGATCCCGCTGTTTTCGCGCCCTCCCGGGAGGGTCGAGTTCAGGAGGTGCGACGGGCGCAAACTCGCCGCGGACAGCGGCTGCGCCGACGCCGTCTCCTGCATCAGCGTGCTCGAGCACATCCCGGGCTTCGAGGAGGTCGTCGCCGAAATCGCCCGCGTGCTCAAGCCCGGCGGGCTCTTTATCCTCACGGTGGACCTGGACTGCGGCGGGTCGTCGCCGTTGAACGTCGGCGACCACGCCCGGCTGCTGGAGCTTCTCCAGGAACGCTTCGATTACCTGCACCCCGAGCGGACCGTCCATCCCGCGGACGTGCTGCATTCCAACGCGGGACCCTATCCGATCTGGTACGATCCCGGGCCATGGTGGAGGCGCCGGCTGCGTCCGTGGGCCAAGAAGGTCAAGAAGCGTCTGGGCTGGCGAGCGCCGTTCAACCTGACCTGCCAGGGCTTCGCCCTCGTCAAGAAGGCGGCGCCGCGATGACGGCTCTCGTCGCGCGCGCGCAAGAGTCCCGTTCCGAGCGCTTCGTGCGCAACGTGGGAGCGAGCGTGGCCGCGCAGGCGGGCCTGATGGCTCTCTCGTTTTTCCTGACGCCCGTCCTCATCCGCGCCCTGGGCGTCCAGACCTACGGACTCTACGTCCTGTTCCAGGCGTCGGTCGGCTACGTGATCCTGGGCTGCCTGGGCGCAGGCTCGGCCACCGTCAAATTCGTGGCCGAGGCCGCGGCCTCGGGCGGCCGCGCGATGCGTCTGGCGGTGCGCTATTGCGGCGGCCTGCATTTTTTCGGCGCGCTGGCCGGGGCGGCCGTCCTCGCCGCGTTCGCCCGTCCTTGCGCCCAGCATCTCTTCCACGTGCCGCCGCCCATGCTCGGCCCGGCCGTCTTCGTCTTGCGCTGCGCCGCGGCGGGCGCGGTCTTCGTCGCGCTCAACCAGGGCGCGGCCGCCATTCTTCAGGGGCTCCAGCGCTTCGACTGGCAGAACGCCGCGACGCTGCTGCAAAGCGGCGTGATGATCGTCGGCTCGACGGTCCTGGCCGTGAAGGGCTTCGGCATCGACGGCGTGGCGCGCTGGTACGTGCTTTGGAGCGCTTGCGCGCTGATCTTCGCGGTCTTCGTCACGAGGCGGCAGCTGCTGGCGAAATGGCGCGGCGACGGCGCCGAGCTGAAGTTCTCCCGCTTCCTGACCTACGGATTGAGCGTTTGGAACGGCGCCTTCGCCGGGATCGTGACCTTTCAGTTCGACCGCCTCTTTATCGCCCGCGCGCAAAGCCTCTCGGCGCTGACCTATTACGCCGTTCCAGCCAATCTTCTTCAGCGCCTGCAGTTTTTCCCGGCCGTCATCAATTCCGTCATGCTCCCGATGTTCGTGGAGATCGGCGCGGGCGACGACGAGACCGTCCGGCGGGTCTACCTGCGCGGCACGCGATCGCTGCTTTTCATGATCCTGCCCGTGCTCGTGCTGCTTTTCTGCGTGATGCCCCAGTTCTTGAGCCTGTGGGTCGGCGGCGACTTCAGCCTCAGCGCGGCCTGGCCGGCGCGTCTGCTCGTGGCCGCCCAGGCCGCTCTGCTCTTCAATTACATCCCCAACGCCGCCGTCGCCGGCCGAGGCCAGCCGCTGCACCAAGCCGCCGTCTCCTGGGCTCAGGCGATCATCAGCTTGGTCGCCTGGTCTCTTCTGATCGGCCGGCTGGGCCTGCTGGGCGTGGCTCTGGGCTCGCTGTTGGCTCAGCTCATCCCGGCCTGCGTCTATGTGACGGCGACCAATCGCGGCCTGCTCAAGCTCCCGCTTTCGCGCTATCTCGACGAGGGGCTGCTGCGGCCCTTGGCTTGCGCCGGCGTCCTGCTCGCGCTCGTGTTTCCCTTCCACGCCGAAGCGTCGACTTGGCCCCGGCTCCTCGGACTTTGCTCGGCGGGCGGCGCCCTGTACGCGGGTCTTTGCTGGTTCGTCATGGACGCGGGCGACAAGGACATCTTCCGGCGGCTGGTCTTGAGGAGGGCGGCCTAGCATGTGCGGCATCTGCGGCGTGGTCATGCGCGGCGGCAAGAGCGCCGACCCGGATCTTCTCAAGAAGGCCAACGACCTCATCCGGCACCGGGGACCCGACGACGAGGGCTTCTTCGTCGACGGCCCCGTGGGCTTGGCGATGCGGCGTCTGGCCATCATCGACCTCAACACCGGGCACCAGCCGATCTCCTACGCCGGCGGCCGCTATACGATCGTCTTCAACGGAGAGATCTACAACTTCCTCGAGCTGAGAAAGGAGCTCGAGGAGCGCGGCCACCGCTTCGCCACCAAGACCGACACCGAGGCCATCCTGGCGCTCTACCAGGAGCTGGGCCCGGACTGCGTCTTGAAGCTGCGCGGCATGTTCGCCTTCGCCATCTGGGACCGCGACAAAAAGAGCCTCTTTTTGGCGCGCGACCGCGTGGGCAAGAAGCCTCTCGTCTACGCCGACGAGCCCGGGTATTTCGCCTTCGGCTCGGAGCTCCGCTGCCTCTTCGTCTGGCCCGGGCTGTCGCGAGAGGTCCGCGAGGAAGCCGTCGACCAGTTCCTGTCGCTGCAGTACATCCCGTCGCCCGGGACGATCTACAAGGACGTCCGCAAGCTGCCTCCGGGCTGCTGGCTGCTCTACGAGAACGGCAAGGCGCTCATCCGGCGCTACTGGGATCTGCCGCTGGGAGGCTCGCCGGCCACGCGCGACCCGCGGCAGGCGCAGCGTCTGGTCGTGGACAAGCTCAAGGAGGCCGTGCGCCTGCGCATGCTCGCCGACGTGCCGCTCGGGGCCTTCCTGTCCGGGGGCATCGACTCCTCCGTCGTCGTCGCGCTCATGGCCGAGCAGTCCTCGCGGCCGGTCAAAACGTTCTCGATCGGCTTCGAGGAGGAACGTTTCTCGGAGCTGCGCTTCGCCAAGGAGGTGGCCGCGCGCTACGGCTGCGAGCACACCGAGTTCGTCGTCAAGCCCGAGATGGCCGAGATCTTGCCCAAGCTCGCCTGGCATTACGGCGAGCCCTATGCCGACCCGTCCGCTCTTCCATCGTACTACGTCTCGCGCGAGACGCGGCGCTATGTCACGGTGGCGCTCAACGGCGACGGCGGCGACGAGAATTTCGCCGGCTACATCCGCTACATGGCCATGAATCTGGCGCGCTACTTCGACGCCCTGCCCGCGCCGGCGCGCGCGGCGCTTCGCGCCGGCGCCGAGCTTTTGCCGGAGTATAACGCTCCCTATGGCTTCACTTGGCGGCTCAAGCGCTTCCTGCGCTCGGCCGTCTTCGCCGACCTGCCGCGCCGCCACCTCAACATGGTCGCCTACTTCCGCGAGGAGGACAAGGCGGGCCTCTACACGCCGCAGTTCCAGGCCCGCCTCGGCTCGCAGGCCGGCTCGGCGCAGCGTTACGTCGCCCAACTCTTCGCCCGCTGCGAGAAGGAGGATTTCGTCAACCGGCTGCTCTATGTGGACTTCAAGTCGTATCTTCCGGAATGCCTGATGACCAAGGTCGACATCGCGACGATGGCGACCTCGCTCGAGGGCCGCTCGCCGCTGCTCGACCATGAGTTCATCGAGCTGGTCTACAACCTTCCGGGGAGCTGGAAGCTCAAAGGCTTGAGGGGCCAGAAGTGGCTGCTCAAGGAGGCTTTCCGCGACCGGCTGCCCGAGACGATCTACAAACGCGGGAAGATGGGCTTCGGCATCCCTCTGGGCAGCTGGTTCCGCGGCCCGCTCAAGGGCTTTTGGGAGGACCGCGTCCTCTCGGGCAAGGCCCTGGGCCGCGGCTATTTCCGCGAGGAGGCGCTTCGCCGCATTTGGAACGAGCACCAGAGCGGCGGCCGCGACCACGGCTACCGCCTATGGGCTCTCCTCATGCTCGAGCTCTGGCACGAGAGCTGCCTGGAAGGCGGCGTGCCGGCAGGCGAAACGACGGTCGCCTGATCGTCGCGCGGCCTCAATATCGACGCGCTAGGATGAGGCCATGCCCCTCAACCTCGCGCAGAAGCTCATCCGCGACCATCTCGTCGAAGGCGACTTGCGGCCGGGAGCCGAGATCGCCATCCGCGTCGACCAGACGCTGACCCAGGACGCCACCGGCACGCTCGTGATGCTCGAACTGGAGGCCATGGGCCTCGAGCGCGCGCGCACCGAGCTGTCCGTGCAGTACGTCGACCATAACCTCCTCCAAGAAGACTTCAAGAACCCGGAGGACCACATCTTCCTGCGCAGCGCCTGCCGGCGCTTCGGCCTCTGGTTCTCGCCGCCGGGAAACGGCGTGAGCCACCCCGTCCATCAGGAGCGCTTCGGCGCCCCCGGCAAGACCTTGCTCGGCTCCGACAGCCACACCTGCGCGGCGGGCGCGATCGGCATGCTCGCCATCGGCGCGGGCGGCCTGGAGGTGGCGATGGCCATCGCCGGCCAGCCCTTTTACTTTCCGGCGCCGCAGGTGCTCGGGGTGCTCCTGACGGGACGCTTCCCCGATTGGGTGGGGGCCAAGGACCTCATCCTCGAGCTGCTGCGGCGCCGGGGCGTCGACGGGGGCTTGGGCAAGGTCATCGAATATTTCGGTCCCGGCGTGGCTCAACTCGGCGCCATGGACCGGCATGTCGTCGCCAACATGGGCGCCGAGCTGGGCGCGACGGCGAGCGTCTTTCCCTCCGACGAGCGCACGCGCCGCTTTCTGGCCTCTCAGGGCCGCGAACGGGACTGGAGGCCGCTATCGGCCGATCCCGGCGCGTCCTACGATCTCTCCGAGGAGATCGACCTGTCGCGCCTGGAGCCGCTCATCGCCCTGCCTTCGAGCCCCGGAAACGTCGTCCCCGTGCGCGAGGCCGCCGGCCGGCCCGTCTATCAGGTCTACGTGGGCTCCTCGGCCAGCCCCGGCTACACCGACATCGCCGTCGTCGCCGAGATCACCCGGGACAAGCGCGTTCATGAGCGAGTGTCTTTCGACGTCAATCCAGCCTCGCGCCAGATCTTGGAAAACCTCGTGCGCGACGGCCGCGTCTTGTCGCTCCTGCGCTCGGGAGCGAGGCTTCATCAAATCGGCTGCAACGGCTGCATCGGCATGGGGCAGGCCCCGGCCAAGGGCAAGCTCAGCCTGCGCACCGTGCCCAGGAATTTCCCGGGCCGCTCCGGGGAGCGCGACGACCAAGTCTGCCTCTGCGGTCCGCAGACGGCGGCCGCGTCGGCGCTTGCGGGCGTCGTCACCGATCCCCGGAGCTTGCCGATGCCCTATCCGGACGTCGACGAGCCGGAGAGCCCGATCATCGACGCGCGCAACCTTCTCGCGCCGCTGCCGCAGGACGAGGCCGCGCGCGTGCCCTTGGAGAAAGGGTCGAACATCGCCGCCATGCCGGAGTTGCCGCCCCTCGACGACGTCCTGGAGCTGCCGGTGCTGCTCAAGGTCAAAGACGACATTTCCACCGACGAGATCCTGCCCGCGGGAGGGCGCGCGCTGCCTTACCGCAGCAACATTCCCAAGATCGCCGAGTTCGCCTTCGGCATGATCGATTCCGGCTACCCCGCGCGAGCCAAGAAGGCCGGGCCGCACGCCGTCGTCGGGGGGCGCAACTACGGGCAGGGCTCGAGCCGCGAGCACGCGGCGCTCGCGCCGAGGTTCCTCGGGCTCCAGCTGGTCCTGGCCAAGAGCTTCGCCCGCATCCATCGCCAGAACCTCGTCAACTTCGGCGTGCTGCCGCTCGTCTTCGCGGACCCGGCGGACTACGGCGCCGTCGCGGCGGGCGCGCGGCTGCGCTTGGAGGACCTGCGCCGCCGGCTTCGGCGCGGCGACGAACTCGACGTCCGCCTGGGCGGCAGGACGATCCGCGCCCGGCATGGGCTCTCCCTCCGGCAAGTCGAGGTCCTGCTCGCCGGCGGGCTCATCAACTGGCTCAAGGCCAGGATCTAGGGCCTGTCCGCCTCGACGATCATCGGCCGATCGCTCAGGGTCTTTGGCCGGAAGCCGAGGGACTGGAGGCGCTCAAGGACCGCCTGCGGGTCGAGCCGGCCCGGGTGGACCTCCATGATCACGCGGCGCGTGGCCGCCAGCGCCTTCGTCCCCCCGGCGAGCACGCGCAGCTCGGCGCCCTCGACGTCGATCTTGAGAAGGTCGATGCGATCCAGTCCGTCCTCGGCGAAGATCTCGTCGAGGGTGCGCAGGGCGACCTCGACCGGCGCGCGCCCCGCGGAGGGGGCCAGGGTGTCGGCGACGGGATTGTCCGCGTCGTTTTGGGCGACGAAGAGCTGCGCTCGCCCGGCGGCCTCCGCCAGGGCGCATTCATGGAGCGTCACTTGCTTGAGGCCGTTTCGCGCGACGTTGCTTCTCAGCAGCGCGGCGCTTTCCGGGCTCGGCTCGCAGACCACGACCCGTCCCGTCGGGCCCACGAGCCTGGCCGCCAGGAGCGTGAACGTGCCGATGTGGCCGCCGGCGTCGACGACGACGGCCCCCGGGCGGATCTGGCCGCCGCGCGTGTAGGCGCCCTGCGCGTAGATCTCCTCGATGACGCATTGGTCGCGCGAGCGGTAGAGGATCACGTTGCCGTCCGGAAGAGAGCGCTCGAAGAGGAAGGTCCGGGCCTTGAGCCCTCTCAGGCCGAGGGAGTCGAGCAGGCGGCCGAGCCTCTCTTGGCCGAGCAGGCGGCCCAGGCCTCCACGGCAGGAGGTCCACACGCGGTCGAGGGTCTCGGAGAGCAGCACGCGCGCCGGCGCCACGACGCAATGTTACGAAATCCGGAGAGCCGTCAGGATGAACTGGACGCCGATGGCGGCAAGCAGCAGTCCCATGAGGCGGGTGATGATGTTGAGAACGGTGGGACTGAGCTTGCGGGCGCCGGAACCGGCCAGCGTCAGCGTGGCGTAGGTCAGGGCGGACACCGCGGCGAGGAGGCTGTAGAAGATCGCTCGGCGCTTCCAGTCGTGGGCGTGCCCCGAGAGCACGATCGCCGTCGTGATCGCGCCGGGGCCGGCGAGCATCGGGATCGCCAGCGGCGTGACGGCGATGTCGTCCTTGCTCAAGCCCTCTTCCATCTCTTCCTCGGTTTCTCGCAGCGCCGAGCGCTTGGCGCGCAGCATGTCCAGGGAGGAGAGTAGAAGCACCAGGCCCCCGGCTATCTGGAACGCCGAGAGCGTGATGCCCAGCATGCGGAAGATGAGCGGGCCGAGCGCGGCGAAGGCGGTGAGCACGAGCCAGCAGACCAGGCAGGCCGTGCGGGCCATGCGCCGGCGCTGCTCCGATGTGTCCCGCGCCGTCATGGCCAGGAACGTGGGGATCGCCGCGAAGGGGTCGACGATGGCGAATAGGGACCCGAAGGTCAGCAGCGCGTACTCGAGCACGACGAGATTCTAGCGAGTCCGGCGCGCCAGTGTATAGAGGCAATCGCCGCAGCGGGGACTGGCGAGGCGGTAGCGGACATACAAGGCGATCGCCACGGCGTAAGTCAGCGGGCCGCAGGCCGCCTTGAGGGCGTTGACGAGCTTCTGGCGGCGCAGCTTGTCGGAGAGGGCTCCGCCGGCGGGTCGGTCGCGGTAAAGCTCGGTGATCGTTCCCTGCGCTTGGCGTCCGAACAAGAGCGCCTTGGCCGGCGCCAGCAGCCGCGGCATGACGGCGTAGAAGAAGAAGTGGTCCGCGAGATAGCTGAGCTTGAGGCGGCCCGCATCCTGTCGGACCACGGCGTAGCCGTGGCGCTCGAGAAACCCCCGCAAGGCCGCCGCGCTCCAGCGCGTGAAATGGTGCGGCGGAAAGTCGTGCTCCTCCCGCCCCCAGGGCAGCGGCCGCTCGGCGTTGGGCAGCGTGATCGCGAGATGCCCTCCCACCTTGAGCAGCCGGGTGAGCAGGCCTAAAAACCACGCCGGCTCGGGAGTATGCTCGAGGACGTCGAAAAGCGTGATGCAGTCGAACTCCCCGTCGGCGCGCTTGGCGCAGTAATGCGCGAACTCGGCCGCCTCGACGTCCTCGAGGCCCTTGGCGCGCGCAAGCTCGATCATGCGCCGCTCGTAGTCGAATCCCGAGCACCTGAAGCCCCGCCGCAGGGCCAAAGTCAAGAACCGGCCGTCGCCGCAGCCGACATCGAGGAGGCGCCCCGGCGGCAGGCCTTCGTCCAGGAAGGTGCGGAAGCGCCAATCGCGCGAGGGATCCGGCCGGGTCTCCCGGTCCCGGATCGGCGCCGCCTTCTCATACCAGTCGGGCCCCACGGCTTGCCGCGGCTCCGAGAAGACCGCGCCGCAGCGCGGGCAGGCGCAGATGCGGTAGCGGTTGCCGGAGATGCGATCGACGTGCTCCTCGATGAGGCGGGACGGCTCGTCGGCCGGGCAGGCGGGGCAGCTCATTTCTGGATTCTAGTATACTTCTCCGATGGGCTCTGCAAGGTCGAGATGGGGCCTGGCGGCCGGGCTTGCCTCGCATTACGCGGGCCTGGCGGTCCGATCCATGCGCGCGCCCGGCCCGGGCGCGCGGGCGGCCGCGCCTGGGAAGGTCCTGGTCTTAGGCTACGCCGCCATCGGGGACCTGATCTTTTTCCTGCCGACGCTGCGGGCCTTGCGCCGCGGCTTTCCCGGGGCCAAAATCGTGTTCGTGGCCGATCGCTACGCGGGGACCTCGGAGATTCTGCCCGCCTCCGGGCTGGTCGACGATCTCTGGCTTTACGAGCACGAGGAATTGGCCGCGCGCGGGACGCGGCGGGAGATAGAGCGGCGCGTCGGCGCCGAGGGCTTCGACGCCGTCGCCGCCACCGGCGCAACGCCCATGCGCGCCTTCGCCGGCGCCGTCTTGAGCGTCCCGACGCGCGCGGGCCACTGCCGCCCGATTCGCGCGCCGCACGCCGGATGGGGGCCTCTGCGCTACGCGGCTTGGCGCTTGCGGCGGGGCGTGGTCTGCGAGGAATTCGAGCGCAGGCTGGCCTTCAATCGGAAAGTGTGGACGGCGCCGGGTGCGGAGCACGCCGTGCGCCGCAACCTGCGCCTGGCGCAGGCGCTGGGGCTGAGCCTGCGGCAAGAGGACGAGGCGAGGCCGGAGCTTCCCGAGCCTGCGGCGGCGCGGGACTTCGCCGAGCGCCATCTGCCGCGAGGCAAGCGCTTCCTGGGCCTGCATCTCGGGTCGCCGCGCAGCCAATACGCCAAGATCTGGCCCGCCCAGCGGTGGGCGGCCGTGGCGCGCGCCGTCGTCGCAAAGACCGGCGCGTCGCTGGTCCTCTTGGGCGGCCCCGAGGAGACGGACGCCGCGCGAGCCTTCGCCGCCGCCTGCGGCGAGCCGTTGATCGATTTGACCGGGAGGGCCGGGATTCTGGAGACGTTCGCCGCCCTGCGCCGCTGCGAGGCCTTCCTCGCCAGCGACACGGGCTTGGCCAAGGCGGCCATGGCGCTGGGCGTGCCGACGGCGACGGTCTGGGGGCCGACCGATCCGCGCGAACTCGGCCGCATCTGGGACGCAGAGCGGCATCTCGACGTGTCGAAGAGCCTTCCCTGCTCGCCTTGCGTCGGCCTCGGCGTGAGAAACGAAGGCTTTGACGTGCTCCACTTCGACAATTGCGGCCACCGCGCCTGTCTCGGCGAGTTGGCGGCCGAGGAAGTCGCGGCCAAGGTTCTGGCGTGGCTGGAGGCCCGATGACGGAGCTTCTGCGGCGGGCCTATCGCGCCATGGTTCCCGAGCCCGTTCGCGCGCGCTTGTCCGGCGCGCGGGAACGCGCCGGACTGCGGCTCAATTACCGGCTGATGCGGCTGCTGCCTTGGGTCCGTGCCCGGCCGCACGCGCTCTACATCGAAGGCACCAACATCTGCAACGCGGCCTGCGTCTTCTGCGCCTACCCGCAGATGGAGCGGCCCAAGGCGTCGATGCCTCTCGAGCTCTTCCGGCGCGCCGTCGACCAATACCTCGCTCTCGGTCCCGGGGACGTGGACTTGACGCCGATCGTCGGCGACCCCTTCGTCGACAAGCTCCTCTTCGAGCGCATGGATTATCTGCGCTCGCGCCCCGAGGTCAAGCGCTACCACTTCTACACGAACGCGATCCTGATGAAGCCGGACATCGTGTCTCGGCTCGTCGGCCACGACGACCGGCTGGCCATCTTCTGCTCCTTCGGAGGCTTCGACCGCCGGACGTATCACGAGATCATGGGCGTGGACAAGTTCGAGGCCGCCGTGGCCAACATCAGGAATCTCATCGATGAGAAGGTCCGCGCCGGCTCGCGCATCCGGGTGCAGGTGAACCTGCGCGTGCCTCTGGGCAGCGAAAAGGGCGAATTTTGGGAGTATCTGCGGCGCCGCGCGGCCGAGGGCGTGATCCGGGTCGACGGCGTCGCCGACTTCGACAACTGGGGCGGCAAGATCGGCGACGAGCGGCTGCGCGGCGCAGGCCTGGTGCCCAAGCCCCCGCCCATCCATCGCGGTCCGTGCCGCCGGCTCCTCACCGGGCCCATGATCCTGGCCGACGGGCGCGTCAACGCCTGCTGCTGCCGCGACGTCGAGGCCACCTTGATCATCGGAGACGTCAAGGAAAAGCCGCTGGGCGAGATTCTTGCGGGCCCCGCGCTGCGAGGGCTCCTCGAGCGCCACGCCCGCGGGGATTTCCCCGAAATCTGCAAGACTTGCACGCGTTATGAGACTCTTTAGCTCGCCCAAGGCGCTGGCCGCGGTCGCCCTGGCGTTCGCCCTGCGCGCCGCCCTGGTTATCCGCATGGGCCCGGACCCGCGCTACGCCATGGTGCCGGACGCCGTCGGCTACCTTCAGGCCGCGCGCAACCTGGCCGAGCACGGGACGTTCTCGCTCAGCGAGGCCCCTCCGCTGGTCCCGGACACGGTGCGCACGCCGGGCTACCCGCTGCTCTTGGCCGCCACCGGGCCGAGCGCTTGGAGGGCGCTCTGGGTTCAGGCGGCTCTGGGCGCCGCCTCCGTCGCGCTCGTCTACGCCGCCGGCGTGGCGCTTTGGGGAAGCGAGGCGGCGGCGCTGCTCGCGGCCCTCGGTCTTGCCGTCGATCCCGTGACCGTGCTCAACACCGGCCTTTTGGGGACGGAGACGGTCTTCGTCTTCTGCTTCTGCGCGGCGTTTCTGCTTTTTGCCCGCGCTTTCGCCGCGGATGACGATCGTCCGGGTCCTTGGGCGGCGGCCGGCCTCCTTTTCGGGCTTTGCCCTCTCGTGCGCCCCGCCGGGCTTTATTTCTTCGTCTTCGGCGCGGCGGCCATGCTCGTCGCGCGGGGCCGCCGCGCGCTTTGGAAGCCGACGGCGGCTTTCGTGCTGGCCGCGCTGATCGGCCCGGCGGCCTGGATGGCGCGCAATAAAGCCGCGCTCGGCACGGCGACGTTCTCGTCGATCCAAGGGCTCAACATCTTCGGCATGCGCGCGGCGGCCGTGGAGATGAGGTTGACCGGCCAAGGCTTCGATCAAGCTCTCGCCTCGGTCCAGGAGCAGCTTCGCCGCGATCATCCCCAGCCGTTCTCGTCGGTCGAAGAGCAGGCCGCCTACTCGGGCCGCTGGGCGGAGCGCTTCATTCTGTCGCATCCGCTCGCCTACGGTGAGGAGATGGCGGTCGACACGGTCAAGATGCTGGGAGGCCACGGCCTGGAGATCGCGGCCTGGGGAGTGCTCAAGGACCCGCGCTACGATCCCATGCATCCGCTGCCGGCCTCCGGTCACTTCTCGGGGACGCGCGCTCTCCTTTCCGACCATCCCGGGCTCGCCGTGCCGCTGGTCCTTTATCTCCTCTTCCTGGCGGCCGTGTATGCGCTGGCCGCGCGCGGCGCGTGGAGCGCGTGGCGCTGCGGGCAGCGCGCCTCGGCGGCCGCCGCGGTCTCGCCCATCGCCTATTTCATCGCCGTGAGCGCCGGGGCGATGGCCTATTACCGCTTTCGCCTGCCGCTGATGCCCGCGGTATTCTTGCTCGCGGGCCGGGGCCTGTGCGCCGGCGGCTACGGCGCGCTGCCGGCGTCGCCCTGCAGAGCGCAGAAATAGCCCCGCCCGCTTTCGATCGCCTCGGAAAGGGCCGCGGGCGCCTTGTAGAGGTACTTGCGCGGCGGGGCTTGCCCCTGGATGAGGCCCAGCTCGGCGTAGAGGCCGGCCAGGGCGCCGGTGAAATGAGGCAGCATGAGAAGGTCGTGATTGCCCTCGTCGGCGGCCTGCCGGGCGGCGAAGACGAGAGCGGCCGTCGCGTCGCGCGACAGCGGGGGGTCCGTCCAGAGGTCGCAGCACTCGAGCACGGAGAGCCCGCGCCGGCTCTTCGGCCGCAGGATCATGTAGCCGCAGAGCCGCTTGCCGTCGAAGCAGCCGAGCAGGACCTTCGGAAACTCCGGGTCCCGAAAGCAGTGCCAGCCGATGGCGGCGGCCGAGCGCACGTTGGTCGCCGCGTAAGCTCCCCGCGTCCGTTCCCAAAGCTCGTCGAACCGGGGTCCCGCTTCCTCGAGACGCCGGACGGCCAGAGGCGACAGCAAGGACAGCCGCGAGGCTTGGCGCGCGAACAACGCCAGCCCGGCCGCCTGCGCGGCTCCGGGCACGCGCGCCAGGAGAGGCACCTTCGCCCGGGCGCAGGCGGCGGCGTCGATGACGATGAAGCTCTCGCGCTGGCCGCCCCACGGCAGGGGCCGGCAGCCCATCCTGAGGAAGATCGGCAGCACGGCGTCGGTGGGGGTGGCGTTGAACAGCACGGCATCCTTGGCCGCCTCCAGTTGGCGAGACAGAAGCGCGAGGCTGCCGAGGCCCGAGCGGTGAGCCGGCTCCACGATCCAGCTGCTCGTATTGACGGCGGCGAGAGTCCGTTCGTTCGCCCAAAACAGAGAGGGGACGTTCCCCAGGAAGCCGACGATGCTCCCGCGGTCTTTGAGCGACCAGCCGCGCGGCAGCGCGAAGCCCGCGAACGCGGGATTGTCGTCCCACCAGACGCGGAAGCGGCTCTCCCAAAAGGCTCGAGGCGAGCTCCAAGCCGTCGCCATG
This sequence comes from Elusimicrobiota bacterium, assembly GCA_027452025.1. Taxonomy (GTDB): domain Bacteria; phylum Elusimicrobiota; class Elusimicrobia; order UBA1565; family UBA9628; genus DAIDHI01. The sequence goes on along the minus strand of DAIDHI010000035.1, from coordinate 32,948 downwards.
AAGGCCGCCAGGGCCTCGTAGTCGCCGGCGACGACCTCGGCAAGCGTTGCCGTCATGATCTCAGGGCGACGATCCACCGGCGCAGGCCGCTGACCGTCGCCGCCGCGACGGCGACGCCCTCGCCGGGGCCCAAGGCCAGCCTCGAGAGCGCGAAGCGCGAGTCCCGCAAATCGCTCAGCTTCATGCCGGCGGCGGCGGCGCTGGCGTAGCCCGCCCGCCCGACGAGGGCCAGGCACTCGGCGTCGTAGTCGCCGTTGGGGTAGGCGAAGCTCTCGACCGAGCCTCCGGACAGCCGTTCGGCGGCCGCCTTGGACTGCTCGATCTCGCGGCGCTTTTCCTCCGGGCTCAGCGAGGTCAGGATCGGGTGGGTGAGCGAATGGGAGCCGATCTCGACGAGGCCCGAGGCGGCCATTTCGCGGATATGCTCCTTCTTGAGCGGCGCGTAGACGGGGTCGAGCGCGGGCTCCCGTCCGTCGCAGACCTCGCCGATCGTCTTTTCCAGGGCGTCGAGCCGTTCCGATTGCGGCATGGCCTTGAGCCGGCGTTTGACCTCGAGAAACCGGGGCAGCCTCTCGGCTTGCGGCACGACCGGGGACGACTCGAAGGCGCAAGCCAGGCGGTCGACCCACAGAGGGATCCCCCGCTCCACGAAATCCGTGGTCACGTAGATCGTGGCGGGCAGGCCGTACTTCTTGAGCAGCGGAAAAGCCGTCGTGTAGTTGTTCTCGAAGCCGTCGTCGAAGGTGATGACGGCGGCGCGCTCGGGCGCGGGGCGGCCCTCCGCGAGGCAGCGCACGTATTGAGCCAAGGGGATGACGCGGCGCTCGGCCTTCAGAAAGCGCAGATGAGCCTCGAAGTCCTCGGAGGGGATGTGATTGTCCTCCCGGTTGATCACGCCGCGAGGCCGGCGGTCGGTCACCCCATGATAGAAAAGGATCGGCACCCGGCCCCGATTGGCCAACGAAAACAGCGACGTCGCCCCGCAGGCGCGCAGTCCGCCGTAGAAGAGGCTCTTAGCGGCCCTCTTCACGCCCCCCCTCGACGCGCACTAGACGCATCATTTCGCGCGCCAGATCGCAGCCGTCCCAATACCGGTCGAACGCGAGCGCGCGTCCGACGGGCACGAGGCGGTCCAGGCCCCGCCCGTTGAGGCTTCCGGCGAAGGCGCGCAGCTCTTCGGCCGAGAGGCCGAAGTGGGTCATCGTCTGGTCTTTCTCGCTCACGAAGCCGGCGGCTTCCTCGAGGCTCTCGACGCCGGCCTCGAAGAGCAGGCCCGCGCCGCAGTGCTCGCGCGGAAGGCCCTCCAACCCGCGGACGCGCAGCAGAGTCAGCTCGTTTCCGAAGTTCTTCTGCGCGACGACGGGCGCGGCCAAGGCCGATTCGTAAGCGAAAGCCAGCTTCCCCAGCACGGCGCCCGTCTCGAAGCGGGCGCCCTTCTCGGTGATGGTCTCGCGGAGCCGGGAAAAGAACCGCGCCGAGGCCCGGTCGCGCTCCGGGGGCGCGCCGCGCCAGACGACCAGACGCGGCGAGGCGCAGGCGCGCTGATCGTACCAGAACGCGTCGTTGAAGAAGTCCCCGGCCAGGCTCGCGAGCGCGGCGTCGTCGAGGGCCAGCACTCGCCCGGCGTCGAGCAGGCAGAAGGACCAGCGGTCCGGGAACGTCAGGTCGCGCGCGCGCGGCTTGAGCGGGAAGGCCCTCAGCCGCGCCACGGCCTCGTCGCCGCCCCAGAGGACGCGAAGATCGCAGGCCGCTGAAAAAACGGCGGTCGGCTCGTCCTCGTGGCCGTAGGAGACGACCAGGGCGCCGCGGGAAAGCGCTTGGAATGGGTCGCGGCGGAACTGGGCGCCCAGCAGCCGGCACAGGATATCGGTCGGCCGCGACGGCCGCGGGGAAAGCCGGACGACGGAGGCGTTGCCCGCGAGGAACGAGAACGCCCACGAATAGACGAACAGGGCGTCGACGTTGGAGGGCGGCACGTGGAAGACCAAGCCTCTCGGCACGGCGATGAGTCCCTGCTCGGCGAGGCCGGAAAAGCTCTCCTTGAGAGAGAGGAGCTGAGAGCGCCGCAGCCAGAAGCCCAAGGCCTGGAGCTCGGGATACCGGCGCGCCTCGGCGTCGGCGAGCAGCGCCTCCGAGAGGGCCGCGCAGAAATCGATGAGCCGGCCGGAGAACGGCTGGGCGCCGCCGCCGGCGGCTAGCGAGAGCGCCTCGGAGGGCTCGACCTCGCGCTCGACCGGGACGCGCAGGCGGATCTTCACGCGGCGGCTCCCTCGGCGTAGACGTCGCTGCAGCCGCGCAGCTGCGCCTGCGGCACGCGCCCGGAGACCGAGAAATAGGTCCCGCGGCGGCCGCAGGAGCAGCCGTCCTCGCCGCCGAGGGCGCCCAAGTCCTCGGTCAGGACGCAGTGTCCCGGGTAGCTTTCGGGCAGCAGGCTCATCGCCTCGATGACGCCGGTCTCTCCCGCCCGGGCCGGCTTCCAGGTCAGGGGGTCGCGCACCAGAATATCGGAAAAGTTGGGAGCGTGGAGCCAGCCGTGCTCGCATTCGAGGAAGACCCCGCCGACCTGCTCGACCATCCCGTAATAGTCGTAAACCCGGCGCGCGCCCCAGCCGTCGGCCAGGGCTTTCCTGAACTCCAGGCGCGTGACGGCTCGCTCCTGCAGCCTTTTCCAGCCGCCGCCGTGGATGAGCACGGCGCGCGACAAATCGAGCCGGCCGGCCGTCTGCTCCAGCAGGCGCCAGACGAGGAAGGTCATGCCGAAGACCAGAATCGGCCCGTCGTGGGCGCGCAGCCAAGCCTCGATGGCGGGCAAGTCCGCCGACAGCGAGGAGTCGAAGGCGTAGAGATGGTCCAGGCCGAAGGTGGAAAAGCCGAGGATCGCCGCGGCGCGCGCGTTGAAGTTCTTGCGGTCCTTGAGAAAATCGGCCGAGTCCAGGACCAGCATGGGCAAGCGGGCGGGGCCGACGGCCTGAGCGACGATAGCGCCCAGGGCCTGGGCTTGGCGGCGGGCGGTCTCCCGGTCCAAGACGATGCGGCTCAGCCCCGAGCCCGACGTACCGCTCGACGTCAGAATCTTGTAGACCTGGGAGTCGGGAATGCTCTTGAGCTCGCGCGCCTTGAAGAGGCCTACGGGCAGATAGGGCGCCTCTTGCGGCAGCCTGAAATCCTCGAGCCCCGGATAAAAGATGTCGAGCAGGCGGGCGTATTGCGGGCAGCGCCGGCGATGGCTCCGCGTCAAGTCGGCCAAGCCCGCGCCCAGGATGCGGCGCTTGTCGGCCGCGCTAAGGCTGTAGGGGGGCAGGCGAAGGATCTCGTCCAGGTCCATGGGTCTTTGGCAGGCGGTCGTAGTCGATCTTTCCGTTGGATTTGAGCGGCAAGGCGTCCACCCGTCGCAAGTCGAAGGCCGCGGCGTTGACGCCATAGAGCGCGGCGAGCTCCCGGGCCAGCGCCTTGAGCGACGGCTCGTCGCCGAATTCGCAAAAGCCGGTGATGCGGTCGTCGCCGCCGACGACGGCGGCCGGGCCGCGCTCGCGCAGGCGGACCTCCACGTCGTCGAGGGCGAGGCGCAGGCCGTAGACCTTGGAGAAGCGCTTGCGCCGCCCGGTGATATAGAGGAAGCCGTCGGCATCGAGGCGGCCGAGGTCGCCGGTGCGCAGGACCCCGCCCAGCTCGTCGCCCCGGAGGAGATCGGCCGAGGACTCGGCGTAGCCGAGCATGACGTTGGGGCCGCGATAGACCACCTCCCCGTCCTCGACGGACAGCGAGCCGCCCGGGATCGCCACGCCGGCGCTGCCGGCCTTTTGCGGGAGGCGCTCGGGCGGCACGTACGCGATGCGCGGGGACGCTTCGGTCTGGCCGTACATCACGAACAGCCGCCCGTCGCGCGCCTTCATGAAGCGGTCGAACTCGAGCACGAGCGCCTCGCTCATTTTCCCGCCCGCCTGGAGCAAGGTGCGCACCGACGGCGGCAGGAGCTTCTCGTAGCCCACGCGCCGCATGATCTCGAAGGAATAGGGCACGCCGGCCAAGGACGTGCAGCGATGGGCGGAGAGCTTCTCCCAGAAAGCCGGCCGCGTCATCGCCTCGCCGGTCAAGACGACGCAGGCGCCCGCGGCCAGATGGCTGTTGAGCACGGACATCCCGAAGGAATAGTGCAGCGGCAGGCTGGCGCAGGCGCGCTCCGAGGCGTCCAAGCCGAGATATTGTCCGATCGCCCTCGCGTTGGACTCGACGTTGCGGCGCGAAAGGCGCGCCAATTTGGGGCTGCCCGTCGTTCCCGAAGTGGCGAGCAGGATTTCGAGATCGGGGTGGACGCGCCGGGCGGGCGCGTCCCGCCGACGAACGGCCGGCCGGCCGCCGATTCCGGGCTCGACGACGAAGTCGGGCCTGTAGGCCTCGACGAGGGCGCTTTTGAGCGGCGCTTGCGCGCCGGCGTCGAGCAGCGCCGCCGCGTGCCCGGCCTCGACGGCTCCCAGATAAGCGGCGACGGAGGAAAGGTCGTTGCGGGCGAAGACGAAGACCAGGCCTTTGGCGGGCAGAGCCAAGGCGCCGGCGACTTCCCGCGCGGCCGATCGCAGCTCGTCGTAGGTCCAACGCTGGCTCGCGTCGGCGTCGATGAGAGCGAGGTCCGCGCCTCGGCCCGCGTCAATCATCGACGCTCAGGCCGCGCTTTTTGAGCATCTCGGCCGCTTTCGAATAGCTGCTCAGCGCCAGCACCTCCTCGTAGTCGAACCGGACGCCGAAGGTCTTTTCGATCTCGGCGACGAGGCGCATATGGGCGACGGAGTCCCAATAGTCGTTGCGGCTGTATTCGAGCGCGGCGAAATCGGTCTTGGCGGGCAGACCCAAGGCCTCGGCGAAGGCGCGTTCCAGGCGGTTCATAGATAGCCGTCCCGAAGGGTGCGCTCGGCCTTGAGCAGGTTCAGAAGGATGCCGAAGCCCTCGTCGGTCTTCAATCGCAGGTCCTCGAGGCCGTTGAGGCGGCGCAGGCGCTTGAGCCAGTAGCCGGGCCGCAGGTAGAACCGGCGCACGGCATGGTTGCGCAGCCAAAGAAGGTCGGGAGCGGGCAACGCTTCCGTGCCGTGGATCCTGCTCAAGCCGGCCGTGTCGAACCCCGCGGCGGCCGCGCCGATGAGGCCCCGGGCCTCATAGTCGTCGCGGATGGAGGAGCCGAGCAGAGGCGTGGCGATGTTGAAGGAGGCATAGTCCAAATCGAGCTCCACGGCGAGCTCAATGCTGCGCAGGCAGGACGCAAGGGTCTCCTCCTTGAAGCCCAGGATGAAGTCGCCGCAGACTTCTACGCCGCGGCGCCGGCAGGCCGCGGCGAATTCGCGGATCTTGGCTTGAGGCAGCCGGCGGCCGTAGCGGGCCAGGAGCGCCTCGTCGGCGGAATCGACTCCGATGACCAAGGTGTGGCCGCCGGATGCGGCGACGCGGTCCAGGGCGGCGTCGTCGAGCAAGCCGGGGTACGTGTAGGCGCTCCAGCCGAAGTCCATGCGCTCGCCGATCATGCCTTCCAAGATCCTTCGCGCGTTTTGCGTCGGAAAGCCGAAGGAAGCGTCGCCAAAGACCAACTCCCGGTAGCCGGCGTCCTTGAGCCGCCGCAGTTCCTCGAGCACGTTGTCGGCGGGCCTGAAAGTGACGTCGGTCTTCGACTCCGTGCAGTAGGAGCAGGAAAAGGGGCAGCCGAACTGGGTATAGACGCTGGCGAAGCGAAACCTCCTGACGAAGGGCCAGCGATAGCGCCGGTTGTCGAACAGCGACTGCCGGGACGCGTGGGTCGAAAGCTCCGCGGCCTGCTTCTTGCCGGGGCTCTTCGGCTCGAGCCGCCGCTGATCGAGGCCGTCCCCGCCCAACAGCTTCGTGACCGGGAATCGAAGGGGGTCGTCGACGATCCCGTCGAGCCAAGGCCGCGCCTGAGCGCGAAAAGCCGGGCTGAGGAAGGCGTCGCCGAACGCCAAGAGCCGGGTCCGCGCGAGGACGCGGCGCAAGTCTCCGAGGAAGGAGAGGTCGTCCTCCCAGACGATCGAGGACATGGCGACGATGATGGCTTCCGGCCGCAGCTCCTGAGCCCGCCGCAGCGTCTCGGCGCGCCCCAGAGAATCAATGGAAGCGTCGAGGAAATCGATGGGCCACTCGGGCGGCACCACGCTCGACAAGAGGATGAAGTCTTTGGGCTTCCATACATACCGTGCCTTCGAGATGTAGGTGCAGACCGAGCCTCTATAAAGGTAACGAGGCCCCGGAGGATTCAAGAAGAGCAGCCTCATCCCTATCGGAAGTCTATCACACGGCCGTCATCAGGGCAACAACGCCCGGCGGCAGGCGGCGCGAACTTCTTCATTTGGTTTTGTCTATAATAAAAGACAATGGGTGCCGCGGCCGGACCGAGAATCTCCATCGTCATGCCGGTCTACAACGAGGCGCTGACCGTCCGCGAGATCGTCCGGAGAGTCCTCGCCCAGGCCGGGACGATTCACGAGCTCATCATCGTCGATGACGGATCAAGCGACGGAAGCCGCGAGCTCATCTCGAAGCTCGCCGGACGCCGCGACGACGTGGAGATACGGACCATCCTTCGGGACCGCAATGGCGGCAAAGGAGCGGCCCTGCGCGAGGGGTTCGCCGCGGCGACCGGCGACATCATCGTGGTGCAGGACGCCGACCTGGAATACGACCCTGCCGACTATTCCGATCTGGTGCGGCCTATTGCCGATGGGCTGGCCGACGCGGTCTTCGGCTCTCGGTTTTCGGGAGCCCGCCACAACGTTCTCCTCTTTTGGCACACGCTCGCAAACCACTTGCTCACGCTGGCCTGCAACGTGGTGTCGAATCTCAATCTGTCGGACGTCTGGACCGGAGCCAAGGCTTTCCGCGCGGATTTGATCAAGAGAGTCCCGTTTTCCGCGAAAGGGTTCGAGTTCGAGCCCGAAATCACCATAAAGCTGGCCCAGTTGGGCTGTCGGATCTGGGAGGTCCCCGTCAGCTACCAAGGCCGCAGCTATGCCGAGGGCAAGAAGATCGGCTTCTTAGATGCCTTGCTCTCCTTATGGACGATCGTCAAGACCGCATTTTTCGGCGACCTGGGGGAATTGGCCACCGGAGAGCGCACGCTGCGGATCATGGCCCGGGCCGGCGGATACAACCGTTTCCTCTGCGAGATGTGCCGGCCCTACTTGGGCCGTTCCGTCATAGAAATCGGCTCGGGGGTCGGCAACCTTTCCCGCTTCCTGCTCGACCGCGCCGAAGTGGTCCTCACGGACACCGACGACGGCTACCTGAGGATCCTTTCCGATACCTATAGAAGTTGGGGGTACGTCCAGGTCCGGCGCCTGGACGTGACGAACGCTGCGGATATCGAGCCGTTTCGCGGGCGCTTCGATTCGGTCCTGTGCTTCAACGTCATCGAGCACGTGGAAGCGGACGCGGCGGCATTACGCAACATCGCCGCCCTGCTGGCGCCGGGAGGGCAGGCCGCGTTCATCGTCCCGGCGCACCAATGGCTCTACGGATCGCTCGACCGCTATTTGGGCCATTTCCGGCGCTATTCCGCGGATGGGTTCGCCGGTTTGCTGCGCGAGGCGGGCTTCGAGCCGGTGCTGGTACGGTTGGTCAATCCCTTGGCGGTGCCCGGATGGTGGTTCAACGGGCGCGTGCTCGGCCGGCGCGTCTTGCCGAGCCTCCAGGTGGCCGTCTTCGGCCGCCTGGTTTGGCTGGTCAAACTGCTGTCGCGCTGGCAAATCCCCGTCGGAATCTCCGTGCTGGCCGTGGCCCGGAAGCCGCGCTGATCGGTTGCGGCTACGCCCCGTTTAAGGTAACTTTAGGCGTGCGGCGCTCTCTCGCCTTGCTCGCGCTGGCAGCCGGAGTGGGCCTATGCGGCATCACGTGGGGGCTTCCCGGCAAAGCGCGCTGGGCGGCACTGCCGCCGGCGCTCCACGGCGACCAGGCGGCCGCGCGGCGTCTGGCCGAGGCTTGGTCCAAGCTGTATCAAGCCATCGAACGCGCCCATCTCGAAAGGGCGCGCGAGGAGCCGGTCACCTCTATTCAAGGCGTGCGGGAATTCCGCCCCGGCTGGGTGTTCCCTCCCGACGCGCTCGTCGGCAGCGTGCGTTCAACGCTCTTGCGCACGGAAGATCCCGACGAACAACAGACCCTGGCCGAGCTGGCTCGAATGCGCCCGGGGCGGGGGGATTTCAAGCCACTCTACATCCATTATGGCGGATCGTATCTCTACTTCGTGGGCGCCGTTTTGTGGCTCGCAGCCAAAGCGCGTCTCATCGAGCTCGTGCCCGACGCTTCCTTTTATCTCCTGCATCCCGACGCCATAGCGCGGCTCTACCTCGCCGGCCGCTTGATCATCGCGGGGTTCTTTCTTCTCTCGGTTTGGCTGGTCTACGATTTGGGACGCCGCTGCTCCGGCGAGCGTGCCGGACTTTTTGCCGGGACCTTCTACTCGCTGTGCCCGGCCGTCGTGGTCCAGTCCCACATCTTCAAGCCTCACGTTTTCGCGGCGTTCTGGATCCTTGCGGCGGTTCGGCTGGCGCTGGCTGCTGCCGATACGGGCCGGCTGCGCGATTTCCTGCTGTGCGGTCTTTGCGCGGGGATCGGAGGGGGGGCCAGCTTTTTCATGCTCGCGTTTGGAGCGCTGCCTCTGGCGGCCGCGTTGCTGCGCCGCGGCGACTCTCGCGTCTGGAGCCGTGCGCTGGCAGGCGGCGCTGCGTGCGCGGCGGTGTTCGCGGCCCTAAACCCATATTACCTGCTGGCGCACGCCGATTATTTCTGGGAGACGACAATCTATCCGGCGGGCGGGGGGGCGTCGTCCCTGTTCAGCGTCGCCTGGTTCTTCGGGCGCCCGCTGACCCGAGCCATGGGCGCCGGCCTGGAGACGCTCTGCGCGCTCGGCATCTGGCAAAGCTTTCGCCGGGGCGGTTCGCGGGAGGCGCGATTCTGCGCCGCCGTCCTACTTGTGGCGACCGCGGTCCTGGCGTTGGCCGTTGGCTTGCTGTGGGGTTTCGTGAGCGGGCCGGGCGCCGCGCGCTTTTTCTTCCCGCTGTTCGGCTTGGCCTGCGTGCTGGCGGGCTCGTGGGCGGCCGCGGGCCGCGCCCGCCCCTGGCTGCGCGCAGTCCTCGTCGTCGCGGCGCTGGCGGAGCTCTCGGCTCGCTCGGCGGTCTATCTGCGAAACTTCGCGGCGGACGCCGGCCCGGCTTCGACGCGGGCGCAGGCCGCCGGCTGGATCTCCGCCCATATTCCGGCGGGCTCCTCCGTCGGTCTGGCGCGTTACCCCCAGCCTTTCGGCACGCCCCCTTTCCGCTACGACCTCTACCGCTTGATCGTCTTCGAGGACCCTTCTCTGCTCGCCCCGCGCGGCCGCCCCGACTGGATCGTGGCGGACGCCGGAGACGGGCAGAGGCTCGAGCAGGCGCTGCCCGGCGCCTACACTCTCGCCGCCGCTTTCGAGCCGCGCTGGACGGCGCTGGCGCCCTTGGCGGACGATAGCTTCTTCGCCAACTCAGCCATGTATATCTTCCGCCGGGCGAAAGCGAATCCGGCGGCCCTTGGCGCAGTCCAATGATTTGATACAATTCGAACGCTTCGTGACTACTTTTGGACGTTCCCATGCCTGAGGCCGTCAGGACCGCGAAGAGCGGCGTCCGGCGCCTGGGAGACCGCCTGACGGCGGAACTCTTCGCCCACCGAATCATCGTCTGGTGGCTGCCGCTGCTCTATTTCCTCATCTCGTCGCTGTTCTATCTGCGGACTTACGACTCGGCTCAGGTCAAGATCACCGTCATGCAGATGGGCGGCTTGGCCCTCCTGACGATGTGGATCGTGCGCCTGATGGAAGCCGGGAGAGCGGCGTTCAGCAAGGACGACCTGGTCTGCCTTTCGCCGTTCCTGGCCTATTTGCTGGTGGGCATCCTGTCGTACCTCCACGCGCCCTACCACATGACGAGCACGGACTTCTTCCTGCGCCACTTCTTCTTCATGACGGTGGCGCTCATCGCCGTCTACGAGCTCGACGGGCCGGCCGTCGAGCGGCTGACCAAGATCCTCATCTGGACGGCCTGGGTGGCGATCGGATACGGCTTCCTGCAGGTGATCGATTGTCATTTCTTCCCGCCGGGCCTCGGCAAGGGCATCGATCCCTTCATCTGGCGGGAGGCTTTCGGCCCCCGCGTATTCTCGACCTACGGAAATCCGAACTTCTTCGCCGACTTCCTGGTCATCATCTTTCCGATCCTCCTGACGCAGTTCCTCAAGACCAAGCGCTGGAGCCTGGTGCCGCTCATGGCCATGCTCCTCGTCGATCTCATCGCCACGGACACCAAGGGCGCGTGGATCGGGTTCGCCATCGTGATACTCATTTTCGGCATCATCGCCTGGCTCTACTTCGAGGATATGATCCGGCCGTTCAAGAAATGGATCCTGGGCGGCGCGGCCGCGGGAGCGCTCGGATTCCTCCTGATGACGGGCCGGGGCATCGAGGGCAGGATCGTCTCCGTCAATTTCCGCCTGTTCACGTGGGAAGGCACGTGGGAAATGATCATGACCCATCCCTGGGTCGGCACGGGCGTGGGAAGCTTCCCGCCGATCTACCCCGCGTTTCGCCGGCCGCCCATCTTCCACATCGAGGGCAAGCACAACACCGAGACCGACCACGCGGAGGACGAATACCTCGAGGAGCTCTTCGACAACGGCATCCTGGGGTTCGGGGTCTTCCTGTGGCTCATCATCAGCACGCTCGTGGTCGGCTTCCGGTCCCTGGGGCAGCTGATGGGCCCGCTACGGTTCAAGGACGGCCGGCCGCCTCCGCGCGCCTACGACCTCGTCGGATACATGGTGGCCTTCATGGGCATGCTCGGCCACAACTTCTTCGACGTCAGCCTGCGCTTCGTCTCCTCCGGGGTGTACTTGGGCCTGTTGTCCGGCATGGTGGTCAATCTCTCGCGCGGCAAGGCGCTCTACGAGCTCCACGACATGCGCGACTCGGGCGCGACGGGCGCGCCGCCGCCGGCGGCCCAGGAAGGGGCGCTCGGCAAGACCCTTCGCGATTTCCTGATCTGGCCGGCGCGGCTGGCCGCTCTCGGCGCCATCGGCTACGTCAGCTTCCTCATCGTCACCGAGTTCAACGCCTTGCAAGGCGGAGTCGACTCTCTGCAGCTGGGCGGGGAGATTCTCCAGTGGTGGATCTCCTGGGGCACGCTGCTCGCCTGCGTGGGGGGCCTCGGCTACCTGTTCATGCGGCTGATCCTGATGACGGAGAATCCGGCGGTGCCTCTCGTCTTCTTGCTCGCCTGCAAGCCGATGTACACGTTTTGGGGCTTCTTTAAGGCCGACATCCACCACAACATCGCCATCTACTTCTCGAAGGAGCGCAATTGGGACCAGGCGCTGGCCAACTACTTCGAGGTCAACCGGCTCAATCCCGACTTCGCGATGTCGCTCTACTTCGAAGGCAACGTCTTCAACGACCGCTTCGACATGCGCAAGATCTACAATCCGGCCTGGGGCGACAAGAACGGCGTCGCGCGCGACGACTACGAGCGGGCGCTCGACGCCTATAACGAGGTGCGGCGCCTGGCTCCCAATTACGTGCAGATGCATCATCAAGTCGGCAACCTGCACATGAAGCGCGCCGAGTGGGCCCTCCAAAACGGCCATCCGGAGCAGGTCCCCTACTTCCTCAACCGGGCCCTGACTCGCTTCAGGATGTATCGCGCCATCGATCCGGTCTACGAGCCGAATTACGTGCGGATGGGCCAGATCTTCATGATGGAGAAGCGCTACGACCTCGCCGCGCGGGTCTATCAGGACTACATCAACGCCGACAAATGCGCCGTGGCGCCCTCTCTGATCGAAAACCCCTTCCTGCGCAGGACCATCTTGTCCTATCAGCCCTACTACAACGAGCCGGGGATCCCCTATCCCGTCCACCGGCACGAGAAGCCCGACGGCTACACCAACCTCGCCAACGCCTACTTCATGATGGGCCGCCTCGAGGACTCCGCGAAGATGTATCTGAAGGCGCTGAGCTTGGATCCGAACTTCGCCCAGGCCAAGCAGAACCTGGGCGTGGTGCTCAAGAAGGATCCCCAGCTCGCGCGCGCCTTGAACATCACGGTCACGGGATATGCGAATCTTCCGCCGCGTCGCTAGCCTGCCTCTGGCCGTCGCCCTGGCGCTTTCGTGCGCCGCCGCTTACGCCCAGGACCTCTCGGCCGTGCCGGACCAGGACGTCTTCGGGCCGATGAAGGCGGAGCTGGCGCGCGCGATGACGCTCAAGCAGGACGACTTCGGCCCGCCGTATTTTGTCGCCTACCGGGTGGTCGATGAAAAGGAATACGACGCGACCGCGGCCTTCGGCTCGGCTTTGCAGGACAGCTTCGACCGCGACCGCGTCCTTTTCGCCGAGGTCCGCTTCGGCGACCGCCACTTGGACAACACCGACGTCGGCTACCGCGGCTGGCACGTCTCGGCCGCGCCGGACCCGAAGGCCCTGCGCCAGAACCTGTGGTATCTCACCGACGCCGCCTACAAGAACGCCGTGGCCGGCTACCTGCAGAAGAAAGCCAAGCGCGCCACGGAGTACATCGCCGACCCGCTCGATGATTTCTCGGTCGAGAAGGCCGTGGTGCGCGATGAGTCCCAGCCGCCGCCGGATTTCCCCAGGCAGCGCGCCCGCGAGGCCGTCGAGGCGGCCAGCCGCCCTTTCCGGAACCACCCGCAGATCTACGAGGCCCATGCCTCCATCCGGCTGCGCTGGGCGCGCCGCTATCTGGTGACCAGCGAGGGCACCGAGCTGGCCACCCCCGAGGAGAACGTGCCGGGAGAGCTGCACATCGACGCCATGACCCGCGCCGACGACGGCATGCGCCTCGACGACCACCGCAGCTGGGAGATCCGCACGCTGGCCGATCTTCCTTCGGACAAGGACCTCGCCGCCGCCGCCGAGGCGATGGCCCGGGAACTGGAGGCGGAGCGCCGGGCGCCCGTGCAGCCTCCAGCCGCGGCGCCGGCCATCTTCGATCCGGAGTTCACCGGCGTGCTCTTTCATGAGGCCCTCGGCCATAAGCTGGAGGGACAGCGCCAGCGCGACCCCCAGGAGAGCCAGGTCTTCCGCGACATGGTGGGCAAGAAGATACTGCCCGACTTCATCAGCGTGCTCGACGACCCGACCATGGCCGCGTTTCGCGGCGAGCCCGTCCACGGCCACTACGACTACGACTCCGAGGGGGTTCCGGCTCAGAAAGTAGCGCTGGTCGATCACGGCGTGCTGCGCAACTTCCTGATGTCGCGCTGGCCCGTGAAGGGCTTCTCGCATTCCAACGGCCACGGCCGCTCGGACGCCTACCTGCGCCCGACGGGCCGCATGGCCAACCTCATCGTGCGCGGGGAGCATCCGGTGTCTCGCGCCAAACTCAAGCGCAAGCTCCTGGAGCTGCTGCGCAAAAGCGGCAAGCCCTACGGCTTCCTGCTCGTCGGAGCCTTCGGCGGGGAAAACCCCAATTCCCGCGATGCCGCGCAGACCCTCGAGGTGCGCCCACGCCTGATCTACCGCGTCGACGCCAAGACGGGGAAGGAGACGCTCGTGCGCGGCGTCTCGATGGTCGGAACGCCCCTGATCATGCTCAACCGCATCGTGGCGGCCTCCAACGACGATACGCTCGCCAACGGATTTGTCTGCGGAGCGGAGTCGGGCTGGGTTTCCGTCGACCAGATCGCGCCGAGCGTCTTGGCCTCCGAGATCGAGCTGCAACGGCTGCCCGAGGACCGCTCGCGGCCGCCCATTCTCCCTTCGCCTTTCGCCAAGCGCCATGAGAATGATTGAGTTCGTGAAGCGTTGGTGGCTGCCGGCCGGCCTCGCCCTGGCTTTCGCTCTGCGCTGCGGCTATAGCGCCTACGCCTACCGCTACGTCAAGCCCGACCAGCCGCGCATGGAGGTCGTCGACCCCGAGTCCTACGACCGCATGGCGCTTCAGCTGCTGGACCATCACGCCTTCTTGGGTCCGGACGGCAAGCCGATGACGGACCGGGAGCCCCTCTATCCGCTCATCCTGGCCGCTGCGCATCTGGTCTTCGGACGCTCGCCGGCGGTGGGCATGGCTTTGAACGTAGCCGCCGGCGTCGTTACGTGCTGGCTGATCTACGCGCTGACCCTCGAGCTCTTCGGAGACCCCTGGGCGGCGCGGCTGGCGTTCGCGGCCGCCTGCGTGTTTCCGGAATGGGTCTACTACGACGGCGTGATGTTTCGCGAGCCCCTCGTCACCGCTTTGCTGGTCCTGTGGGCCTGGGCCTGGTTTGCCCGCGAGCGGTGGGGGCTTCCGCGCTCTTTTCTGATCGCGGGACTGTGCTATGGGGCCATCACCGTCATCCGGTCTCCGTTCGTGCCCTTGGGGGCCGCCTTCTGGCTGATGGCCGGGGCGAAGCTTCCCAGGCGCGTCTGGTCGCGCACATTAGGCGTCTTCGCGCTCTGCACGGTCCTGTTCCAGGCGCCGTGGGTCGCGCGAAACTATCTCATCACCGGACGTCTCGTGGCCGGGGCCACGATGGGCGGCAGCCAGATGTATTTGTCGCTCAAGTACGATTACGCGCACCCCGAGGTCCCGCTGGAGGCTCCCCTCAACGGCTCCGATCCGGTCGTGCGGGCGGTCTTCGACCGCGGGCTGACCCTCGGGCAGGGAGAGCCGATCTTCTACCGCGGCTGCTGGGACATATTCATTCATCGGCCCGGCGTCTTCTGGGGCGCGTTCCTTCACAAGGTGATCAAGATGTGGAGGTTCTATCCCAATGTCGGCTGGAACTACGGCTATTCGCTGTGGCTGCTCACGATCGTCGGCGCGCTTTCCAACGGCGGGCTGATAGCGGCCGGCCTGCTCGGGTTCTGGCTGGCTCTGCGGCGTGGGACCTCTCTGGACTTTCTGGTCCTGACGCCGGCGCTCATGACCGTCGTCTTCGGCCTCTTTTGGGCCGTGACGCGCTATCACAGTCCGCTGATGTTCGTGTTCATGCCCTGCGCGGGCCTGGCCGCGCGCGGGCTCCTGGGAGAAAGCGCATGAAAGCCCTGGCTCTCGCCCTGAGCGCGCTGCTCGCCGCAAGCCCCGCCCTGGCCTCCGGGCACGCTTTCGACGCGGCGGCCGCCGCCGAGCTCTCCCGCGCCAAGGACCTCAAGGAGCCCGGCTACCAGCCCCCCTATTACGTCAGCCTGACCGGCATCGACGTCGACTCCTGGGAGCGCCGATGCCTCTTCGGCGCGGAGAGTTTCGCCGGCCATTTCCGGCAACGTCTCCTGACGCCCGACGTGCGCGTGGGGAGCTACGCGATGGACAACCGCGCCTCGGGCGCCGTCAGCGACTTCAAAGGGGTCTTCGTCGCTTCGCAAGACGACGAGTTCTCCTTGCGCCACTCCATCTGGCAGGCCCTGGATTCCTCTTATAAGGACGCGTCCGCCGATTTCCTGCGCAAGGAGGCTCAGCGAGAGACGCAAGGCAAGGCGGACTACGACACCGACGACCTGACGCGCGAAGAGCCCCGCGTCGCCGTCGGGGCCAAGCCCGCGGACGACTGGGACCGCGCGCAGCTCTCGAGGGACTGCCGCCAGGCGAGCGCCGTTTTTCGCCGGGCTCCCTGGCTGCTCGACGGCGAGGCCAGCGTGCGGGCCCGGCGGCAGTGGTCGCGCCTTCTGGACACGGAGGGCAGCCGCGTCGATTTCCCGCGGGACACCGTCGAGCTGGAGCTTGAGGCGCAGGCCGTGGCTTCCGACGGCATGAAGCTCGACTCGATGCGCCGCTTCACGGCCTCCTCGCCCGAGGGCCTGCCCTCCGCGGCCAAGCTCCAGGCCGAGGCCGCCGATATGATCAAGACGTTGGAGCGGCTCAAGTCCGCCAGCACGACGTCGCCGTTTTCCGCTCCGGCCCTGCTCGACCCCTCGGTCTCGGCCGCCGTCGTCCTCTCGATCGGCCAGCGGCTCTCGGGAGAGGAGCAGCGGAATCCCTCGGGAGCGCAGACCTTCAAGGGGAAGCTCGGCAAGCCCGTCATGGACCGGCATTTCACGCTCGTCGACGATCCCACGCTGTCGGTCTGGGACAAGACGCCGCTGCTCGGCCATTACGACTTCGACGACCAGGGTGTGGCGCCGAGCCGCGTCACCCTCATCGACCACGGCGTGCTCAAGGGGCTTTTGCTCTCGCGCTATCCGGTCGTGGGCTTCGATCATTCCAACGGGCACGGCCGGGCCTCCTTCGCCGGCTACATGCCGCAAGGCTCGCCGGGCGTGCTGATGCTCAGCTCCTCCGCGCCGATCGAGCAGGAGAGGCTGCTCAAGATCCTGCGCCGCGAGTGCCGCAGGCGCGGCAAGCCCTACGGCATCTGGATCAAGCGCTTGCGGACTTTCGCGCAGCAGGAGGGCACGGCCGACGAGACCTCGATCCGCCTCATGCCGGAGCTCGTCTACCTCGTCGACGCCAAGACGGGGAAGCTGACGCTTGTGCGCAATCTCGACGTCGTGGGAACGCCTCTGGAGATGCTGTCCAACATCCTCTACGCGGGGCAAGACGAGCAGGTCCGCAACGGCGTCCACGGCGTGCCCGTCTCCGTGGTCACTCCGAGCCTGCTCCTGGGCGAGGTCGAGCTCCAGCGCTCCGAGACCAAACCGGAGAAGCAGCCCATTCTCCCGCCGCCGCAGCCGTAGAACCCAAAAGCTTTACACGCCGTTCATGGAGCGTCCCGGACCTCGGGACTATAGTGTCCACAGATGAGCCGCGAGGCCGTCTCAGGAGGCCGCCATGGACGAGGAAGAGGAGGAGGAGCAGGAAGAGCCCGGCCGCAAGCACACCCGCAAGGAAGCCGAGGTGATCGATCTGGAGGCCGGCGAAGACTTGACCCCCGAAGGCGAGGAGGAAGAGGAGCAGGAGCTCCTCGACGAGGAAGCCGAGGCGCTCGACGAGGACGTGCCGTACTCGGAAAGCGGGGGACGCTTCGAGGAAGAGGAGGCGGCCACGGCTCGCGGGCGCGCCGATGCGATCGGCGGCATCCCGGCGCGCAAGCGCAAGACGGGACAGAAGAAGGCCGGCGGAGACACGGGGACGTTCTCGGACGAGACGGCGCTCGGCAACCACGACTTCGAGCAGGAAACGGCCTCCGAGGGCGGCGTCAGCGCCCGGACCGGCCGGTCGAGCAACCCCGTCGACGAGGCCGACGTCGAACACGTCATCGCGGAGGAGGACCTCGAAGAGCAGGAAGCCCTGCCGCGCTCGCGCGCTCCCCGCCGTTCGCAGGGCCGCGCCGGGCGCCAGATCAGCGGCTCGCGAGGCGGCGCAGGCGCGCGTAAGCGCCCTGGAGGCGCAGGTAAAGCCAGGGCGAGAGGAGGGCGGCGGAAAGCGAAGTCTTCCTGAACAAGCCGCCGCAGCCGCGCCAACTGCGCAGGGCGTCCCCGAAGCGGCCCCGATAGCGGGAAAGCAGCAGCTCCTCTCGCGCGCGCTCCCGGCGTCGGCGCTCGACGAAAGCGGCGCAAAGGCGCACGCCCGAGCGCGCCGCGCGCCGGTCTATGAGCTCGTCGAGAAGGGCGCCGACCTTGAGGTGATTTTCCAGGCGCCTCGGATCCGCGAGGACCTGGGCGTACAGGTTCGATCCGTGAACGCGCCGGCAGCCGAGGATTTCCGGGATGGTGGCGACGGGGGCCTCGAATATGGCGTGCGTGTATAGGAACTCGTCGGCGCAGTAGAAGAGGTCCTTCGGGATCGCCCCGATCTTCTCGAGAAGCGAGCGGCGGAAGCTCAAGCCCGTGGTGCCGGCGAAGAAGGCGCGCCCCGCGAGGAAATCGTCCAGCCGCCAAAGGGGCGGCGCAGGCGTCGGCGCGGCCGGGACGGGGCCCGAGTCCGAGACTTCCTCGCACCAGTGCTGGACCAATCCCGCAGCCGGCTCGGCGTCGAAGCGCGCGGCGACCCGGGAGAGCTTGCTCGGCGCCCACCAGTCGTCGGCGTCGAGCAGGCAGACGAGCTCGCCGCGGGCGGCGGCGATGCCCGCATTGAGCGCCGAGGCCTGTCCTTGGTTGGTTTGATAGACCCGGCGCAGCCGCTCCCCGTAGGAGTCGATGATCGCCCGCGAGTCGTCGGTGGAGCCGTCGTCGACGACGATGATCTCGCGCTCCGCCTCGGGAAAATCCTGGGCCAGGACGCTGTCGAGGCATTGCCGCAGGAATCGACCGTAGTTATAGTTGTCGATGACGACGCTGACGCGCGGGGCGCCGGAAGGCATGGCGACTGGATTATGGTAAACTAACGCCGCTGCCGCAACGGATGGCCCCGGCGTTTTCCATCGTCGTGCCCACGTACAATCGCGCCGCGCGCGCGGCCGCGGCCCTGCGCTCCGTCCTGGCCCAGACCGACGGGGACTTCGAGTGCCTGGTCGTCGACGACGGCTCCACCGACGGCTCGCGCCGGACCCTCGAGGCCTTCTCGGACCCGCGCCTGCGCTTCTTCTTCAACGAGAGCAACCGCGGCCAGCATGCCTGCCGCAACCAGGCGATCCGCGAGGCCAAGGCGCCCTGGGTCTGCTTCCTCGATTCCGACGACCTCTACCTGCCCGGACGGCTGGCCGCGCTGCGCAAAGCGATCGATGCGCGGCCGCGGGCCGGGTTTTGGTTCACCAACGCCTATGTCTTCCGCCTCGGCCGCGTCATCGGCCGGCTCTTCGAGCCGGGCCGTCCCATCCCGCAGGGGCGCGTGCCCGGCTATTACGCGCTCGGCGACGTGTTTTTGCCCTACGTCACGACCACGGTCTGCCTGCGCAAAGAGGCCTTCGAGAGGTTCGGCTGCTTTCGCGAGGACCTGCACATCCTGGAAGATACCCAGCTCTACGCCCAGATGCTCGCGGGCGGGCTGGAGGTAGGCGCGATCGGCGAGCCGCTCGCGGTGCGGTTCCTGCATGAGGGCCAGATCACCCGCGACTACGGGACCGATTTCGCCGAGGCGGCGCTGGCGATCGAGGCGTCGGGGGCTCCGCCGCAGGAGCGCCTGCGCGTCCGGAAGCGGCTGACGGGAGAGGTGGCCGGCTACTGGCTCAAGTCGCTCATGCCCGAAGAAGCCCGGCGCCTGCTCTTGCGCGAATGGGGCGGCGCCGCGCGCTCGTCTCTATTGTATTGGGAGACCTTCGTTCCGGCGCCGCTGCTGGCGGCCGCGCGCGCCGCCCGCCGGGCCTGGCTGTCGCTTCGCTACGGCCCGCTGTTTGCGCCCGCGGAGTTTCGCCGCGCGGGCGAGCAGATCCGATCGCTGCTAGCCGAGTAGCTCTTCGATGCGGGCCGTGACCTTGCGCGACAGCGGATCGGTCGGCGGGTCGTAGCGCGCGGACACGCTCCCGTCCTGGCCGACGAGGAATTTCGTGAAATTCCACGCGATCTCGCCGTTGTGGCCCGATTCGGTGGTCAGGAATCTGTAGAGCGGGTGGATGTCGGCCCCTTTGACGACGATTTTGGAGAAGAGGTCGAAGGTGGCGTCGTAGCGGGATTTGCAGAACCCGGCAATCTCGGAGTCGGAGCCGGGCTCCTGAGCGCCGAACTCGTTGGCGGGAAACGCCAGGACCGAGAATCCCCGGTCCTTGTATTTGCGCTGCAATTGCTCCAGCGAGTCGTATTGCGGCGTAAATCCGCACAGGGAGGCCGTATTGACGATCAGCAGGACCCGCCCCTTGTAGTCGGCCAGGGATTTCTCGCGGCCGTCGATGGTCTTTACGGAGAATTGGTAGAGCTTTCCGGCGGCGGCCGGCGCGGACTTGGGCATGGCGCCCTCCTTGAGCCGGCGCTTCCAGTCCAGGCCGCGGAAGAACAAGCCGGCGAAGGCGAGCTGGACGCGCTGGCCGAGCGTTTTCATCGGCGTCATTTTACTACAATCCGGTCATGAGCCCCACGCGGCGGCGGCGTCCCGCCGTCTTCCTAGACCGCGACGGGGTCATCGTCGAGGAAGTGGACTACCTCTCGCACCCCAAGGACCTGCGCGTGCTCGCGGGCGCGCCGGCCGCCATCCGCTCCCTGCGCGCCGCCGGCTACCGCGTGATCGTCGTGAGCAATCAGTCTGGCGTGGCGCGGGGCTACTTTTCGCTTCGGATGCTCTCGCGCATCACCCGCAAGCTCCATGGCGAGCTTTCCCGCGCCGGCGCGCGCCTGGACGCCGTCTACTACTGCGTCCACCATCCGGAGGCGGGCCGCAAGGTGAAGTGCCGCTGCCGCAAGCCGGGCACGCTGATGATCGAGCGCGCGGCCAAGCGCTTCGCCCTCGACCTCGAGCGGTCTTTTCTAGTCGGCGACACCACGACGGACGTAAAGACGGCCAGAAACGCCGGCGTCGCCGCGCTCCTCGTGCGCACCGGCAAAGGCGGCCGCGACAAGGTCCATCGCGCCAAGCCCCACAGGACTTTTCCGGACCTACGCGCGGCCGCTGACTGGATCCTGTCGCGGCGCTGAAGCCGCCGGCCTGCGGCGGTTCGCGACAAACATAGCGGCCGCCGCCGCCAGCGCGAGAAGCCCGGCCGCGCCCGCCGCGCGGGGCCAGCCGCCGCCTTGGCGCACGAAGGCCGCCCAAGCGGCCCAATAGAGGAGCGCGGGAGCCGCGAGGACGAGCACGGAGGCTTCCGCCGCCGCCGCGCAGCACCAGAGCAGGCCGTCGTCGCCATGGGGAGGCGGCGGGCTCTTCGCCGCTTTCTTGCCTTTAACCGGCGGCGCGGACGCCGAGGCCTTCTCCGCCTCCAACAGGTCCGCCAAGCGGCGCGGCCCGCGCCAAAGCGCGTAGCCGACGAGCCACAAAAAACCCAAGAGCGCGGACAACGGCAGCGTCAGCGCGAGCTGCCAGGGGCGGTAGGAGAACACGAGGCGCGAGCGCCCGGCCGGCACGGCGACGGCGCGAAACGCGAGCCAGGAGCGCAGGATCGGAACCGGCACGCCATCGAGGGAGGCCGTCCAGCCCGGGAAATCGGTGTCGGCCAGCTGGACGTAGCCGGCTTTGGGCGCGTCGATCTCGAGCTCTACGCGGTCGGCCTGGTAGCGGGTGATCTCGACGGACGGCGAGGCCGCCGTCGCCGGCCCGGAGGCCGCGGGCGGGGCCGGCGCAGCCTCATCGAGCACCAGGGTCTTGGCGGCGTCGAAACCGGGTTGGCGCAGCAGGCCGGCGAACTCGGGCAAGACCTGGCCGCGGCCGTAGTTCCAATCGCGCAGGTCGGCCAGCGGCAAGTCGACGGCGTTGGGAAAGAACGCCGCGCGCGGCTGCACGCGCTTGTTGCGGTAGACGACCATGTCGTCTCCGCGGTAGACCTCCTCGAGGTCGGGCGAGCGGTGGACGGCCTGAGGGGCGTCCACGAGCCAGCCGACGTTGGCCAAGCCGTCGAGGGCGAGTCCCGCCGACAGCTCCTTCGGATCCGACGAGCCCAGGACGCTCTGGCGCAGGAAGAGCCAGTAGATCATCGGCAGGACGTCGAGGTTGTCGCCTCCGTTGCGGATGTCGGGCAGCCCGTAAAGGTTGTCGTAGTCGGCCTGCAGGAAGTTGTAGTTGAAGGAGTCCACGCGCCGAGGCGGCACGCCTGCGTCCTGGGACGCGAGATAGGAGGTCCCTCCGAGCCTGAAGGGGAAATCGGCGGCGGGCATCGTCTTGGGCGCCTGCCCGAGCGCGAGGCAGGCGACGAGGGCTCCCAACCCGGCCAGGCCGCCGGGGCCGGCCAGAATCACGACGGGAAGCGCGGCCAGGGCCGCCAGGCCGGCGAAGAAGACGCGGCGGTCGACCACGTCGACTTGCGGCCCGGGCAAGACGCCTTGCCGCCCGTCAGCCAGCTTCAACCTCACGCCGACGGCGCCGGAGTCGGCGGCCGAAAGGGGGAGCTCGGCGTGGAAATAGCGGCGAGTCTCCGTGGACTCGTCCCACGTGGCGGAGACGGTCCTCGCGCCGGCCGTGAACGTGACGTCGGCCGCGCCGATCCCGGGGTTGAGCCACCCCGAGATGTCGCGGCCTCCTTCGTAGGACCGCGGCCGTTCGGGCGTCATCAGGCCCCCGACGCCCCCGCGCAGCGCCAGCGAGGGCGGCACCGACGTGGGCAGCGCGCGCAGCGTCCAGTCGCGCGCCGGCGCGGCGCCGGCCCAGCCGAGCGCGATGGCCGCGGCGATCAGTCCCGCCGCTGCGGCTTGGTCGAGGCGCTCGGCTCGCGGCCGCCTCCACAAGCGCAGGCACTCCTCCAGGCCCCAGGCCGCCAGGAGCGGGACGGCCAGTTGATATTCAGGGGTGTAGGCCGTGTTGTTGAAGTTCTTGAACAGCGGCAGCGCCGTCAGCAGGTTCGACAGAGGAGGCAGCTTGAGCAAGACGACCCCGGAGGCCGCGAAAAGCCAGGCCTGGACGCGAAGGCCGCTGCCCGGTCGGCAGCGCAAGGCCGCCCAAACGGCGACGGCAAAAAGCAGCCAGCCCGCGAACGCGCCGCACGGCCCGCCGACATGGACCGGCTGCAGGCCGTACGCCGTTTCGTCCAGGCCGACGGCCGACAGGGCGCCGAGGCCGGCAGCAAGCGCGGCCGCGGCCACGGCGGCCTTGACCGCCCGGGCTTGCCAGCGGCCCGAGCGCGACTCGCGCAGGCCGTAAAGCGCCAGCGAAAGCGCGCCGAGCCCGAGAAGGAGCGCGGGGACGTCGCCGGAGCCGAGCGTCTTCTGGATCGTCTGGAAGCGCCAGCCGAACTCCGGGAGGCTGCGCCAGACCTGATTGTAGCTCCAGGAGACGTACTGCAGCGCCGGCAGGATCTGGCAGCCGGCGCCGGCCAGGCCGACGGCCCCCGCCGCGCCGAAGAGCGCGAGGCGCGCCCACTTGCGCGAGGAAGGCTCGGGCCGCCGGTTGAGAAAATACAGGAAGGCGAAGATCGCGGCCAAGCCCACGCGGAACGCCGTCTCGAAGTGCCCGATGAGGAAAGGCAGCGAGAAAGCCGCGCAGAGCAGCGCCAGGGCCGGCCGTGAAGCGGCCCGGAAGTAGAGCTCGACGAGCGTCAAGAGCAGCGGCAGGGTCAGCGCCGTGGCGTCGTCGACGCCTAGCGCGTGTCCGGCGAGCAGGCGGCTGGAAAAGGCGTAGAAGCCGCCGGCGAGCGCGGCCGAAATCCAGCCCAAGCCCAAAAGCCGCGCGTAGAAGAACACTAGGAGGAAGGCGAAGACGGCTGTCAGCGGCGGGACCAGGCTGATGGCGTGGGGCAAGAGGCCGGCCGGGAGCGTCCACAGGATCAGATGAAAGGGCGAGAAGACCCCGCTGATCATGTTGGCGACGAGCGGGCGTCCGCCCTCGGCCCACGGCGTCCAGGCCGGGAAGATGCCGGCGCGCAGCATATGCGCCGTCGTCCACTGCATGGGCGCCAACTGGTAGACGGGCTCGTAAATGCCGCGGATCGCCTGAGCCGGCGTGACGAAGCCGAAGAAGCGGTTGACCTCGCCGAGAAAGAGGATGCGCCGGTGGGTCCACCCGAGAAGCGCCAGGAAGGCGGCGGCGGCGCACAGCGCCTCGCGCCAAAACCGCCGGCGATCCGTCAAATTTGTATCATTCTGCGGGTCCGGCGGCATCACCCAATGATTACAAATCCGACGAGCGTTCTCAAACCGCAGCCCGTCTCGGTGGTCCTGCTCGCTCACAACGAGGCCGCCGTCATCGAAGCGGTCGTGAGGGGCTTTTACGGCAAGATCGTCGCCAGGCTCCCGGGCTCGGAGATCATCGTCGCCGAGGACGGCAGCGTCGACGGCACCAAGGAGATCCTGGCGCGTCTGGTGCGCGAGCTGCCCGGCGTGCGCTGGGAGGAGGGGCGCGAAAAGCGCGGCTACGTGACGGCCTTCAAGAAGGCCATGGAGCTGCCCAAAAACGAGCTCGTGCTTTTTTGCGACTGCTCGGGCAAGCACGACCCCGACGACTTCTGGGCCATGGCGCCCCTCATGTCCGATCACGATCTCGTCGTCGGCTACAAGGCCAAGCGGGCCGACCCGCTCTACCGCATCGCGACGACGCGCGTCTTCAATTTCCTCGTGCGCCGCTACTTCGGCGTCCCTTATCGCGACTGCAACTGCCCGATGCGCCTGTTCAAGAAGAGCCGCTTCCTGCAGCTTTCTGGCAAGCCTTGGCTGGAAAAGGCCTTGGTCAATTTCGAAATGACGCTGCGTTTTCACTACGCGGGTTTTCCCGTCGCCGAGGTGCCCGTGAGGCACTTCGCGCGCGCCAGCGGCCCCTCGCGCGGGCTGCCTCTCAGGAAGATCCCGGCGGTGGTCTGGAACGTGCTGCGGCTGTTCCCGCGCCTCAAGGAAGAGCTCTCATGAGCCGGGCCGTGCTCGTCACCGGCGCGGCGGGCTTCATCGGCAGCCACCTTGTCGATGCGCTGCTCGCGCGAGGCTTCGACGTCGTCGGTCTCGACGACCTTTCGCTCGGGCGCCGCTCGAACCTACGGCAGGCCCTGGCCTGCCGCCGCTTTCGCTTGGTCCGCGCCGACCTGGGCGACGAGCGCGCCTGCCTGCGCGCGCTGCGCCTGCGCCGCTTCGAGGCGCTCTGGCACCTGGCGGCCAACTCCGACATCCAGGCCGGGGCGCGGGACCCGGAAGTCGACCTCGCGCGCACCTTCCTGACGACCTACCATGCGCTCGCGCTGGCCGGCCGCCTGAAGATCCGGCGCTTCGCCTTCGCCTCCACTTCGGCGATCTACGGCGAGCACGACCGGCCGGTGGCCGAGGACAGCGGGCCGCTGCTGCCGGTCTCGAACTACGGAGCGATGAAGCTGGCCTCCGAGGGCGCGGTCAGCGCGGCCACCCAGACGATCCTGGAGCGGGCCTGGATCTTCCGCTTTCCCAACGTCGTCGGCGGCCGGGCCACGCACGGCGCGATCCTCGACTTCGTGCGCAAGCTGCGCAAAGACCCGCGGCGCCTCGAGGTCCTCGGCGACGGCAGGCAGAAAAAACCCTATCTCCACGTCGCCGAGCTGGTGGAAGCCATGCTCTATTGCTTTACGCGCGGCCGCCACCGGCTGAACCTCTTCAACATAGGGGCGGCCTCCGGCACGGCGACGACGGTGCGCGAGATCGCCGAGTTGGTGGTCGCGCGCGTCTCGCCGGGCGCGCGCGTCCATTACGCCGGCGGCGCGCGGGGCTGGGTCGGCGACGTGCCGCGGTTCCAATATTCGACGCGCAAGCTCGCGGCCTTCGGCTGGAAGCCCAAGCTGACCTCCACGCAGGCCGTGGCCCGGGCCGTCTGCGAGATCGCCGCGGAAAACCCGTGAAGCCCGTCATCCTCGGCGGCGGCATCGCCGGGCTGTCGCTGGCCTACTTCCTCGAGGGGCCGTCCGTCGTTCTCGAAAAGGAAGAGCGCCTCGGCGGCCTTTCCCGCAGCTTCTCCTTCAACGGCGTGCCCTACGATGTCGGGCCGCACATCATGTTCTCGAAGGATCGCGAAATACTGGACCTCCATACGTCTCTCGTGGAGACGGACAAGGTCCGGCGCTCGAACCAGATTTTCTACAAGCGGCGGCTGGTCAAGTATCCCTTCGAGAACGATCTGGCCGCGCTGCCGCCGCAGGACCGGGACTTTTGCCTCAACGCTTTTCTCGAGAACCCGCACGAGGGGCGGCCGGCGCGCAATATGCTCGAGTTCTTCCTCAAGACCTTCGGCGAGGGCATCACGCGCCTCTACCTCCAGCCCTACAATGAA
The DNA here is from genome assembly GCA_027452025.1 of Elusimicrobiota bacterium. Lineage (GTDB taxonomy): Bacteria > Elusimicrobiota > Elusimicrobia > UBA1565 > UBA9628 > DAIDHI01. Next base: position 7,269 of record DAIDHI010000035.1, on the reverse strand, counting down.
AAAATCTGGAAATTCGACCCGGCCCGCATGGACCTGCAGATGGTCGAGCGCATCCCCAAGCCGCCGAAGGAGGATATCGTCAAATCGGCCAACGGCGTGCCGACCGAGGGTTATCTCCACCAGCTCTACTTCCGCTATCCCAAGCGCGGCGGCTTCCAGTCCCTCGTCGACGCCTACGCGCGGGAAGCGGCCAAAAAAGCCCAGGTCCTCAATCCGGTCCGGCTCGAGCGCCTGCGCCGCCAGGCGGGCGTCTGGACGGTCGACACGGACCGCGGGTCCTTCGAGACGGACGCGTTGGTCAATTGCATGCCTCTGCACGAGCTCTTCCGGTATCTCAAGGCGCCGGAGAGCATCCGCGCCGCGCTGGATAAGCTCCTATTCAACTCCATCCATATCGTCGTCGTTCAGGCGGCCAAGGACGCCATCGGCGAGCACTTCGCGCTCTATTTTCCGGACCGCGAGACGGCGTTCCACCGCGTCTCAAAGCTCGATTTTCTCGGGCCCGCCTACCGGCGCCCAGGCGCGACGACCCTCTTGGCGGAGGTCACCTTCCGGCCGGGCGAGCCGCAGGACGGCGCGAAGATCGGGCGGGCCGTCGTCGACGGGCTGGAAAGCCAGGGCTTGGTGCGCCGGGAAGACGTCCTGGGCGTGGAGACGCGCACCTTCCACTACGCCTACGTCATCTACGACCTCGATCATCGCAAAAACACCGACGCCGTGCTCGGCTGGCTGCGCGAGCAGGGCATCCGCTGCTGCGGGCGTTTCGCCGAGTTCGAGTACATGAACAGCGACGCCGTGGCCGCCAGCGCGCGACGGCTTGCGCGCGAACTAAAAAAGTAACGGCGGCTCCCCGGCCTGGTTTGACGATTTTGTATACTGCCCGCGATTGCGCCAGACGATCGAGGCCGTCGTCGTGGCCGGCGGACGAGGGGAGCGGCTGGGCGCGCTGACCCGCGACCTGCCCAAGCCCATGATCCCCGTGCTCGGCAAGCCCTTGCTCGAGCACCAGCTGCTTTGGCTTAAATCCTTTGGATTTTCCCGCGTCACGTTCTGCCTGGGCTATAAGGCCGAGGCCGTGCGCGCTCACTTCGGAGACGGCGCGCGCTTCGGGGCGCGCATCGACTACCGCATCGAGAAAGAGGCCCGCGGCACGGCCGGCTGCGTGCGCGACCTGGCCTTGCCGGGCGACGCCCTCGTCGTCTACGGCGACCTCTTCCCCGACCTGGACCTGGGGCGCTTTCTGGACTTCCACCAGGCCGATCCCTCCGCGGCCGCGACGATCTGCGTTTGGGAAAGCGATCATCCCCTCGACTCCGATCTCGCGCGCATGGACGGGGACCGCATCACCGGATTTTTTCGCGCCCAGCCGGGGCAGCGGTTCGAGAACGTCGCCCTGGCCGCCGTCTGGGCCGTGCGTCCGAGCCTCATGCCGCTGATCTTCGAAGACCGCCCTTCTGATTTCGGGCGGGACGTCTTTCCGGAGGCGGCGCGCCGCGGGCTGGTCTTGCGCGGCTACCGCACGCAGGAAACCTTGGCCGATCTCGGCACGCCCGAGCGGCTCGAGGCTTTCCTCAAGGCCAGGCGCGCGTGATCATCTCGCGCACGCCCTTTCGCATCAGCTTCGTCGGCGGAGGCACGGACCTGTCCGCCTTCTACCGCCGGCAGGCCGGCGCGGTCGTCTCGACGGCGATCGACAAATACATGTACATCACCGTCAACCACTATTTCGACGACTCCATCATCCTCAAATACAGCAAGACGGAGCTGGTCAAGCGCGTCGGCGACATCAAGCATCCGCTGCTGCGCGAGTGCCTGCGCAGGGTGGGCATCCAGAAAGGCGTGGAGATCACCTCCATGGCCGACGTCGTCGCCGGCACGGGCCTGGGCTCCTCGTCGAGCTTCACCGTGGGAGTGCTCCATGCCCTCTACGCGCACCTCGGCCGGTTCAAGACGGCCGAGGAACTGGCGCGGGAAGCCTGCGAGATCGAGATCGAGGTCCTCAAGGAGCCGATCGGCAAGCAGGACCAATACATCGCGGCCTACGGCGGCCTCCAGTTCCTGGAGTTCATGCCCGACGAAAGCGTGCGCGTCGACCCGCTGATCTGTCCCGCCAAGACCAAGGCTCAGCTGCACGCGAGACTGCTGCTCCTCTATACCGGGGCCACGCGCAGCGCCTCGAAGATCCTGCGCCGGCAGAGGGCGAACTACGACGCCAAAGCCGCGGGACTGCGCCGCCTGCGGGAGCTGGCGGAGTTCGGCCGGCGAGAACTGCAGCTCGGCATGGTGGATTCGCTCGGCGAGCTCCTGCACGAAGGCTGGCAGATCAAGCGTTCGCTTGCCGACGGGATCTCCAACCCGCGCATCGACCGCGCCTATGACGCCGCGAGGAAGGCCGGCGCCGTCGGCGGCAAGATCCTCGGCGCCGGCGGCGGGGGCTTTCTTCTCTTGTTTTGCAAGCCGGGACGCCAGGATCGGGTGGCGGCGGCCTTGCCCGGCTGGCGGCGCATCCCGTTCCAATTCGAATCGGAGGGCTCCAAAATCATCTATGTCGCCAAATAAAATCAAAGGCACCAAGCCGGGCGCGACGCACGTGACGGGGCCGGGCGGGCTTTCGGCGGAGGAGTTCGCGAGATGGTACCGCGCCGAGACGATCCGCCAGTGGGAGCGCCTCGACCTTTCCGCCGTGGCGCGTCTGGCGGCGCTCGTCGTCGAGTGCCAGGAGTCGGGCAAGCAGGTCTTCGCCGTCGGAAACGGCGGTTCGGCCTCGAGCTCCTCGCACCTGGCCTGCGATCTCATGAAGACGGCGGCCGTTCCGGGACGCAAGCCCGTCAAGTGCCTCTCGCTGTCCGACAACGCCGCGCTCATGACGGCGTGCGGCAACGACCTGTCCTTCGACGACGTCTTCTCGCGCCAGCTCGAGAATCTGGCCGGTCCGGGCGACCTCGTGATCCTTGTCTCCGGCAGCGGCAACTCGCCCAATTTGGTCAAGGCCGCGCGGTTGGCCAGCAGCCGCGGGGCCAAGACGGCGGCCCTGCTGGGCTTTGACGGCGGCAAGCTCAAGGGCCTTGTCGACCTGGTCGTGCACGTTCCCTGCGACCAGTACGGCGTCATCGAGGACGTGCACATGGCGATCGGGCACGTGGTCACCTTCTACTTGAAGCAGCGTCGATGACGTTTTCGATCGTCATCCCCGTCTACAACGAGGCGGCGACGGCGGCGGCGCTTCTGGACCGGGTCCTGGCGCAGCCGCTGCCGGGAGGACTGGCCCGGGAGGTCGTCATCGTCGAGGGCGGGTCGACCGACGGAACCCGCGAGATCGTGCGCCGCTACGAGGGCCGGCCCGGCGTGCGCGTGCTTTACGAGGACCGGCCTCGCGGCAAGGGCGCGGCCGTGCGTCTGGGGCTTTCCCAGGTGGCGGGAGACATCGTCCTCATCCAGGACGCCGACCTCGAGTACGACGTGGCCGACTACCCGGCCCTTCTGGAGCCTCTCTTGGCCGGCCGCTGCGAGGTGGTCTTCGGCTCGCGAGCCTTGAAGCATAAGCAGAAATGGCAGTACCGCCAGTTCCGGGGGCTCTGGGAGCGCCTCTACGGGCTGGTCGTCAACTGGGGCGGCCTCTTCTACACGATCATTTTCAACCTGCTCTACGGCACGCGCCTGTCGGACGGCGCGACGATGTACAAGCTGTTCCTGGGCCGGGATCTCAAGGAGTTGAGGCTGCGCAGCGAAGGCTTCGACTACGACTGGGAGTTGGCGGCCAAGCTCGCCAAGAAAGGCCGCCGCTTCGTCGAGGTTCCGGTCTATTACAAGGCCAGGTCGCGGGCGGAAGGCAAGAAGATCCGCTTTTGGCGAGACGGGTGGCGGGTGCTGGTGGCGATCCTGCGCTACCGCTTCACGGACTGAAGCCGCGCGGCGATCCAGGCGCCGGCCCCGGCGATGAAGAGCGGCATGACCGGCAGCCGGTAGCGCATTTGGCTGACGCTGACCATGTGAATGGCCGTCGTGCCCGCGAGGAACAGCCACAGCGGCGCGGCTTCGAGGGCCCGGTCTTTGGTGATCTCGACGAGGCCCAGGAAGCCGAGCACGAGCAGCCACGGCTCGAAGAGGAGGCTGACGACGACGAGCGCGTCGCGGCCAAGCCCGACGGTCGGATGGCTGTAATCGCTCTTGACGTAGACCTTGTCCGTGCGCGGATAGAGGCGCCAGAAGTTCACGAGCTTGCGGGCCCACTGGCGCAGGACCGTCCGGGGATTGTCCCGCATGAATTCGAGGCTGGTGCGCAAAAACAGCCGGTCGCGCGCCGTGGGCGGCAGTTTTTGAGCCTCTTGCCAGACCGGCATCTTCTCCAAGGCCCGCATCGCGACGGAGGTGTCCTGCTCGTTGTAGTCGAAGAGCACCGTCCCGTGCATCATGGCCATGCCGCCGTGGTCGTCGAGCGTCCATTGGCCGAAGGAGACCCGGTCGCGGGCGGCCCAGAGGGCCAAGGGCAGTGCCCAGAGGCAGACGGCCAGAGCCAGGCCTTTCCAGCTCCAGCGCTTCAGCCCCGCCAGCAGCGCCGCGAAGGCCCAGATGAGCGCGCCGATCGGCGCGGCCTCCGGACGGCAAAGGGCCGCCAGCCCCAGGGCGGCCCCGGCGGCGGCGGCGAGCCGCGGGTCGCGGCCGCCGTCGCCGAAGGCGCGCGACAGCAGGATCAGGGCGGGGACGAGCACGGCGATGTAGGGGATTTCCGACATCACCATGCCTCCGTAATAAATGAAGAAGGGATAGACGCAGGAGACGGCCAGGGCCAGCTCCGCGGCGGCCTCCGAGCGCGACAGGCGCGCGGCCAGGCGGCCCACCGCCCAGGCCGCGGCCGTGCCGAGAAAAGCCTCGGCCAAGCGCGGCCAAAGCAGATGATCGCCGCCCAGGCGCAGGAAGGCGGCGAAGAACAGGACGGGGATGGGCGGAAACGCCATCGCCGTCTTGGGGCCGAAGAGACCGTAGTTGGCGACGAGGGACGCGGCCGCGTGGAACCCGGTCTCGTCGAATTGATAGAAGGCCGAGCCCAGCTTCAAGGCGAAGGCCAGCCGCAGGGACAAGCCCAGCCCGAGCCAGGCCCATTGCCTGCGGACGGCGCTCACGGCTTTTCGGCTACGACGATGAGATTGATGCCGAATTCGAAGGAATAGGCCTTGGCCACTTTGAATCCCGCCCGCTCGATCCAGCCGCGAAGGACGCCGAGGCTCATGCCGAAGTCCTTGTGCTCGCCCTCCTCGACGTCGCGGACCAGGCCCAGGCGGCGGATGACGTCGTGGATCCGGATGCCCAGGCGCGACGGCGTCGTGACGATGAGACGCCCGCCGTGCCGCATGCAGCGGTGGGCTTCCCGCAGGATGGGGAGGGGATCCTCGATGTGCTCGATGACGGCCAGGAGGGTGACCTGGTCGAAGAAGCCGTCCGAGAAGGGCAGGGGCTTTGTGATGTCCCCCTTGGTCAGCGTGACGTTGCCTTCCCGGCTCTCCGGGGTCTTGAGGTCCAAGCCCCAGCAGTGCTTGGCGCGGCGGCGGGCCTTGCGCAGGAACCGGGGAGCGTCGCCGCAGCCGAGGTCTCCCAGGCGCTCGCAGGGCTCGAGATGGGGAAGCACCTGCCGGTAGCGCAGGTCATGGATGAAATTCTCGATGGCGACGTGCAGCGGCACGGCCGAATATTACCATTACTGTTGCGCCCGCAAAAATAGCTAAAATTCGCGCGAATGCCGGAGCCGATCCTGGGCGTCATCATCGACGAGAGCCTGCCGCCCGCCGGCCGGCGGCGCCTCGAGCGCCAGCTGCAGTGGCTGCGGTCGGGCGGCGCGGGGCGCGCCGTCGTTTGCCTGGCCGCGCCGGCTCCGGCGCTGCGCCGGCAGCTGGACGGCTCGCGCGTTGGCCTTCCCCTGGGCTTTCGCATCGAAGAAGAGCCTCTGGGCAGCGCGGGCGCGGTGCGCGCGCTCGGACCGGCCTCGCTGCCGGAAGACATCGTGGTCCTGTCCGGCGGCTACCTTCCGAAAGAGGGGCTGCGGCGGCTGCTGTCGTTTCACGAGAGCCACTCGGCCCTGGCCACGCTCGCCGTGCACCGCTGCGCTCACGAGCCCGCCTGCCAGCCGGTCGTGCTCGGAGCCGGCGAGGCGGTGCTCGATCTGCCGGCGCGGCCCCTGGTCGGGCGCTATCCGCTGGGGCTTTCGCCCGCGTGGATCTTGCGCCGGCCTTTGCTCAAGGGCGTGCCGGAGAAGGGGCCGACGGACCTCGTCCGCGACGTTTTCCCGGCCGCCCTGCGCCGCGGAAGCCCCTTGGCCGGCTGCCTCGTGGAGGACGGCGCGTGAGCTGGAAGTCGCGCTACTGGATCTGGGCGGTGCTGCTGACGGCCGCCGCGCTGCGCCTGACCGGCATCGCCTGGGGCTTGCCCCACACCTACAACGGCGACGAGCCCCACATCGTCAATCTCGCCGTCTCCTTCGGGGCAGGCTCGCTGCGGCCCTACGCCTTCAAATATCCGACGCTGTGGCCCTACGTCCTCTTCTTCATGTACGGCGTCGGCTTCGTCCTGTCTCGCCAGACCATCGGCCAGTTCGTCGCGCTTTACGGCTGGCAGCCGACGGCCTTCTACCTGTCGGGGCGGCTGCTCGCGGCCGCCTGCTCCACGGCGGCCGTCTGGGTCCTCTTTCGCGCGGAAAAACGCCTGGGGCCGCGCGGGCCGTGGGCGGCGGCCCTGATCGCCGTCTCGCCCGCGCTCGTCGAGGAGGCGCACTCTCTCAAGCCCGACAGCTTCATGTTCCTGTGGGCGTGCCTGGCCTACCTTTTCGCGCTGAGGGCCTTTCAAAAGGGCGAGCGGCGGGATTTCTGGGCCTTGGGCGCCGCCCTCGGCCTGGCGATGTCCAGCCAATTCACGGCGCTGCCGGCCTTCGCGCTGCTGCCGCTGGCTTGGGCCCTGGCGCGCCGGCGAGCGCCCCTGCGCTGGCTGCTCGAGGGCGGCGCCGCGGCGGCCGCGTGCTTTTTGGGCGGCTCGCCCTATGCCCTGCTCGACTTCCACCGCTTCTGGTTCTGGGTGAGCATGCACTCGCCGGCGCAGCTTTCGGGCATGGGACCGTGGAGCCGGCTGGGCGTCCTGGAAGCCGTGGCCGGCAACGCCTGGGGCTTCGCCGGCCTGGGCTCCCTGGCGGGGCTGGCCGTCCTGGCCGGGGCCTGGCGCCTGCTGCGGCGAGACGCGCGGCTGGCCGCGCTTTTGCTCTTGCCGGCGGCGGGCTATCTGGCCGTG
>DAIDHI010000034.1 GCA_027452025.1 Elusimicrobiota bacterium | reverse complement strand
GCCGCCGGCCCGGGCGCGGGGCGACGCCGCGGCATGCAGGGCGCCGAGCGCCGTCACGGCGCGCGCCGCGGACGCGGACTGGGCGCGCGCCGAATCGTCGAGCGCGGCGGCGGCGGGAAGGGCCGGCGCGGAGACGGCCGCGGCGACCCCCGCGGCGCGAGCCGGCAGCTGGGCGCGGAGAGACGGCAGCAGCTCGGGCGCCGAGACGGAGGGCGCGGAGATCTCGGCGGCCGAGGACAGGGCCGGAGCCAGGAAAATGGAGGCGGCGCAAAGCAGCCGGAGCGTCGGGGTCTTTCGGGGCGTCATCATGGGCCGGATGTTAATAAAGGACCCAGGGATCTCGGAGAGGCCGACTGGGCCTTATGGCCCCAGGCTTTGGGCCTACGCGGCGCGGGACTTTTGGGCCGCGTGCGGCCAGACGACGTTCTTGAAGCGGCGGTGCGCCCAGAGCCACTGCGCGGGGTTGCGGCGCAGCCACGCCTCGATGCGCCTCGACAGCGCCTGAGTCGCCTTGACCGGATCTTGCTGCTCTTCCTCGGTCAAGACGATCTCCTCGAAGACGGCGTGGATGACTCCTTTCTCGTCGCGGCGCGAGTAGACGGCGAAGATCGGCGCGCCGGTGCGCGCGGCCGCCAAGCCGACCGCGCCCTGCGTGTCGACCTTGACCCCGAAAAACTCGACGGGCACTCCGGCCGGGGGCGCGAGATACTGGTCCATGACGAAGACGCCCGTATTGCCGCTCTTGATCCAGCGCAGGATCTCCGGCAGGATTCGTTTGCCCGAAGCGGTGCGGCCGTTGAGCGACAGCCGCGAGGCGACGAGCTTGGCGTTGAGCCATGGCGGCTTGACGCGCTTGCCGGTGACGAGCACATTGAGCCCTTTTAGGCCGGCGATGCCCGCCATTTCCCAGTTGGCGAAATGGCCGGTGATGGCGATCGTCCCCTTGTCCCGGGCGTCGAGCCTTCGAAAGACCTCCATGTTGTCGACGACGGCGTTTTTCTCGACGTAACGGCGATAGTGCCCGGGGATCGGAGAAAAAATGTGGAGGATCTCGAGGGCGAGGACGCCGTAGTGCTCGTAGTTCTCCAGCAGGAGCTTTTGCCAGCCCTCCGGTCCCAGTTCCGGCAGGCAATGCCGGATGTTGTCGAAGGCGATCGTGCGGCGCTTGGAGTCCAGGCGCAGCGCCAGCCGCCCCAGCCGCGGCCCGATCGCCAACTCGGCGCGGCGCGGCAGGAGCGTGACGAGCGTCGCCAGGCCCGTGACGACGACGCGCAGGACGGCCGACAGGAGGAGGTTCAAGCGCGGGCGGCCGCGGGGCTGCGGGGCATCGCGGCCAGTACGGCGCGGGCCACGGCGGGAACGAACGCCGGGCGCAGCAGCCGGGGGTCGTAGGGCGCCAGGCGCCGCTCGTTTTCGCGCAGGCACAGCTCGACGAACTCGCGCGGCGTGATATCGGCCAGCGAGCCGTGCGCGTTCATGGTGAAATTGTCCTGGGCCGAGGCCGTCTTGACCTTGAGGGCGGTCTTGAGCCGGCTGACGGCCTGCAGCCACATGGCCAAGGCGCGGCGAAAAACGTAGCCGGGGCGCCCGGCGTAGGGCAGCCGGGCTTGGCGATAGGCCACCCAGTTGACGTGAAAGAGGATGTGCCGGCCCTCCTCCTGCATGATCGGCTCGAAGAGGTCGACGAGGGCGGGCGGAAAGAAGCCGGACCGGCCGGCCAGCGCGAAGAGCCCGAAAGCGAAGAAGGAGTCGAAGCACTCGCCGTAGCCGATGCGCATGAAGGCCCAATCAGGCTGCCGCGGCTTGGCCGCATCGAAGTCCGGCACGGAGATGCCGTAGCGCGAGGTCAGCAGCTTGAGGATTTGCGCGTGCCGGCTTTCCTCGTAGCCCTGGAGGCTGATGGCCTCGGCCAGCAGCGGGTCGCTCTCGGCTTGCCCCATCGCGGCGACGGCCAGGGCCGTCTCGGCCTCCGTGCGAACGGCCTCCTTCCAGATCGGCAGGCTGGCGAGCTTGGCGCGCGCCGCTTCGTCGAGCTCGGGCCATTCCAGAGCGGCGGGTTCGAAGGGCGCGTGGCTGTCGATGAAGAAGCGGCAGAGAAGCTCCTTGTGCTGCGGGCTTCCGATGAAGTGGCCGGGCATCGCGTTTCCTCGACGAGAGAACGCGTATTTTCGCAAATGCGCCCGGGGCGGTCAAGATTTCCCGAACAGCCGCTTGAAGAAGCCCCGGATGCCGCCGGGATGCAGCGGGCAGTAGGCGGTCGGCGCCGTCCCGGGCAGGAACAGCTCCTCGCGGCGCTGCGGGCAGCCCGAAAGCGCGCGCAGGCCCGAGGCCGGGTCGATCGTCTCGCGGACGAGCCCTCCGGGGTCCTGGAAGTCGTCGTCGGGGCTGTCGGCGGACGCCGTCTCCATGAACGCGGCCCACACCGGCAGGGCGTCCTTGGCGCCGGTGGCGCGGATCGGGCGATGCTGGTCGTCGCCGACCCACGCTCCGGCCAGCAGCTGCGGCGTATAGCCGACAAACCAGGCGTCGCGGCCGTCGTTGGTCGTGCCCGTCTTTCCGGCCGCCGGCCGCGTCCAGCCCAGGGCCGGCAGCGACCTCGCCGTGCCGGACTTGACCACGCCCCGGAGGAGCGTGGTCATCAGGTAGGAAAGCTGCGGGGAGATCTGCGGCGAGCGCCGGGGGCCGTCGACCTCGAGCACGCCCCCCTCCGCGTCCATCACGCCGAGCACGAGCAGGGGCTTGACCGCGAAGCCCCCGTTGTCGAAGGCGGCGTAGGCCGACGTCAGCTCGAGCAGGTTGACCTCGGAGGCTCCCAGCGCCGAGCCCAAATCCGGCGCGATCGGGCTTTCGACGCCCAGTTTGCGCGCGAACGAGACGATCCGCGCCATGGTCGTGCGATGAGCCAGGTCGATGGTGGCGGCGTTGAGGGAATGCGCGAGCGCGTCGCGCACCGTCACGGTGCCGAAATAGATGCCGTCGTAATTGCGCGGATCCCAGGTCTGGTCGGCTTGGCGGGGATAGCTGCGAGGCACGTCGGACAGGACGGTCGCCGCCGTCGCCGTGCCGGACTCCAGGGCGGCGCCGTAGACGAAGGGCTTGAACGCGCTGCCCGGCTGACGCTGGGCCTGCGTGGCGCGGTTGAATTGGCTTTGCTCGAAGTCGCGGCCGCCCGCAAGCGCCAGCACCAGGCCGGTGCGAGGGTCGAGCGCGACGAGAGCGCCTTGCGGCCGGGCGCGCAAGACGGCGCGCTGGGCGGCGCGCTGAAGGAGCGGGTCCATCGCCGTGTAGATGAGCAAGCCGTGCGTGTAGAGCACGTCCTCGCTGTAGCGGTCGGAGAGCTCGCGCACGACCTCCGCCACGTAGTAGGCGTCGTCGCGGCCTCCTTCCGGCGCCCGCGGCTTTCGCGCCTTGACGGCCAGCGGCTCGGCGGCCGCGGCCGCGCGCTGGGCCTCGGTGATGTAGCCTTCCTCCAGCATCCGGTGCAAGACGAAATCCCGGCGCTGCTTGGCGGCGTCGGGATCGAGGAACGGATTGTAGCGGCGCGGCGAGCGGACGGTGCCGGCGATCATCGCGCATTGCGCTAGGTCGAGGTCCTTGAGGTCGCGGCCGAAGTAGAATTTCGCCGCCGACCGCACGCCGGCCACGCTGTAGCTGCCATCCTGGCCGAGGTAGATGTGGTTGAGGTAGAGCGTGAGGATGCGGTCCTTGCCGTAGCGCAGCTCCAGGTAGAACGCGAGCGCGGCCTCGACGGCCTTGCGGCGCAGGTTGCGCCTGGGGCTGAGGAACAGATTCTTGGCCAGCTGCTGGGTGATCGTGCTGCCGCCCTGCAAAACGCCCTTCCCGGTCACGTCCGCCCAAAAGGCGCGCGCCACGGCGTGCCAATCGATGCCCCAATGGTGGTAGAAGCGCTTGTCTTCCGTGGCGACGACGGCCTTCTTGAGCATGTCGGGTATCTCGGCGGAGGTCGCCGGCTCGCGCAGGATCCTGTTGGGACCGGAGAGCTCGGCCACGATTTCAGGCTCGAGAGAGGCTTGCGCGACGGGCCCGGACGAGGAGCGGATATCCCAGGAAGAGCCGTTGTAAGTCAGCGTGTAGAGCCCCGGCGTCTCGACGGCGGCGGGCGTTTGGAAGCCGCGCAGATAGACGGCCACCGCCGGCGGCTGATAGGCGTATTGCCCGGGCTGGGCCGGCGCGGAGGAAACTTGAACGTAGTTGAGCCGCGCCAGGCGCTCGAGCAGCTCGCGCGGCGGCGGCTCGTGCCCGGGCCCTATCGCGTAGGGCGCGCTGTAGACGCGCGTCGAGAAGCTCTCGCCGAGCCCTCCCACCACCAGTTGCGAGAGCCGATGCTCGGCGAAGCCCACGAGGCCGACGACGCCGGCCAGGAAGGCGACCAGGGCGACCAACGCGAAAGAGACCTGGCCCCTTTTCGGTGTCAGACTTTCACTTTTCACTTATCGTTCGGGAACTTTTTGCCTACCTCAATCGTATATCAATGTATGCCTCGCCCACCACGGATCCACGCTCCCGGACTTATCTTTCATGCCCTTTCTCGCGGCAACGGGGGGCAGAACATCTTCCTCGAATCGCGGGACTTCGAGCGTTTTTTAGCGCTCTTGGTCGAGCTCAAGGCAACGGCCCGTTTCGAGGTGCTGGCGTATTGCCTCATGACGAACCATTTTCATTTTCTCGTTCGTGTCGGCGGGACTCCCTTGTCCGTTATCATGCAGCAGTTGTTGACCCGCTATGCCGCCTACCTGAACGCCAGAACGGGGAAGTCCGGACACGTATTCCAAAGCCGATTCAAAGGTTTCCTGTGTCATCAGGACCATTACCTGTTGGAGTTGGTCCGGTATATTCATCTCAACCCCGTCCGCGCCGGGATTGTCTCGAGCGCGAATCTGTGGCAATGGTCAAGCCACGCTGAATACATTCGGTCGCGTTGCACCGGCGGACTCGTCGACAGGGGCCTCGTGATGTCGTATTTCGGCCAGTCCCAAGCGGCCTATCTCGACTTTCTCGCTGGCAATGCGACCTGGGATTTGGCGGCAAACCACGACGCCGGGGAAGCTGCTCCGCCGCCTGTCGCTTCTTTGGAGGACCTCGCGGCCGGCGTCTGCGCCGCTGCGGGGCTTGACGAGGCTGTCGTTGCGAGCGGCGCGCGAACGAGGCGAATCAGCGGCGTTCGTCGAGAGCTGATCCGCCGAGCCTTATCCTCCGGATTCCGCCCGAGCGAAATTGCGCGTTATCTGGGACGTTCTCCGTCGATTGTGTCTAAAGAGATCGCGAGGATAAGTGAAAAGTGAAAGTCTGACACCTAGGCCCATGACACCTAGGCCCACCTAGGCCGATGCCGGGCGCGTCAGGGCCTCTTTGCGCGCGCGCGGCAGGCGCTTGATCGCGGCCTCGCGCACCAGCGCTTCGGACCGAGTCAGTCCGTTTTCCCGGTAGAGCAGGCGCACGGGACGGCGCGCGCGCGTGTAGGCCGCGCCCTTGCCCGAGTTGTGCTTCTCAAGCCGCGCCTTGACGTCCTTGGCGATGCCGGTGTAGAGCGTGTCGTCGCAGCAGCGCACGATATAGAGCGACCACTCCGGCGGCTGGGCGGCGGCGTCCCGGTCCTTCAGCGCGTCGATCATGCGCCGGTAGCGCTTCTTCACGGCCTCCAGTCTACCAACTATCCGCGCGGATAGTCAGCGGCCGGCTCTGCTCGGGAAGACCGCCGAAACGGCCTAGGCGAATTTCTATAATGGCACGCCATGGCGCCCTATTGGATCGTCTTCGGAGGCTGGATCCTCGCCCTCATGGGCGCGGCTCTGGCCTGCGACGCGTCCGGGCTGGCGAAGTCGGTGGGCGACTGGGGCGGCCGCTCGGCCGGAGCGCCGCGGGGCCTGACGGCCGCCTATCGCCTGGTCGGCGCCGGGCTCGCCGCCGCGGGGGCCGTCGTCGTCGGCTGCGCCGCCGCGGGCTCGGCGTGGACTCGGGCCGTGAAGGTTCCCGGCACGGGCCGGCCGCGTCTCGACGGCGGCGTCCTCGTCGTCTTGGCCGTCTTCCTGGCCGGCCTCAAGCGCGGCGATCTCTGGCGCTCGAAGCCGAGGACGTGGATGGGGCAAGACGCGAAAGAGCGCGGGCTTGCCGCGGGCGAGAAGCTGGCGGTCTGGAGCAGTTGGGCGCTGATCGCAAGCTTCGCGCTCTTCGGGGCCTATTTGATGCTCGAGCCGGGAGGGATGAGATGAACGAGTTGGAAAAACAGATCGAGGCCGCTTTCGATTTCCGCGGCCACGTGACGGCGACGCTCAAGGACGGGACGTCGATCGAAGGCTATCTCTTCAACCGTCAGTTCGCCGATCCGCGGCTGCCGGAGGACAATTTCGTGGAACTCGTGCTCAAAGGCAGCGGGCAGACGCGGCGGCTCAAGATCGCCGAGATCGCCTCCGTGGCCTTGACCGGCGAGGATTGCGCGGCCGGCAAGTCCTACGAGGACCACCTCAAGCGCAACGCCGCCGAAAAGAAAGCGGCCTAGATCAGCGCAGCGGCGCCAGTGTCTTGGCGTCGCCGACGGCGACGACCAGCATCCGGTCGGGAGCCAAGTAGGCCCGCGCGGCCTGCCGCACCTGTTCCGGCGTGAGGGCATCGAGGCGCTTGACGAACTGCGCGGCGACGCGGGCGGGATCGCGGCCTTCGAAGAGGCGGCGGTCGACAAAGCCCGCCACGCGGTCCATGGACGCGAGCTGCATCAGGAACTGCCCGGCGAGGAAGCGCTTGGCGTTGGCCAGCTCCGCGGGGTCGATGGGCTGCTCGCGCAGGCGGGCGATCTCCGCGCGCATGGCGTCGAGCGCGAGCTGCGCCACCTCGGGCCGCGTCTCGGCCGTCGCCGACCAGAGCGCGCCGAGCTCCCGCGCTCCCGCTCCGGCATACGACCCGTAGGTGTAGCCCTTTTCCTCGCGCAGCTTGGTAAACAGCCGCGCCGTGGCGGAGCCGCCCAGGATGTGGGTGGCGATCTGGAAGATCAAAAAATCGTCGTCGTGCACCGTCAGCGGCACCCACTGGGCGATGGTGAGGTTGACCTGCTGCGAGCCGGGGCGGTCGAGGAAATCGACGCGTCCCGGCCGGGCCGCCGGCAAGGGCGGCAGGGGCTTGCGAGGCAGCTCTCCCCGCCAGCCTCCGAGCGCGCGCTCGAGCATGGCTTTCGTCTCGTCGACGCCGAGGGGGCCGGCCAGCACCAGCGTGGCTCCCGAAGGCCTGAAGGCCGCGGCGTGGAAGGCGTTGAGGCGCTGCGAGGTGACGGCGTCGACTTCCTCGTCGCTCAAGCCGCGGTTCTCGTAGGGGTGGCCGGCGAAGAGCTCGGCATGGACTTTTTCCTGGATCATGTAGCCGGGCTTCTGCCGGATGTCCTTGAGACCCTGTTTGGTCTGGTCGCGCCAAAGCTCCACTTCGCCCGCGGGATACGAGGCCTCCGTCAGGATCTCGGCGAGCTGCGCGAAAAAGGCGGGGGCGTTCTCGATCAAGCCCGCTCCCTCCAGGACGATGCGCTCCAGCCGGGACTCGACGCCCAACGAGTAGCCGAGGCCCTCGAGCGATCGCGCGACGCTGGCGGCGTCTTGGCGCGCGGTGCCGGCGAGGAGCAGGCCCGCGGCGGCCGTGGCCAATGCCCTCTCCTGCGGCTCCTCGCCGACGTCGCCGCCGGGCAGGCTCAGGCGCGCCTCGATGAGGGGTAGACGCCCGTCCTCGATCAAGGCGACGGAGAGGCCGTTGTCCAGCGCGAAGCGGCGCACGGGCGAGAGCGCCGCGACGGGGGCGGGAAGGACGGGCGGCGGCGCCTGCCCCGGCTGGCGCGGCTCCTGCGCGGGGACGGGAATCTCGCTTCTGGGCGAGGGCGCCTGCGGCGTCCCCGGCACGATGTGCAGCACGGCTCGGCCGGCGCCTCGCAGCCAGCGCTCGGCCGCCTGGCGCAGGTCCTCGGCCGAAAGCCGCGTCGCGGCGTCCAGGTCCTCGAAAAGCCCGGCCGGGTCGCCTACGAAGGCGGCGTAGCTGCCGAGGAAATTGGCGCGGTCGGTCAGCTGCTCGAGCTCCCGCAGCCAGGACAGGCGCAGCTGCGCCTTGGCGCGCGCGAGGTCGGCCTCGGCGGGGCCCTCCCGCGACAGGGAGGCGACCACGGAGTCGAGCGAGGCGAGGAGGGCGTCCAGCCCGGCCTGCGGCCGCGGCAAGGCCACGACGCCGAAGACATCCGGCCCGCGCATGTCGACGTGGGACTGAAACCAGGGAAAGCGCGCGCCCGTCGCGACGGCCAAAGCGTCCTGCTTGACGAGCTTCTGGTAGAGCGGGCTCGACTCGTCGGAGTCGATGACGCGGCGCAGGAGCTCGAGCGCCCAGTAGTCCTTGCCGCCGCGCTGCGGCGAGCGCCAAGCGACGACGACCCGCTCGTTGCGCGCGAGGGAGTCTTCGACGACGCGGCGGACCTCGCCTTGGAGCGGAGGCTCGGAGAGGTCGCCGGGCGCCGGCACGGGCGAAGCGGGGATCTGCGCGAAATACTTGCGGGCCAGAGCCAGGCCCTCTTCCGGCGCGACGTCGCCGGCCATCGTCAGCACGGCGTTGTTCGGCGCGTAATGAGCCTTATAGAACGAGCGCACGTCGTCGAGAGCGGCGCCCTGCACGTCGGCGGCCTCGCCGATCGTCGTGTGCCGGTTTTCCCAGCGCGAGAAGACGGCCTCCGCCAGGTCCGCTTGCATGGCCTTGGCGTAAGGGGTGTTGAGATAGTTCTTGCGCATCTCCTCGAGGACCACGTTCTTCTCGTTGGCCAGGGCCCGTGCGTCGACCTGGAGGGTATGCATGCGCTCGGACTCGGCCCAAAGGGCGAGCTCCAGGGCGTTGCGGGGCACGGTCTCGTAATACGTGGTGCGGCTGCGGACGGTGAAGGCGTTGTCCTCGCCGCCGTTGCTTTCGATGAGCCGCGGATATTCCTGGGGCTTCAGGCTCCTGGTGCCCTGGAACATCAGGTGCTCGAAAAGGTGCGCGAAACCCGAGCGGCCCGGCTTTTCGTCGGAGGAGCCGACGCGATAGGTCACCGAGACGGCCACGACGGGGCTGGAGCGGTCGCTTTGCACGACGACGGTCAGGCCGTTGTCGAGGCGAAAACGGGCGACGGGCAGACGGACGCCGGGAAGCGTCTGGTCCGCCGGACGCGGCTGGGACACGGCTGCGGGATCGGTCATCGGGCGCCGCGCGCCGGCGCGGCCCCGAAGTTTACCTTAATTGCGGGCTAGGCTGCCGCGCCCAGCCAGCCGAGCAGCCGGTCGACGGCCAGGGGTTTGGGGAAGATGCGGTCGATGGGGGCGACCGCCAAGTCGGTCTCGGTGTAGAGCGCGCTGACCAGCGCGACGTGGAGGCCCGGCCGCAGGTCCTTGGCGCGGCGCGACAGCTCGAAGCCGTCCATCGGGCTCATGCGGGCGTCGGTCACCAGGTAATCGCAGGGGCCGGCCTTGAGCGCGGCCAGAGCCTCCTCGCCGCCGCTCGCCGTTCGCACGTCGAAACCCGCCCGGCGCAGGGATAATCCCAGCATCGCGCGTCCCGCCTCGTCGTCGTCAACCACCAGAATCATTTTACTCATCGTCGAATATCCTCTGTGCAACGAAATGGCCGTTACCGACCCTTCGCCTCGATGCCGTAACTCTTGAGCTTGCGCCACAGGGTATTGCGGCCGATGCCGAGCTTCTTGGCCGCCTCGGCCTGGTTGTTGCCGCATTCGCGAAGCACCTCGAGGATGTGCAGGCGCTCCAAATCCTCGAGCTTTTGGGCGGCGTGCGCGGCTTTCGCCTCGGCGGAGGCCACGGGCTGCATTTCCGGAGGCAGGTCTTCGGCGCGGATGGCGGCCTCCGGCGCCAGGATCATCATCCGCTCCACGGCGTGCTCGAGCTCGCGCACGTTTCCCGGCCACGCGTAGGCCTTGAGTGCCGCGGCGGCTTCGGCGGAGAACCGGGCCGCGCTCCCGCCCAGCTTCTTGCGGGCTTTCTTGAGGAAGTGCTCGGCCAGCGGCACGATGTCCTCCGGCCGCTCGCGCAGCGTGGGCAGCTCGATGGGAAAGACCTTGAGGCGGTAATAAAGGTCCTCGCGGAACTTCCCTTCCGAGACGAGCTTGGCGAGGTTCCTGTTGGTGGCTGCGACCAGGCGGCTGGAGACCTTCACCGGATGGTTGTCGCCGACGCGGCGCACTTCGCCTTCCTGGAGGGCGCGCAGGAGCTTGACCTGGAGCGCCGGGGTGGTTTCGCTGATTTCATCGAGAAAGAGGGTGCCGCCGCTGGCTTCTTCGAAAAGGCCGCGCTTGTTGCGGTCGGCGCCCGTAAAGGACCCTTTCACGTGGCCGAAGAGCTCGCTTTCGAGCAGCCCCTCGGGCAAGGCGCCGCAGTTGATGGCGACGAAAGAGCCGGCGCGGCGCGGGCTCTTCTCGTGGATCGCGCGCGCGATGAGCTCCTTGCCCGTGCCTGACTCTCCCTCGATGAGGACGGTGGCTTCGGTGGCGGCCACCTTCTTGACCAAGTCGAGGACCCGCTGCATCTGCGGGCCGGCGTAGACGATGCCCTCGAAGCTGTATTTGCCCTTGACCTCCTCGCGCAGGCGGCGCACCTCGCCAAGCAGGCTGCGGTGCTCCAGCGCCTTGCCCAGCACGATCGCCAGCTCCTCGGGCTCGACGGGCTTGGTCAGATAGTCGAAGGCGCCGGACTTGATGGCGGCCACGGCCGTGTCGATGGAGCCGTGGCCCGTGATCACCACGACCTCGAGCTCCGGCTGGCCTTTCTTGGCCTCCTGCAGCACCTGCAGGCCATCGATGTCGCCGAGCTTGAGGTCGGTGACGACGGCGTCGAAGCCGTTGTCGGCGAGCTTTGTCAGGCCTTCGCGGCCGTTGCGCGCGGCGGTGACGGCGAACCCCTTGCGCTTGAGCTCCAGCGACAGCAGGGTCGCCAGGGAGGCGTCGTCTTCGATGAGCAGGATCTTGGGGGCGTTCATGGTCATTCTCCGATCGAAGGCAGGCGCACGGTGAAGCAGGCGCCGTCGCCGGGCCGGCTGGTCACCTCGATGGCGCCGCCGTGGGCCTTGATGATGCGGTCGGCCACCGCCAAGCCCAGGCCCGTGCCCTGCGGCTTGGTCGTGTGAAAAGGCTTGAAGATCGAGGACAGGGTCCCGGCGGGGATGCCGGGGCCGGTGTCCTTGACCCGGAAGAAAGCGTGCTCGGAGTCGCGGCCGGTCTCGACGGTCAGCTTGCCGCGTCCGCCGAGGGCCTGGATGGCGTTGAGGACGATGTTCCAGAGCACTTGTCGGATCTGGTCGGCGTCCATGGGAAAGGGCTGGAGCTGCGGGTCGAGGGCGACGGATATGTCGATGTCCTTGAGCAGTTCGCCGTTGGTCTGCACGATGTTGCAGATTTCGCCCACGACGGCGTTGAGGTCGGCGCGCGAAAGCCGGACCTCGCGCGGGCGGGCGTAGGCCAGGAAATTGCTCAAAGACTCGTTGAGGCGCTGGCTCTCCGTGCGCAGGACCTTGAGGACCATGGCCCGGTCCTCGGCGCTCAGGTCCCCCGCTCCGAGCTGGTTCGACGCCATGACGATGGAGCCGAGCGGGTTGCGGATCTCGTGGGCCATGACGGCGGCCATCTCGCCGATGACGGCCAGGGCCTCGGAGTGGGCCACGCGGCCCTGAAGCGCCTTCTGCTCGGTCAAGTCGATCGCGTTGGACATGTAGCCGATGATCTCTCCGCCCGGGTCGCGCACGGTCGTGATCGTCAAAAACAGGGGGATCTCTCGCCCGTCCTTGGCGCGGTTGATCATCTCCCCGCGCCAGTAGCCTTTGTTGGGATCCAGCAGTCCCGACCACATGCGCCGGTAAAGGTCGTTGGTGGAATGGCTGGAGCGCAGGATGCGCGGAGTCTGGCCGATGGCCTCGTCGCGGGAAAAGCCGTAATGCTGGGCGAACGCGTCGTTGACGTCCAAGATCACGCCGTTGCGGTCGCAGTAGAACATCACGTCGTTGGAGCGCTTGAAGGCCTGGTACATCATCGTCGCGAAGCGGCGCTCCTCCATCGCCCGGCCGATGTCGCGGGTGACGACGAGCAGGGCTCTGCGCTTGCCGTACTCGATGGGCGCGGCGCGCCACTCCACTTCGATGGTCGTGCCCGCGCTCGTCTTGAGCACCGTCGAGGCGTAGGCGGAGCCTTCGCGCATGGCCGTCGTGGCCGTGCGCTCGATGAGATAGAGATCGGCTTGGTCGGCCAGGAACATGCCGACGGGCTTTTCCAGGACGTCCTCGCGGCGGTAGCCCAGGCGGGCGAGCGCGACCTTGTTGATGTCGAGGATCTGCGCGGTCTTGGGATCGCGGATCCAGATCATGTCCGCCGAGGAGTCCATGATGGCGCGCAGCTCGTCGCGGCTGCGGCGCTCGGCGGCGCGGCTGGCCTTGAGGCTTTCGGCCAGGTCGTCGAGGAGGCTGGCGTTCTTGCGCGCCTCCGGATCCTCGAGCCATGAGGCGGCGAGCCGCGTCGGCTCGTCCCAGGCGGGCAGGGGGCGGACCTCGATGAGGCAGTCCGGATGGCCCTGCGCCGCGCAGCGCGTTTCCACGCACAGGACCTTCGCGCCGAAGACCGCCGACGCCCAGCCGGAGGCGTAGCCGCAGAGGTGCCAGCAGACCGGTTCCTGGGACTGGCCGAAGAGCCGCAGGTGCTGCTCGGCCTCGTAGCTGTTTTTCCAGCGCGCCTTGACGAGCAGGCTCGTTTGGGCGCGGTCGACGCGAAATTCGATCGGCTCGGAGAGCACGTGGCCCTTGCGCGTGTGCAGCAGGGGGCCGGCCAGCAGCCATTCGTTGTCGCTGGCGAAGGCCACTTTGTCTCGCAGGGCGCCGGCTTCCTGGAAGCCGCAGGCGTAGCCGCATTGCCCGTAGAGGCGGCGGGCGTGGTCGAAGCCCACCGTGTCGACGAGCGCCTTGCGCAAGGTGCCCAAGGCCCCGGCGTCGACCAGGAGCGCGCGCAGGCCGCCGAGGAAGATCTTGCCTTCCTGGGGCGTGAAGGAGAGCAGCTGTTCGAACGATATCTCGGAGGCCTTCATGTGGTCGACCAGACGCTTCTGGAATTGTTCCATTTTGGATCAGAAAAAGGCAAATGTCACTAAGGCCTGTTTGTTGCCTTAGGCCTACGGAACATTCCGGCCAGAGTGGAACGCTTGGCCGGAATGTTGCTTGGCCAAGGACTAGGCAAATCTCTTATAATTTGAGGACAGCATGAAGAACCCCGGACTCAAGGCGGGACTTTCGATGCAGCAGCGCCCGGCGCTGCTCGGCCGCCTGCGGATGGCCGACTGGATCGAGATGCCGGAGCGCGAGTTCGCCCGGGAGATCGAGAAGGTCGAGAAGGATCCGCTTTTTCGCAAGCTGTTCTTCGGCGACTTGCAGCGGCCCTCGGCGATCCGCCGCCAGCGCTGGCCCGCTGGGCGCTTGAGCTCCAGTTTCTACGAGGTCAACGAGCAGATCGTCGCCGGCAGCGAGCGCGTCCAGGTCGAGGAGACGCTGGCCGCCAAGGCCGACGTCGCCGCCAAGATCAAGACCATGGGCCGGGAGGCCTTCGAGCGCTATTTCATCCACGCCGACGAGCCGCTCACCCTCCAGGAAATCGCCAAGCGCACGCGCGTTTCCCTGGAGGACGTGCTCGCGATCCATGATTTTCTGCTCGAGATGGGGGCCCAGGCCGAGTTCGAGGGGCCGGATCGGCCGGCCGGAATCTCGAAGTCCAGCGTCTGCCTGGCCCGCCTCTCCGTCGACGGGGAGGAGCCGGTTTTCGAATTCTTCTCGCCGCACTGGGCGCGCGGCCGCTATCAGGTGCGCTACGACGTCATCGAGGATCTCAAGGCGGGCAGCACGCTGGAGGCCGATGAGCGCCGCCACCTGCCCCATCTGCTCAAACGCATCGAGACGATCAACCTGCGGCAAAGCACGCTCTACCGGGTCCTCGAGACTCTGACGAAGCTGCAAGTGCAGTTCCTAGGAACCAAGCTCGACCGGGACAAGAGGCCGATCAGCCTGCGGCAGCTGGCGCGGCGCTTGGACCTGGCGCCCAGCACCATCAGCCGCGCACTGTCGGGACGGACCGTGCGCCTGCCCTGGCAGCAGGAAGTGCCCCTCATCACGCTCGTCCCCGGACGGCGCAACGTCGTGCGGCGCATCATGGCCGAGTGGCTCAAGGCGCAGGGCGCTCAGACCGACGCCGCCTTGGCCGAGCGGCTATCTAAGGAATACGGCATCAAGGTCTCCCGCCGCACCGTCAATGCCGTGCGCCACGAACTCCAAACCCCGGCCGGCTGACCGGCGGACGGCGGAGGCGGTCATGAAAGACCCCTATCAGGGAAAGCTGACCACGGCCGAGAAGGCCGTCGCCGCCGTGCGCAGCGGCCGCCACGTGCTCATCGGCTCCGGCGCCGCCCAGCCCCAGCGACTCGTCGAGGCGCTCGCGGCCCGCGCCGAGGCGCTCGACGATGTCGAGGTCCTCCATCTGCTGACGCTGGGCGAGGCGCCTTACGCCCAGCCGCGCTTCGCCGGCCACCTGCGCCACAACGCCCTCTTCATCGGCCCCAACGTGCGCGCCGCCGTCAGCCAGGGCCTGGCCGACTACACGCCCTGCTATCTCCACGAAGTCCCGTCCATGATCCGCGCCGGGCGCCTTCCCGTCGACGTCGCGCTGATCCAAGTCGCCCCCGCGCAGGACGGTTTTTGCTCCCTCGGCGTGTCCGTCGACATCCTCAAGGCGGCCGTGAAGAAGGCGGGCTACGTGGCGGCTCAGGTCAATGCCCGCATGCCGCGCACGGCCGGCGACAGCCGCATTCCGGTTTCGGACATCGACGCCTTCGTGCTCGGCGACGCGCCCCTGCTCGAGTTGGCCCAGCCGCAGCCGACGGCCGCCTCCCTGTGGATCGGCCGCTTCGTGGCCCAGCTCGTAGACGACGGGGCGACGCTCCAGGTCGGCATCGGCGCGGTGCCAAACGCCATCCTCGCCGCGCTCTCCGGCAAGAAGGACCTGGGGATCCATTCCGAGATGTTCTCCGACGGCGTCCTTTCGCTGGTGGAAAAGGGCGTGGTCACCGGACGCCGCAAGAGCCTGCATCCCGGCAAGGTCGTGGCGTCGTTTTGCCTGGGAAGCGGCAGGCTCTATGAAGCCGCGGCCGACAGCCGCTTCGAATTCTATCCGGTGGACTACGTCAACGACCCCGCCGTGATCGGCCGCAACGAGAGGATGGTGGCTGTCAACTCGGCGCTCCAAGTCGATCTCACCGGGCAGGTGGCTTCCGATTCCATCGGGTATCGCTTCTACAGCGGCTTCGGCGGGCAGGTGGACTTCATCCGGGGGGCGGCGCGCTCTCCCGGGGGCCGCTCGATCATCGCCCTGCCGGCCACCGCCAAGGGCGGCAGCGTCTCGCGTATCGTCTGCTGCCTGCCGGAAGGCGCCGGGGTGGTGACCACGCGGGCCGACGTCGATTTCGTCGTCACCGAGTACGGCATCGCCAGCCTCAAGGGCAGGACCATCCGGGAGAGGGCCCTGGCCCTCATTCAGATCGCCCATCCGTCTTTCCGGGCGCTTTTGGCCGCCGAGGCCGCCAAGCGCGGCTATCTGGAGGCCGGCCGCCTCCTCCCGCCCGACTCGGGGCCGTACCTCGTCGAGCTCGAGGCGCGCAAGCGTTTCGGCGATCTTGACGTGTTCTTTCGCCCGCTCAAGCCCACCGACGAGCGGCGCCTCAAGGACCTGTTCTACTCCCAATCGGAGGAGACCACACTGCTGCGCTTCGGCATCCCCTTGCGGCGCCTGAGCGAACGCCAATTCCAGGAGCTGGTTTGCATCGACTTCCGGCATTCCATGGCGATCGGCGCCTTCGTCGTCGACGGCGGCCGCGAGCGCCTCATCGGCGTCGGCCGCTACTGCTCGGAGGACGGCGACGAGGTCGCCGAGGCGGCGGTCACCGTGCACGACGACTACCAGGGCCGCGGCATCGGCGGCTTTTTGCTCGACTATCTGGCCTGGATCGGGCGCGGCCGGGGCGTGGAGGCCTTCCAGGCCGAGGTCATGTCGCTCAACCCGCGCATGCGGCACTTGCTGCGGCGCCGCTTTTCGCGCCTCAAGGAGCGCGACATCGGGCTCGACGGCCTGCTCATCACCGTCAAGCTTTCCGATTGGAACGGCTCGGGCAACCCCGCGACCTTGCCGGGCGCCTCGAAGGCGCAGCGAGGATAGGAGGTCTCATGCTGGCCAAGGACATCATGCGCAGGAAAGTCATCACGGTGACGCCGGACAAGACGATCAGCGAGGTCGCTCGTCTGCTCATCGACAGGAAGATCACGGGAGCTCCCGTCGTCGACCGCAAGGGCAACGTCGTCGGCGTGATCTCCCAGACCGACATCGTCCGGCGCGACCGAGAGCGCTCGCCCGGGGCCTCCGTGCCGAGCTATTATCGAGAAGGGGAGGAATGGACCTTCTCCAACGGCTATCAGATCGAGGATCCCGACCTGACGCGCGTCCGCGACCTGATGACTCCGGCCGTCCTGTCCGCCGACGAGGACGCGCCCGTCGAGGAGTTGGCGCGCTGCATGCTCCAGAAGCACATCCACCGCATCGTCATCACGCGCCATGGCCGCCTCTGCGGCATCGTGACTTCGATGGACATGCTCAACGCGCTGCTCGACCGCCGCAAGCCCTCCTGATCCGCGGCCCTCGGGCGGTCTCAGGACAGCGTCGTGTGGAAGCGCTTGAAGCTCACGGCTCCGCTGAGCGCGGCCAGAAGAAGCAGGATCGCGATGTGCGAGGCGAGCGTGCGGGGGTCGCCGCCCTTGAGCATGATGCTGCGCAGCAGGCTCAAGTAATGCGCCAGGGGGTCGATGTAGGCCATCCAGCGCACCGATTCGGGCATGTTCTGGATCGGGAAGATGATGCCGGAGAACATGATGGCGGGGAACATGAACAGGAAGCCTCCCATGCTGGCCTGCTGCTGGTTGGCGCAGAACGTCGAGATCAGGGTCCCCATGGCCACCGTGGTGCACACGAAGACGAGCGTGGCGAAGGTCAGGGCCCATAGCGAGCCGCGCATGGGCACGTGGAAGACGAAGACGGCGACCGAGAGGATCAGCGGCAGGTTGGTCATGCCGATGATGATGTAGGGCACGGTCTTGCCGAAGATCACCTCGGCCTTGGAGACGGGAGCGGAGATCATCATCTCGAAGGTGCCCAGCTCCTTTTCGCGCACGATGGCGATCTGGGTCAAGACAAGCGTGGTCAGGACCATGAGCATGGTCATGACGCCCGGCACCATGAAGATCGCGGTATTGAGCGACGGATTGAAGAGCACGCGCGTGTCGAAGCGGATCGGCGGCTTCGGAGGGGATATCCCGGCGTCGGTTCGCAGGGTGTCCTGGACGATCGCCTTGACGTAGGCCTCCACGGCCTGGGCTTGCGTCACGTTGGTGGCGTCGATGAGCAGTTGGAGGGTGGCGTCGCCGCGGCCGAGCTCCCGGGTAAAGCCCTCGGGCGGCGCGACCAGCACCGCGTCGGCCTTGCTGGAGCGGATGAGCTCCACGGGGTCGGCGGCCGGCTCGCCGGCGTAGCCCGAAGGGATGAACCAGCGCCCGGCGATCGCCCGGACGTAGACATCGCGCATGACGGTGTCGCGCGAGTCGAAGAACGCCGCCAGGCGGATGTTCTTGACCTCGTTGGAGATGGCGACGCCGAAGAGCGTCATCTGGACGATCGGCGTGACGAAGAGGAGGAATTTCATCCGGGGATCGCGCAGAGCCTGGATGAGCTCCTTCTTGATGAAGCCGCGCAGGGTGCGGTTCATTCGAGCGTCCTCTTGAAGCTGCGCGCGGCGAGGCCGACCATGGCCGCGCAGGAGATGGCGAGCGCGGCGAAGGGGACGGCCAGTTGGGCGAGGCTCGAGCCTTCCAGGAACGTGTGGCGCGCGATGACCATGAACCAGCGCGCGGGCAAAAGCATCGTGAAATACCAGAAGAACGCCGGCATGCTCGCGACGGGGAAGACGAAGCCGGAGAGGAGATTGGAGGGCAGCATGCCCGTCAGCATCGACAGCTGCATGGCGAGGGTCTGCTGACGCGTCGTCACCGAGATGAGCAGCCCCTGCGCCAGATAGGTGAACAGGAAGAGCGCGCAGCCGAGGCCGAAGACCCAGAGATGACCTTTGAAGGGCACTCCGAAGGCGGCGCGCGCGATGACGTAAACGAAGGCGATGGAGACCGTCGCCAGCGCCGCGTAGGGCGCGGCTTTGCCCACGATGATCTCGATGGGCTCCACGGGCGTGGAGAGCAGCAGCTCCATGGACCCGTTCTCCCATTCCCGGGCCACGGTGAGCGCCGTCAGGAAGATGGAAAGGATGGCCATGATGACGACGGTCAGGCCCGGGATGACGAACCAGCGGCTGTTGAGCTCCGGGTTGAAGAGGAAGCGGGTGCGCAGCTGGTAGGGCGGCGTCATGTCCGCCCCGACGATGCGCTCGGAGGCCAGCGTCTGGATCGTCGCCACGTAGTCGGAGACCGGCCCGACCGTGGAGTTGTCGGCGCCGTCGATGAGGACCTGGGCCTGGGCGCCGCGCCCGGAGAGCAAGTCCTTCTCGAAGCGGGGCGGGATGATGAGCGCCGCCTTGTCGCGCTCTCCCACGACGTCTTGGAGCGCCGAAGCCGGCGAGGGCGCCGGCTGGACGCGGAAGTAATGGGAGCTGTCGAAGGTTTCGACGAGACGGCGCGACGCCTGCGACTGGTCGGAGTCGCTGACGGCCAGGCGCACGTCCTGGATGTTGAAGTCGATGGCGATGCCGTAGACCACCACCATCACCAGCGGCAAAACCAGCGCCAGGGCCAGGGTGAAGGGATCGCGGCGGATGTGGAACCATTCCTTGCGGGCCACGGCGGCGGCCCGCTTCCAGACGAAGGTCACCGTCGCCCCTCCACGACGCGGATGAAGACGTCCTCGAGGGAGGGCGCGATCGGCCGGATGCGGAACTGCCTCTCGAGCCGGGGAGCCCAGGCCGCCCAGGCCTCGGCGCTCGCCGCGGCGGCGTGGAAGCGCGGGCCGTAGGACTCGAAAAAGGAGAACGCCTCGTGCGCTCGGAAGCTCGAGAGCTCGGAAAACGAGAGCGGGACCACGGGATCGAACTCGTAGACCGGCTCGGGGAACACCGCCTTCTTGAGCCCGGCCGGACTGTCTACGGCGACGAGGCGGCCGTCGCGCATGAGCCCGACGCGCCCGCACTGCTCGGCCTCGTCCATGTAGTGGGTCGTGACGAACACGGTCTTGCCGGCGTCGGCGACGCGCCTGATGAGCCGCCAAAAGCGGTCGCGCCCCGCGGGCGTCACGCCCGCCGTCGGCTCGTCGAGAAAGACGATCTCCGGGTCGTGCAGCATCGCCGCGGCCAGCGAGACCTGCTGCTTGGTCCCGCCGGAAAGCTCCTGGACGGTGGCGTCCAATCCCTTCTTGAAGGAGATGAGCTCGAGCAGCTCCCCGCGGCGGCGCGCGTAGAGGGCGGGCTCGAGCTTGCGCAGGCTTGCGATGAAGTCCAGGTTTTCGCCGACCGTCAGGTCGTTGTAGAGCGTGAACTTCTGGGACATGTAGCCGACCTTCTCCTTGATCGCGCGCTCGCCGTTCTCGTAGCCGGCGCCCGCGACCCGAACCAGTCCCGAGGTCGGCGGCAAGAGACCGGTCAGCACGCGGATGGTCGTCGTCTTGCCGGCGCCGTTGGCGCCCAAGAACCCGAAAATCTCCCCGCGGCGCACGGAAAAGGAGATGCGGTCGACGGCGGTGAAGTCGCCGTAGCGCACGACCAGCTCGCGCGCCGAAACGGCGGGCTCGCCGCTCACGGGGCCCTCTGCGCCGCCCGGCGGATGAAGAGCTCGTCGAAGGTTGCGGCCTTTTCGGCCTCCAGCAGGCGACGCGGCTCGCCCGACGCCACGACGACGCCGCTTTCGATGAGATGGACCTTGGAGCAGCGCTCCGCCTCGTCGAGATAGGCCGTGGTCACGAGGATGAGGATGTTCTGGTCGAGCAGGCGGTAGAGTAGGTCCCAGAGCTCGCGCCGGCTGATTGGGTCGACGCCGGTGGTGGGCTCGTCCAGGATCATGACGCGCGGCGAACGCAGGAGGGCGCACATGAGCCCGAGCTTCTTGTACATTCCCCCCGAGAGCTTCCCGGCCGGCCGCGCGACGAACTCGGAAAGCCGCGTCACGGCCAGGAGCTCCTCGCGCCTTTGCGCGTAGGCGTCGGGGGCCAAGCTGTAGAGGTCGCGGAAGAACTCCAGGTGCTCGTCGATGGAAAGGTCGGGGTAGAGGCTCTGGGTTTGGGGCATGTAGGAGATGCGCGGCCGCACCTCCTCCAGCGCGACGGGCCGGCCGCCGTCGAAATAGGAGATGGTTCCCTGCGCGGGAGCCAGAAGCCCCAGGAGAATGCGCAGGAGGGTCGTCTTGCCCGATCCCTCGGGGCCGATGATGCCGTGCATCTTCCCCGCCTCGAATTCAAGGCTCACGCCGCGCAGGGCCGGAAAGGCCCGGAAGGCCTTGGCGACGCCGGCGACCGAAATCGAGACGCCGGCGCTCATTTGGGCAGGGCCACCTCCACGGTCATGCCGGGCTTGAGGATCTCCTGGTCGTTGGACCCGAGGAAGCTGATCTTGACGCCGAAGACCAGCCGCTCGCGCTCGGCGCGGGTCTGGACGTTCTTGGGCGTGAACTCGGCCTCGGAGTCGATCTTGATGATCGTGCCCTGGAAAGGCCGCATGCCCATTTCCGGGAGGTAGGCGGTCACCTTCTCGCCCGGGGAAAGCCGGGCGACGAGCGGCTGCGGCACGTAGATATAGGCCCAGATGTCCTTGATATTGGCGAGGGTGAGGAGCTTGGTGGCGGGAGCGACCATCTCGCCCGGCTCGTGGTAGCGGCTGAGCACGGTCCCGTCGAGCGGGGAGGCGATGTCGCACCAAGACAGGCGCACGTCCGAATCCTCCTTCTTGTTTTGGACCTGGTCCATCTGGTCGGGAGAGATCGTGCCGTTCTTGAAGAGCCGCAGGCTCCTGCGGTAGTTGATGTCGGCCAGCTGCGCGGCGACCTTGACGTCGTCGCAAGTCAGCCGCACGACGACCTCGCCGCGGGCGACGCGGTCTCCCTCCTGCGGCACGACCTGCGCGATGGTCGACGACAGCCGCGACGAGAGGTCCACGTCCGTCGCCTCGAGCGTTCCGGCATAGAGAAACGGCTTGCGCAAGAGCACGAGCTTGGCGGCGGCGAGCGCGGCGGCGAGGGCGACGAGGGCGGCGGCGATGATCTTCTTTTTCTTGTTCATGGGCGGGCCTGGGTTGTGGAGAGGCTTTGGAGCGTGGCGAGCTGGATGAGGACCTGGGTGCGGGTCCTGGCGGCCGCCACGCGCGCCAGGACGGAATTGGTGTCCGCGGTCTCGACGTCGAGGATCGTCGAGCCGCCGTCGCGATACGACGCGTAGCGCAGCCGGGCGATCTCGGCCGTCTCGTCGACGGACTGGCGGTCGAGGTCCTCCTCGCCGCGCAAAGTCGCGAGCTGGTCGCGCGCTTTGTGCCAGTCGCGCGAGAGCTCGTCATAAGCTTCGTCTTGCTGATGGCGGCTGGCGGCGGCCAGCGCGCGCTGAGCCTCGGCTTGGCGCCGCGTCCGCCCGAGCTCGAAGATCGGCACGCTCGCCGTCAGGCCCGCGGTGTTCTGCCAGGCCGGCACGAGCAGCGGGACGTTCGGATAAAGGTAATCCGATTTGAAGGCGAGCTGAACGCGCGGCCAAAGCCCCGCCGCGATGCTTTTGGCGGCCAGCTCCTGGGCCTGCGCCTGCTTGGAGTAGACCAGCAGCTGAGGATACGCCTCATCGAGCGGGGCCGCCGACGCTCCGGAGAGGCGGGCCTCGACCGACTCGAGCGGCTCGAGCCGCACGGAAACGGTCGGGGGCGCCGTTCCTTCGGGCAGGGGAAGCTGGACGCGGGCGTCCATGGGCGCCGAGACGTCGAGGTCCTGGCCGCGGCCGGTCTGCGCGAAGAGCGCGCGCAGCGCCGAAGAGACGTCGGATTGCGCGGCCAGCAGGTCGCGCCGCCGGTCGAGGACCTGCTGGTGCGCCGACAGCCAATCGATGCGGCTGGCGGCGCCGGCGCGGTAGCGATGGTCGATGTCGCCGTACTGCGCCTGGGCGAGCCGCAGCGAGTCGACCAGCGACCGCTCCTGCTCCAAGGCGAGCTGGACCTGGAAGTAATCGAGCCGGGTCACGAGGCGCACCTGGCGGCGCAGCAGGTCGCGCTGGGCCTGCTGGGAGCCTGCCAGGGCCTTCTGGCTGCGCCAGGCCTTGAGCAGGCCGCCCTCGTCCCACAAGGTGTAGGAGAGCGTCGGTCCGATGGAGTAGGAGTTGTGGTCGCCGAATTGGAAGGCGGGAGCGGCGGGTCCCAGGGCGACCTTGGGGACCTCGGTTTGGTACTGATAGGAGCCGTCGACGGTGACGCGGGGCGCCAACTGCGAGAGCTCCGCGTCGGCTTGCGCCTGGGCCGAGGCCAGGTCGCTTTCCGCCGCTTTCAAAATCGGGGAGTGGGCGAAGGCGGCCGCCTCGGCCTGGTCGAGGCTGAGCGTGAGCGCGGGCGCGGACGCGGGGGGCGGCGCGGCCGGCTGAGCCCCCGCCGCGGCGGCTAGAGCGAGCCAAGCCGCGATCATGGCCGCCCCTGCGCGGCCAGCGCGGCTAGGACCATGTCGACGCGGGCCTCGATGGCCGAGTCCGACAGCATCATCCGGACGAATTGCGCAAAAGGCGTGCCGCGCACGCGGCGCGGCCGCCTCCGCTCGAGCGCGGCGAGCAGGATGTTGGGCGTGCCCATCGACATCATGGCGAAGGCGCCGAGCATGGGCGTGGGCAGCGGCCTGACGAGGCCTTCGCGGCGGCACTCGTCGAGCAGCGCGAACAAAAGCGAGGCGTGCCGGGGGAAGTTGCGTCTGATGAAGTCGAGGCACTGCTTCTGCTCGTTGAGCAGTTCGCGGGCCAGGAGGGCGTAGAAGGGGCGGTGGTCCCTGGCGAAGCGGGCGAAGGCGATCAAAACCCGGCGCAGCCGCTCGCGCGCGTCCCCCGGGCCTTCCGCGGCGTCCCGGAACGTCACGAAAAAGTCGTCGTACGTCTCTTGGAGCAGCCGCCGGATAAAGGCATCCTTGCTCTTGAAGTGGTAGTGGAACATTCCGAGGTTGACGCCGGCGCGGCGGCAGACCTGCCGGACGGACAAGCCCGAGACGCCGCGGCGCGGCAGGAGCGCGCGGGCGGAGTCTATCAGCTTCTGATCGAGCGAACGCGATGGTCGTGCCATAACTGGACTGCCGTATAATTATGACACGGACTGTCCCCGCCGGCAAGGCCCATTTTCGGCCTAGACGCGCTTGGCCGCGGCCGACTCCAGCACTTCCCCGACGAGCCCCGCCCCTTCGCGAGCGCGGGCAAGGTCGCTGAGCGAGATCACGCCGACGATGCCGTTTTTCCGGCTCATGACGGGGATGCGGCGTATGCGCTTGGCCGCCATGGTCCGCGCGACGTCGCGCACATCGTCGTCCTCGCGGCAGAAGACGGGCTTGGCCGTCATCACGTCGCGCACTTTCGTGTCCTGGGCGTCGAGCCCGCGCGCGACGACCCGCAGGACGATGTCGCGGTCGGTGATGACTCCCACCAAGCGCTCGGTGTCGCACACCAGCAGGCTGCCCACATTATGCTCGGCCATCTGTCGGGCGGCTTCCCGGACCGGCAAGTGCGCCAGCACGGCTTCGACGAGCGGCGTCATGAATTCCCGCGCTTCCATAGGATCGCCTCCTTAAATGAAGGTCGCAATGAAGCGGCCACGCGTTCGTTGCGCGCTTGTCGTAGGGCCGTGGCGCGCTTGTTGCGATGATAGAGTGAAGCGGCGCAAGGAGGGGACATGAGCGTGGAATTGGAGCGGCAGCCTTACATCGTCCTGTTCGACCAGATCGGCATCGCCGATGTGAGCGTGGTTGGAGGAAAGAACGCGTCGCTCGGCGAAATGATACGCGAGCTCTCGGCCAAGGGCGTGCGCGTGCCCGACGGCTTCGCGATCACGGCGCACGCTTATCGGGAGTTCCTCAGGCACTCCGAGCTGGACTCTTTCATCGCCGGGTGCCTCGGGCGTCTCGACGTGTCCGACACCGAGGCGCTCGCGCGACACGGTCGGGCGATCCGCGAGGCCGTGCTGGCGGCGAAGCTGCCGCAGGAGCTGGCCGACGAGATCGAGTCCGCCTACGGGCGGCTCTCCAACGGACCGGAGCCGGTCGACGTCGCCGTGCGCAGCAGCGCCACCGCCGAGGACCTGCCCGACGCGAGCTTCGCGGGCCAGCAGGAGACGTTCCTCAACGTTCAAGGCCGCTTCGCCGTGCTGGAGGCCGTCAGGCGCTGTTTCGCCTCGCTCTTCACCGATCGGGCCATCCATTACCGCGCCGCGCACGGCTTCGCCGCCCAACAGATCGCCCTTTCGGTGGGAGTGCAGCGGATGGTCCGCTCCGATTTGGGAAGCTCGGGCGTGATGTTCACGATCGACACAGAGACGGGCTTTCGCGACCTCGTGATCATCAACGCGGCCTGGGGCCTCGGCGAGAACGTCGTGCAGGGGGCCGTCAATCCGGACGAATACCGGGTTTTCAAGCCGGCGCTCAAGAAGGGCTTCGCGGCGATCCTCCAGAAGCGGGTGGGCGGCAAGGAGCTGCGGCTGATCTACGACGCCGGCGCGGGGCGGCGGGTGCGCAACGTCCCGGTGCCCGCGCCCGAGCGCCTGCGCTTGGCGCTCTCGGACGAGGACGTGCTGGCGTTGTCGCGCTGGGCCTGCCTCATCGAGGACCACTATTCGGCCAAATCAGGCCGGCCCTGCCCCATGGACATCGAGTGGGCCAAGGACGGCCGCACGGGCGAGCTTTTCGTCGTGCAGGCCAGGCCGGAGACGGTGCAGTCGCGCCGGGAGGCGGACGTCATCGAGACGTTCTCGCTCAAGGCGCGCGGGAAGGTCCTCGTGTCGGGCCGCAGCGTCGGCGGAAAGATCGGCCGCGGGCGCGTGCGGGTGGTCAAGGGCGTGCGGTTTCTCCACGACTTTCGGCAGGGCGAGGTGCTCGTGGCCGACCGCACCGACCCCGACTGGGAGCCGATCATGAAGAAGGCCTCCGCGATCGTGACCGACCGCGGCGGGCGCACCTGCCACGCCGCCATCGTCAGCCGGGAGCTCGGCATCCCGGCCGTCGTGGGGGCGCAGACGGCGACGGCGGCGCTCCGGGACGGGCAAGAGGTGACGGTGAGCTGCGCCGAGGGGGAGACGGGCTTTGTCTACGACGGGGCGCTGGACTTCCGCGTGGACCGCGTCGATCTCAAGGACGTGGGGCGGCCCAAGACGAAGATCATGATGAACGTCGCGAACCCCGACGAGGCCTTCGCCCTGTCCTTCATGCCCAACGCCGGGGTGGGCTTGGCGCGCGAGGAATTCATCATCTCCAACTGGGTCAAGGTGCACCCGCTGGCGCTCCTTCATCCCGAGAAAGTGGAAGGCCGGGAGGCGCGCGACGAAATCGAGCGGCTGACCGAGGGCTACGCCGACAAGCCCCGCTACTTCGTCGACCGGCTCGCCGAGGGCGCGGCATTGCTGGCCGCCGCGTTCTATCCCAAGGACGTCATCCTTCGGCTCAGCGACTTCAAGACCAACGAATACGCCAACCTGATCGGCGGCCGCGCCTTCGAGCCTCTCGAGGAAAACCCGATGCTCGGCTTTCGCGGAGCCTCGCGCTATTATCATCCGCGCTATCGCGAAGGCTTCGCCTTGGAGTGCCGCGCCGTGCGCAAGGCGCGCGAGGAGATGGGCCTGACCAACCTCAAGGTGATGATCCCGTTCTGCCGGACGGTCGAGGAAGGGCGCCGAGTGCTCGAGGAGTTGGCTAAGAACGGCCTGCGCCGGGGCGAAAGTGGGCTGGAGGTCTACGTGATGTGCGAGATTCCCAGCAACGTGATCCTGGCCGAGCGCTTCGCCGAGCTCTTCGACGGATTTTCCATCGGCTCCAACGACCTCACCCAGCTCGTGCTCGGCGTCGACCGCGATTCCGAGATCGTCGCCCCGATCTTCGACGAGCGAAACGAGGCGGTCAAGCGCATGATCGCGCAGGTCATCGCCTCCGCCAAGGCCAAGGGCCGCAAGATCGGCATCTGCGGGCAGGCGCCCAGCGACTACCCGGAGTTCACGCGCTTCCTCGTCGAGCAAGGCATCGACAGCCTCTCCCTCAATCCGGACGCCGTGCTCAAAACCACGCTGGCCGTCCTGGAACTGGAGAAAAGGCTGGCCGGCCGGACCGTTGCGGTCTGAAGACACGGAGGCCGAAAACCATGATCGCGAAAGAAAAGGACGCGAAGCATCGCCCGGCGCGCTGGGGCGCGAGCGTGCGCTTTCCGCCCAAGCGCATCCTCGTGCCGCTGGACTTGACCGCGGAGTCCCTGGCCGGCTGGCGGCAGGCGCAGGCCGTGGCCGGCTGGTTCCACGCCGATCTCGAGGTCCTATACGTGCAGCCCTGGGTCTACTCGGCGATGGGCCTCGGCGTCGCCGAGCCCTACCTCTCCGGCAAGGCGGTCAGGCAGGCCGTCGCCGAGCTGCGACGGCGCTTGGGGCCGGGCGTGGTCATCAATTCCTCGGCGGGCGACGTCGGCGACGGCATCGTCGCTTGGGCCGGCGAGGGCTACGACCTTCTGGTCATGGCGACCCACGGGCGCACGGGTCTCGCCCGCGCCGTGGCGGGCTCGGTGGCCGAGCGCGCCGTCAGCCGCTCGTCCATCCCGGTGCTGGTGGTGCGCAAGAAGACCTCTTGCGTGCGCTCCGTGCTCGCTCCGGTGAGCCTTGAGCCGGATTCCTGGCGCGGCTTTCTCGCCGCGGCCCACGTGGCCGAGTCTCTTCGCGCCCGCCTGACGGCGCTCCACGTCGTGACGTCGGGAACCTCCGGGCGCGCGCGCGTCGGCGGGCTCAAACGGGCCGCGGACGAGTGGATCCTGCGCCTGCCCGAGCGCATCCGCCGGGCCTGCGAGCCCAATGTCGAACTGGCCTTCGGCTCGGCGCCGGAGCGCATCTGCCTTGCGGCCCGCGGGGCGGACTTGGTGGTCCTGACGGCGCACCGCAGGGGCCTTCTGTCGGAGACCGTCCTCGGGACCACGGCGGAACGCGTGATACGGCATTGCGGGACGGCCGTTCTGGCTATTCCGTAAAGACGACTAATGGGACGACTCGCTCTCGAGGGCGGCGAAGCGCCGCTTGAGCGCGCGGGTCTGCGCCTCGAACTCCTTGGCGCGCTCGACTTTCCGGACGCGGGAGTCGTAGTCCAGAAAAGCGAGGATTTCGTCCTCCTCGGCGGCGGTGATCGGCTGGGTCGGCGCGTAGTCGCTGCGGCGCTTCATGGCCATGATGTACATCTGCCAAAAATCCCGGCTGACCAGCGGGCTGTTGATCGAGCGCGCCAGAGAGTGGCATTGCGAGCAGACCCGGGCGTAGACCTTGTAGTTGCGACGTTGGACGGCCGGATACGAGGAGACATCGATGGCGTTGGGGCCGAGATCGCTGAAGAAGAGGATTCCGGAATCCTGCCCGGGGATCGGCCGGTTCAAGGCGGCGCAGGCCGCCAGCAGCGCGGCGCCGGCGACGGCGAGCGCGGCGAACAGGTTCTTCATCGCCCGGATTGTAGCAATGAAGCGGCCCGCGTGCCGGTAACGGGATCGTTGCGCCGGCGTCACGGGTCCTGCGCGCGCGCCGCGGTACAATGGTGACACCACCGGTCCGACCCGCCGGTCCGTTTGGTCGTAGCGTTGCGCTTGCGATGCAGGGAGGCTCATGAATCATCGCCGCTGGCCGCGCTTTCCGCCGACCAAGATACTGGTGCCGCTGGATCTTTCCGAAGCTTCCGCGGCCGCCTGGAGCGAGGCGTCCTGGCTCTCGCGACGCTTCGCGGCGCCGGTCGACGGCCTCTATATTCAGCCCTGGCTCCACTCGGCCTTGGGCCTGGGGCCGGGGGACCCCGATCTGACCGCCGCCGCCGAGCGCAGCGCCCTGGCCCTGCTTCGCCAGCGCTACGGCCGCGAGATTCCCGTGGCGGCCGCGTCCGGCGCCGTCGAGGAGACGATCGTCTCATGGGGACGCGATCTGGACTATGACCTGATCGTGATGGGCACGCACGGGCGCACGGGCCTCGAGCGAGCCTTCAAAGGCTCCGTGGCGGAGACCGTCGTGCGTCACAGCACTGTCCCCGTCTGGGTGCTGCGCCGCGCGAAGCTGCGGGTGCGCGAAGTGCTGGCTCCGGTTAATTTCGAGGATTATTCGCTCGCCGCCTTGGAACAGGCGGCGAGCGTCGCCGTCGGGCTCGGGGCGCGGCTGACGGCGCTGCACGTCGTCGCCCTCTCGTCGCCCGGGGCGCGCGATGCCGCGGCGGCGAAGGGGCCCCGCCACCTGCTCGACCAGGCGCTCGGCCGCCTGCCGGCGCGCCTGACCGACGCCTGCCGGCCGCGCAGGCAGCTCCTCTTCGGCGACCCCGCCGAGCGGATACTGGAGGCCTCGAGCCAATCGGATCTGCTCGTGCTGTCGGCGCACCGCAAGGGATCGCTCTCGCAGGCCCTGCTCGGAACCACCGCCGAGCGGGTGCTGCGCCACAGCGTCGTCCCGGTCTTGGCCGTGCCGGCGGCGGCGAGGAGGAGCGCGTCCAGGCCGCCGGCCCTCCGGTCGTAACGTTGCGATCCTCGGCCGTGAAGCCTTTGCAAACCGCCGTTCGGAGGGGAAGATGAGAAAGCACCGCAGCAATCCGCCGGCCGTCCTGGAGCGCCAAGCGCCCGCGCTCGAGATCGAGATCGCGTATCCGACGGAGGACGAGGTGATCGGCCAGCCATGGTACACCTTGCAGGTCGTGTCGCCCGGAGCCCGCGGCGTGGAGGTTTCGATCGACGGCGGGAACTGGAATCCCTGCCGGGAGTCGCTGGGCCTCTGGTGGTTCGATTGGAGCGGATTTTCGAGCGGCGCGCACGAGGTCCGCGCCAGGCGGATTTCGGGCGACGAGCGGCCGGCGATTTCGCGCCGGCGCCGTTTCGAAGTGCGCTTGAGCTGAGGCCGCCGGGCTGGCCGCATTGTTGCGAAGCATTTCGGCAGGGAGCCCCATGCTGGCCAAGGAGATCATGAAAGGCGACGTGCTGACGCTGCGTCCGCTGATGACGCTGCGCGAGGCCGCCGCTCTGCTCGGACAGAGGGGCGTCACCGGAGCTCCCGTCGTCGATCGCAAGGGAGAGCTCATCGGCGTCGTCTCCCAGACCGACATCGTGCGCCGCGGCGCCGCCAAGGACCGCGCCGGCCTGCCTTCCTTTTACAGCGACGCGGACGGAGAGGCTCCTGACGGCGGGGCTCTCTCCGAGTTCGATTCCATGCGCGTCGTCGACGTCATGACCAGCCGCGTCATCTCGGCCGAGGAGGACGCGTCGGTGGAGGATCTCATCGGCCTCATGCTGCGCCACGGCGTCCACCGTGTCGTCGTCACTCGAAAGGGCCGCCTGACGGGCATCGTGACCACGATGGATATCCTGCGCGTGCTGCCCGGCGCGCCGTTGCGTTGAGGAGGCGAAGATGCTCTTGGCACGAGACGTGATGAACAAGCGAGTCTTCACCCTGTCGCCCGACATGACGGTGCGGCAGGCCGCGGACATGCTGGTGCTGCACGGCATCTCGGGCGCCCCGGTCGTCGCGCGCGGCGGACGTCTCCTGGGTGTCGTGTCCCAGACCGACCTGGTGCGCCGCAGCCGCGCGCCGGAGCGCGAGAAAGTGCCGGCGTTCTATCAAGAGGAGGGGCGCATCATGGTGGCCCCCGATCTGCGGGTGGCCGACGACGTCCCCGTTTCGCAGGTCATGACGCCGGCCGTGCTCGAGGCGGCGGAGGACACGCCCTTGCCGCGGCTGGCCCGGTTCATGCTCAATCGCCGAGTGCATCGCGTGATCATCGCCCAAGACGGCCGGCTGCGGGGCATCGTGACCTCGATGGACATGCTCCGCGCCGTGGCCCGCCCCGCGGGCCTGCGCGCGGCGTCGCGACGGCGGGCGAAGAGACGCTGAGCGCGCGCCTGACGGCGGTGCCCCTGCTGGCCGACGGCCGGCGCAAGGCGCGGCAGGCCGGAAAGGCTAGAGCAGGGCCGGGCGGGCGCGGAAATCGGCGCCGAGGGCGCGGGCCAGCCTGTAGACCGCGCCGAGGTCCACTTCCGGCTGCTCGACGGCGGTCACCGTGGTGTCCAGCCCGTGGGCCACGCAGCCCGAGATGAAGGCCAATGAGGCCCAGAATCCCAGCCGCGCGAAGCGGGGCAGGGGATCATGGAGCCGGCGCCACTGTGCGGCGTCGGCCGTGTTGAGGCTGACGCTGACGGCGTCGAGCGCATGCGCCAAGGTCTGGCAAATGTCGCGTCCCGCGATCAGGCTGCCGAGCCCGATGGTGTTGAGGCGCAGGCGCGCGCGAGGAAAGCTCTTGCGGGCGCGGCGCGACAGGGCCGTCAGCGCGGCCAGACGGTAAGTGGACTCGCCGTAGCCGCAGAAAACCATCTCCCGAAAGGGCCCGCGCGCGGCTTCGCGCTCCAAAGCCAGCCACACGCGGGCCGCGGACGGCTCCTTCGAGCCGAGGGCGAGGTTGTTTCCGCGATACTGGAATTTCCACCCGCGCTTGGCGCAGAAGACGCAGCGGGTGGGGCAGCGATTGGTCAGGTTGACGTAGAGCCCGTCTTTGAACCGGTAGACCAGCGACGGGTCAGGCCGACTGTTCGCCCGGGAAGATGTAGGCATAGCGTTTTCGGGCCGCGGTGAGGCCGGCGTGATTGAAGCGATTGTGCTCGGCCAGGAGGCTGCCGAAGAGGGCGTCGAAGCCGAAGAAGCAGATGCCGAAATTGCGGCTCATGCGCCCGTCGTCGGTCAGGTCCATGTGGTGGATGTCATGCCGGTGCCGGGCGCGCAGAAACCACCGCCGCAGCCGGTTCGAGCGCGCGTTCTCCATCCAGAAGCCCTGAAGGTGCATGGCGTCGTGCATGTACCAAAACATCGACGCTCCCCAGCCCAGGGCGACGGCGCAGAACACGACGATCGTGGGCCAGGACGCCCCCAGGACGCGCAGCCCGGCGGCGGAGAGCCCCAGCAGGACGGCGATGGGCCCGAGCCACTCCAGGCCCACGCCGAGGACGTTCGCCCGACCGTAGGTCGAAAGCAGATAGCGGGACGACTGCCGCTGCGGCTTGTCCGGGGCGTAAATGATCAAGTGGTGGATCATATGGCTGCGGCTCAGATACTCGATGCGGTTGCTGTGCAGCAGGACGTGCAGCCAATAGCCGACGAACTCGGCGTAGAGGCAGGCGAATGCGGCGGCCAGCAGGAGGTCCATGACCCCCTTTTCTCACGCAACGATGCTGCCGTCGCTGGGCCGTTCCGTTGCGAGGCGGTCCCGGATGGCTGGGGAGATGGCCGACATCGACGCCTTCCTGGCTCGAACGGAGGACGCGCTCGCGCGGGGACGGACCCGGCGCTTGGCCGAAGGGCTGGCGGCCGTCGATCGGCTGCTGTTGGCGCGCCTGTGGGGCGCTCAGCGCGCCGGGCGCTGCGCCGAGGCCGAGGCCTTAGCCGGCTACGCGCGCTATCGCCGGGGGATCTTTCTTCGCGCGGCGAGGGCCGCCGGTCGAGGCCGACGGGAGCTGCTGGAGCTGTTTTCGGGGGTGGGCACCGGGCGCTTGGTGCTGCTGGTCACGAGGCTGTGCCAGCTGCGCTGCTCGTATTGCCGCGTGAGAAAATATCCGGCGCGCATGTCCATGGCGGTCGCCGACGCCGCGGTGCGCTTCGCCCTGACCGCGGGCCGCCCGGAGGTGGAGCTTCAGTTCTTCGGCGGCGAGCCGCTGCTCGCCTTCGACGTGGTGCGCCGCGCCGTCGCGCAAGCCGAGGCGTTGGCGGCGCGGCTGGGAAAGCGCGTGCGCTTTCTGCTCACCACCAACGGCCTGGCTCTCGACCGGGAGACTCTGTCCTTTCTCAGCGCTCACGCCTTTTGCGTGGAGTTCAGCTGCGACGGCTCGCCGCAGACCCAGCGCGACCAGAGAGCGGCTCTCGGCGGCCGGGACTATTCCAGGGCGCTGTCGCGCAGCCTCGCCGCCCTCAAGCACGCCGGCCTGCCCTACCATGTGATCGCCGTCGTCCCTCCCGAGCGCGCGGGCAGCATCGAGGAAACCTTCCGCTACTTGGCCGGCCTCGGCCATCGGCGCATCCAGCTCAACTACGCCCTCGGTCGCGTCTGGAGCCGCGAGGCGCAGGACCGGTTCGCGCGCGGTTTGGCCGGGGCCGGGCGGCTGGCGCGGCGCTTGGGCGTCGTCTTGGTCAACGAGACCCGGCAGCGGCGCGAGCCCGTGGCGCTCAACGGGGAGATCACCGTCGACTGCGACGGAGGCGTCTATCGCGGCCTCGCCCACGGACTGGAGGAGGACTTCATGGCGATGAAAAGCCGCTTCCTCGTGGCCGACGTGCTGCGGGCCGGACCCTTCGATTATTACGGGGCGAGCCAGTTCGACAATTTTTGGCTGCTGGCTCAGACGTTCGCGGGAAATCCAGACATGCGGCGGACGCTGCTCAACAACATCGGCTTCGGCTTCCGGCTGGCCGGGGAAGCGGCCGCGTGACCCAGCGCGTCGACCTCAAGGTGGGCTTCCGCTGCAACAACTTCTGCGACTTTTGCGTCCAGGGCGACAAGCGCACGCGGCTGCCCGCTAAGCCCTTGGAGGAGCTCGTCGACTCGCTGAAGGCTGGCCGGGCGGCGGGCGCTTGCGGCGTCGTGGTCACGGGCGGAGAGCCCACCCTGTATCCGAGGCTGCTCGAGGTCGTGCGCGCGGCGCGCAGGCTGGGCTACCGGCAGGTGCAAATCCAATCGAACGGCCGGGCGTTCTGCTACGACACCCTCTGCCGCCAGCTCATCGAGGCGGGAGTCACAGAGTTCTCGCCGTCGCTGCACGGCTCCAGCGAGCAGATCCACGACAGGCAGACGCTGGCTCGCGGCTCGTTCTTCCAGACGGTGGCGGGCATCCGCAATCTGAAGCGGCTGGGAGCCAAGGTCATCACCAACAGCGTGATCACCTCCGGCAATTTCAAGGACCTGCCGGAGCTCGCCCGGCTCCTGGTCTCGCTGGGCGTCGATCAATTCCAGCTCGCCTTCGTGCACGCGCTCGGAAGGGCCGGCGAGAACAAGAAATGGCTGGTCCCGCGCAAGTCGCAGATCATGCCTCTGGTCAAGGCCGCCCTCGACATCGGACGCGAAGCCGGCGTCTTGTGCTACACCGAGGCGATCCCGTATTGCCTCATGAAGGGCTACGAAGACTGCGTCGCCGAGCGCATCATTCCCGAGACGATGATCTTCGATGCCAAGACGGTGATCCCGGACTACACGCGGGAGCGCCGCGAGGAGGGCAAGGCGAAGGGCCCGGCCTGCGTCCGGTGCCGCTACGACTCCGTCTGCGAGGGGCCGTGGCGCGAGTATCCGGCGCTCTTCGGCTGGGATGAGTTCGTGCCGGCGGCGCCATGAGAGTCCTCAAGGACCTGCGCATCCACGTCTCGACGAGCCTGCGCTGCGACAACGCCTGCCTCTTCTGCATGGAATTCGACGAGAGGACCGGCCGCCGGCGCGGCGCCGAAGTCCCCGCCGCGCGGGCGTTCGCCACGACGGCGCGGCTGATTTCCCGGCTGGGCCCCGAGCACCGCGGGCTGCCGGTGACCTTCACCGGGGGCGAGCCCACGCTCAACGTCGAGCTTCCGATGATGGCGGCGGCGCTCAAGCAGAGAGGGTTCGACGACATCGGGCTGCAGACCAACGGCCGCCGGCTGGGCGAGCCGGCCTTCGCGATCCGGCTGGTCAAGGCCGGCTTCAACCGCTTTTCGGTGTCTCTCCACGGCAGCTGCGCGCTCGTCCACGAAGCCGCGACCCGGGCGCGCGGCAGCTTCGCGCAGACCAGCCGGGGGCTCGAGGTGCTGCTGGCCCTCAAGAGGCAGTGGCCGTGGCTTCGGCTTTCGACGACGACGACCGTCTCGGCCCTCAACGTCTCGGACCTGGCGGCCCTGCTGCCCAAGCTCCTGGCGCGCCCCGGCTTGGACGACGTCGTGCTCAACGCCGTGGCCGTCGAGGGCAACGGGAAGCGCCACTTTCGCCGGCTCGCCCTTCGCTACCGCGAGCTGGCCGCCGCCTTCCGCAGGGCCAGGCAGGCGGCCGAGCGCGCCGGGTTGCGGGGCCTCGACAGGCTTCGGCTCGTCGACGTGCCGCCCTGCATCGAGGGAGCGGGCGGCCACGCAGGCGCCTTTGAGCGCGTGCTTCACCTGGGACCCGAGGGAGTCGCGCGCCTGCTGCCGCCGAAGCTCTGGTTTGCCTCGGTCAAAGGGCCGTCGTGCGCGGCATGCGCGCGCGCGCACGACTGCACGGGAGTCGCGCCTCAGTACGCCGAGGCTTTCGGATGGTCGGAATTCGCCCCGGTCGCCGCCGCCGCGGGCAGCGGACAGAAGCGCGACTGAAAGAAGCGTAGGCGCTTGGGCTCGTAGACGAACTTGAGCCCGGGCAGCGAGCCTCGCCGGGCGTAGAGCCGGCCCACTCCGGCGGCCACGTAGTCGAGATGGCTCTGGGTGTAGACGCGCCGCGGCAGCGTCAGGCGCACCAGCTCCAGCGCCGGCCGGCGGTCGCGCCCTTGGTCGTCTCGGCCCGCCGAGACGGTGCCGCGCTCCATGGTCCGCACGCCGCACTCCTCGTAGAGCCACGCGGACAGCGCTTGGGCGGGCAGCGCCTCCTGGGGCAGATGGGGCAAAAACCGGCGGGCATCAAGGAAGACGGCGTGCCCTCCGACCGGGACGACGAAGGGCGCCCCGGCGTCCTCGATGCGGGCCGCCAGATACCGCACCTGGGAGATGCGGTGGTCCATCCACGTTCCTTCGACCATCTCGCGGACGCCCACGGCGAGCGCCTCCAGGTCGCGGCCGGCCAGGCCTCCGTAAGTGTGCAGGCCCTCGTAGACGACGCAGAGGTTCATCGCT
Source organism: Elusimicrobiota bacterium (assembly GCA_027452025.1). Lineage (GTDB taxonomy): Bacteria > Elusimicrobiota > Elusimicrobia > UBA1565 > UBA9628 > DAIDHI01. The sequence continues at coordinate 4,634 of DAIDHI010000034.1, read as the reverse complement.
TCCTCGTAGAGCCCGCGGTCGTGAGTCGCCAGAAAGCCTCCGATGTTGACGTACGCGTCCTTCTTGGCGCTCATCGTGCAGGCGTCGACGAGGGAGCACATTTCGCGCAGGATCTCGCCAAGCGTCCAGTCCGCGTAGCCGTCCTCGCGCTCGCGGATGAACCAGGCGTTCTCGACGGCGCGCGCCGCGTCGAGGACGACGCGGATGCCCTTGGAGCGGCAGAAGTCGCTGACGGCTTTGAGGTTGCCGAGCGAAATCGGCTGGCCGCCGGCCATGTTGACCGGGGCGGCGACGGCCGCGTAGGCGATCTTGTCCTGGCCCAGGCGCTGAACGAGAGCCTTGAGCTTGTCGAGGTCGATGTCGCCCTTGAAAGGGTGCGTCGAGTCGGGCTGGTGGGCCTGGTCGACGATCACGTCGTCGAAGACGCCGCCCGCCAGCTCCTGATGGAGGCGCGTCGTCGTGAAATACATGTTGCCAGGCACGTGCTGGCCGGGCTTGATCCAGGAGCGCGAGAGGAGGTGCTCCGCGCCGCGGCCCTGGTGGGTGGGTACGATGAAGGGAAAGCCGTAGACGTCGCGCACGGCCGCCTCGAGGGCCTCGAAGCTGCGGCTGCCGGCGTAAGCCTCGTCTCCGCGCATGAGCGCCGCCCATTGCACGTCCGTCATGGCGTTGGTGCCGGAATCGGTCAGCAAATCGATGTAGACGTCCTCGCTGCGCAAGAGGAAGGTGTTGAAGCCGGCTTCCTCGAGCCGCTTGCGGCGCTGGGCGGGCGGCAGCAGGCGGATCGCTTCGACCATCTTGGCGCGGTAGGGCTCGGGCAAAATCTGTTTGTTATTCATCGTGAAGTAAGCTTTCGCAACGTATCGGCCAGCGCTTCAGGCCAGCAGAAAGCCCAGAAGCCGCATCCGCAGCCGGCGGTAGGGCGCGCGCAGCTTGCGGCGCTCGAAGCGGTAGAGGGCGTAGGTGATGAAGTAGGCCGAGAAGACGTCGATGGAGTAATGCAGTCGGATCAGCAGGACGGTGGCGGCCAGGAGGATGGAGAGGCCGAGGAACACCTTTTGAGCCCAGCGGTCGCGGTAGGCCAGGTAGCCCAGGTAGGGGCAGGCGGTGTGCGAGGAGAAGAACAGGTCGTTGTGAAAAGTGAGATAGCGTCCGACGGCGTTGAAGAGCGGATCGCCGCCCACCCACATCGCGCCGACGGGGCTGCGCATGGGCGTAAGAATGATGAAGACGCTGCGCAGAGCGATGAGGAGGGTGTAGAGCCACAGGATGTGGGCCAGGCGCCGGCCCTCGCGCACCAGGCCGACGACGATCGCGAAGAGCAGAAAGCCCGCGAAGCCCCAGACGAAGAAGAAGCGCATGTCGACGCGGGGCAGGTGGGCCAAAAGGAGGTCCGGCGAGGGGCTCGCGCGCCGGCCCTCGGCGTCGGCGAACATGCCCATCCAAGTGTTGAGCGCGACGGCGGCGGCCAGGCCCGCCAGCGCCACGGCGAGCTCGACGACGCGCGCCCGGTTCCAGCGGGTGATGTCCCACCTCACGCAGCCGCCGCCTTGGGCGGCACCAGGCTCATCGCCTGCTCGGCCAGCGCCGCGATGGTCAGCGACGGATTGACCCCGGGGTTGGCCGGCAAAGCCGAGCCGTCGAGCACCCAGACGTCGTCGCGGCCGAAGAGCCGGCCGTCGGGGCCCACGCAGCCCGTCTCCGGCCCCGGCGCGCGGCAGGCGCCGCCGATGATGTGCGCGGTGGCGGGGATGCCGAGCCAGGCCTCGAAGATGGTGGTCATGGCGACGGCGCCCGCGCGGCGGCACAACTCCTCCTGCAGGCGCTCGGCGGCGCTCAGGCGGGCTTGCGGCGCGCGGGCGTCGGGCTCGAGTCCCGAGGCCAGCCGACCGCGGCGGTCCAGCGACAGCCGCAGGCGGGAGTCGCGCGTCTGCATGGCGAGCAAGATGAGCGCCCTTTGCGACCAGCCGAAAGGCCACAGCGCCCTCAGGCGCCGCAGCGGGCCGCCGCCGCGGGGCCAGCCGAGCAGCGCCATGGCGCCGGAGCCGGCGCCGTAGCGGGCGGCCTGCACGTGGGTCTCCTCGTCGGCCCACACTTCGGAGCCGATGGCCACGCCCTGGGACCAGTCTTGCCGCGCGTCGCAAGCGAAGGCGCCGAGCAGGGCCTCCCCGTTGGTGCGCACGTCGCGTCCCAGGCGTGGCGGCAGAGGCCCCAGACGATTGCGGGGCTCCAGCAGCAGCCGCAGCGTGCCGAGCGTGCCGGCGGCGAGGACCAGGCGGCGCGCGCGAACGGTCTTGCGGCCCCCGAAGGCGCCGGGCGAGCTCGCCTCGACGAGGAGGCCCCCTCCCAGGCGATCGGAAAGGCTCACGACTTGGCAGCCGGAGAACAGCCGCGCGCCCCGCGCCGCGGCCAGGGGAAGGTAGTTCTTGGCCAGCGTGTTCTTGGCGCCGTGGCGGCAGCCGACCATGCAGCCGCCGCAAAAGACGCACCCCGCGCGCGCGGGGCCCCGGCCGCCGAAGTAAGGGTCGGCCACGGAGCGCCCGGGCTCGCCGAAGTAGACGCCCACCGTCGTCGGCCCGAATGTGTCTCGCCGGCCCAAGCCCTCGGCCGCGCGCTCGAGGGCGCGGTCGGCGTCGGCCAGGCGCGGCACGGGGGCGGCGCCGAGCATGCGCGACGCCTCCTTCAGGTGGGGACCCAGCCGCTCCTCGAAGCGCTCGCCCAGGGGCCGGCAGGCGCGCAAGAACGTTCGCGTGGGCTCCATGAGGACGCCGCCGTAGACCAGCGATCCTCCGCCCACGCCGGCGCCGGAAAGCGCCAGCAGATGCTCGAGCCACGTGATGCGCTGGATGCCCCGCAAGCCGAGCTTGGGCGCCCACAAGTAGCGGCGCAGATCCCAGTTCGTCCGGGCGAAGTCCGAGTCCTCGAAATGCCGGCCGGCCTCGAGGACGGCCACGGAGTAGCCCTTCTCGCGCAGGCGCAGCGCGGCGACCGAGCCGCCGAAGCCGGAGCCGACGACGGCGAAGTCGAATTCGGCGCCGTCGGGGAGGGCCTCGAAGGGCTCAACGCGCACGGCCGCCCTCCAGCAGGCGTGCCGCCAAATCGAGGGCGAAGGCGTAGATCGTGATCTGGGGGTTGACGCCCAGGCTTTCGGGAATGACCGAGCCGTCGCAGACGTAGAGCCCATCGGCGGCCTTGAGGTCGGCGCCGAGGGCGCGCCCCAGCCCGCAGGTCCCCAGCGGATGGAAGCCCATGAGCTGGATCTGCCAGGGCCGCACCGAGTCCCACGGGAAGTCTTCGAGCGCCCCGGCGCTTTCGAGCTCGTTGTCCGGCCGGTTGAGGGGCAGAAGCACCCGCCGGGCCCCGGCCGCGAAGTAGACCGAGGCGACGCGGCGCATGCCGCGGGCCAGCAGCCGCGCGTCGTCCGGCTCCAGGTCGTAGCGCAAAAGCGGCAAGGACGGGCCCAGCGGGTAGCCGACGCGCCCGCGCGAGAGGTCGCGCGCCATGAAGCCGAAGCTGGCGACGTTGTCGTAGCGGTCCAGCCACCAGCGCAGCCGCCGTCCTTCCAGCGGCATCGTCAACGGGGCGACTTCCGGCGGCACGAACGCCCCCTCGAAGCGCAGCCGCGGCTCGCGCTCGTCGAGCCAGCCGGCGGATTGAGGCACGCCCTGCCAGCCGCGCACGGGCTCGTCGAAGAGCGCGAAAACCTTGGAGGCGGGATGGATGGTCAGATCCCGCCCGGCGCGCAGGCCCAGGCCGCGCAGGAAATACGGCGTGGCCAGCGCGCCGCAGGACAAGACCACGGCGCGCGCGCGCAGCCGCAGCCGGCGGCCGCCCTCGCGCGACACCTCCAGCGACGGCGGCCGCCCGGGCGTCACGCGCGTCAGGCGCGCCCCCGGCCAGACGGTCAGGCGGGCGTCTCGCGCCATCGGGTCGAGGAAGGCGCTCTTGGCCGTGACCTTGGCGTCGCTCGGACAGACGAAGCAGCAGCGCCCGTCTCCTCGGCAGCGATCCTCGGCGCGATCGAGCGCGCTCGCCGGCGGCAGGCCGAGCCGGCCCAGGCCGCGAAAGAACAGCCGGGCGCTTTGGCCCAGCAGCCGCTCGGGCACCGGCTTGGCCTTGACCGCCGTCCACGCCTCTTCGAGGCGGCCTTGAAAGGCGTCGGGGTCGAAGCCCGGCGCGCGCAGGCGCCAGCGCAAGAGCATTTCGCGCGGCGTGCGCAGGCAGGTTCCGGAGTTGATCGTCGTGGTGCCGCCCAAGGTCCGGCCGACGGCGACGGGATAGAGCCCGTTGCCGAAAGCCGCCGTGAGCCCGGAATTGGCGTAATATAGGGAAAGGGCCGCGCGCCCGTCGGCCTGGGGCCGTGCCGTCGTCCCCTGCTCGAGCAGCAGAGTGCGCGCCCCGCCCGCGGCCAGGCGCGCGGCCGTCGCCGCTCCGGCGGCTCCGCTGCCGGCGACGGCGAAATCGAAGTCGACGGGGGTCACGGGCGCGCCCCGGCTGGAAGCTCCGGGAATGCCCAAGCCGATTTCTTCGAGCGTCTTCATGTAATCGCGCGGCGAGAGAAGATTGTCCTCACGACGATCGTGCAAAGTGCGACAACACGTGCAACGTCTGGGACCTTGCTTGCAACGGTTCCT
>DAIDHI010000033.1 GCA_027452025.1 Elusimicrobiota bacterium | reverse complement strand
GATGCTGGCGGCGGCCTGATATCCACACAATTCACGGATGTCCACATCAATTCACAAAAAAGAAAAAGGAGCAAAAAGAAAAAAGGAACGGCCGACGACGGCTACTCCTTCGGTAACATCCTTAACTGATTTGACAGGGGGGGTTTACCGCTTTTTTAACAATATTTATGCCGCGGCTGAAGAATGATAGAATGAACGCCGCCATGGACGTTACCCGCCGATCGTTCATCCGTTGGGTCATCAGCGCGGGGGCGGTGATGGCCTGCCCGGCGCCTATGGCCTTCGCGGCGCTCTCCGATAAGAAGCGTGGCAGCGAGGGCAAAATTCCCCCCGGGCGCCTTCAATCCGAGACCAACACGGTCTGCCACGATGTACGCGACGGCCTGAACCTGCCTCTGCCCGCCCCCTCCATGAAAAAGGACGTCGTCATCGTGGGCGGCGGCCCCAGCGGCCTGGGCGCGGCCGACGAGCTCAAGAATGAGGATTTCCTGCTCATCGAGAAGGAAGAACATCTGGGCGGCAACGCTTACGCGGAGTCCTGGAAGGGCGTGCCCTACTCCACGGGTGCTGCGTGGGACGACACCGCAGGCGAGCCCAGTTTCAAGGCCCTGGTCAAGCGCTGGAACCTCAATTGGAAGGAAATCCCTGGCAACGACGCCGCGCACTTCGGCGGCGTGTGGATCCGCAACTTTTGGAACGGCTACGCGGACAACCCGGCTATCGACAAGCTCCCTTATTCGAATTCGGTCAAGAAAAGTTTCCGGGATTTCTTGAAAGGAATCGAGGGCATCGACATCGATAAGAATTTGAACGCGCTCGACCTTAAGCCCTTCTCGGACTACTTCAAGGGCCGCGCGCCGGAGCTAAAGGCATACTGGGACGGCTTCGGCAAGTCCAATTGGGGCGCGCCCACGGAGATGAGCTCCTCTTATCTGGGCATCCAGGCCGCCCGGGACTGGTTTCGGGTTCCCCGCTACACCTGGGCCGGCGGCATCGGCATCGGCTCCAAAGAAGTCTATGAGCAACTGCCCGAGAAAGCCAAGAAGAGCATCCTGACTGGCGCGGCGGCCTACAGCGTGCGCAAGAAGGGCAAAAAGGTGCTGGTGAGCTTCTTCCATGGCAAGAAGCCGGTGACCGTCGAGGCCAAGAGCGTGGTCATGTGCGTGCCCAAGTTCATCACGCGCTTCCTGGTTCAGGATTTACCCGAGGAGCAGGCGCGGGCCATGGGCGCGATGCGCTACGCCCCCTACCTGGTCTACAACCTGTGCTTTAGCCGCGTGGTCACCAACCGGGGCTTTGACAACTGGGTGCCGGGCGCCAAGAACTTCACGGACTTCATTCCCGCGGACTGGGTCACCTACGCGGACGGCGGGAACTTGAAGCGCCCGCAGGTCGTCACGGTCTACGCGCCCCTGAACCAAGATCAACGGGAGAGCATCCTAACCGACGCCGGAGCCCTGGAGCGGGCCAAGGCCGCGGTCGAGGAGTTGGTCGCGCTTTCACCGGAGTGGCTGCCGCACTTGGAGGAAGTCCGCATCTACCGCCGCGGCCACCCCATGCCTATGTCGATTCCCGGCTACTTCACCAAGCTCCAACCAACCGCCCGGCGGGACTTTCCTCCCATCTATTTCGGCTGCTCGGACGCCAAGGGCGAGGTGTCGGACTTTTTCTTCGCGTCCTTGAACGGCATCGCGGCGGCCAAGAAAGCCGCGAAGCACATTTGACGCCTTGGACCGAAAACCGCGCGAATAGCGTGTCTCCCTGCATATGGGACGCGGCTTCCTTTGGCGCTCAGCAGGCGCCGCCGGCCAAAGTGCCGGAATCGATCGAAGCCGCTATAATTCCCAATGAAGCCTGAACGCAAAAATCGACACCGGCCCGCGCGCGCTATTGAACGCCGGGTCGCCGATGAACTGGTAATCCGCCGTGGCGTGGAGGTTCCGCCGGATTTGGTAGCTGTAATAAGTTTCCAGGATTCCTTCCCAGCCGTAATTTAAATTTCCATCGCCTGCGAGAATGCCTAAGCCGCCGGCTTCAAAATATTTTTGTTCAGCGCGCGAGATGCCATTGGCCGCGCCCGCCAAACCGAAAGTATCTCCGGGCCGATTCCAGGCCGCGCCGTCGATGCTGGCGCCCAGCGACGCCGTGTAATCCGCGTCGTCGAACATGTACGCTTGTTCCTGCCCGTCGTTCCAGCCCAGCCGGGAAAACATCCCGACGTTTTTCGCGACTTCTTGCTCGGCGTTCAACCCAAATCCATATTTAAGGCGGTAGGATTTTGCGGCGGCGATGTTCGCGTCCGCTCCGCCGGCCTCCAGAATAGGAATGGCCGCCGAATAGCCGGTCATGTCGGCTCTGTTGAGAAAAGCGAGGAGGCGAACCGCGCCGGGACGATTCCCCGGCGCGTAGCGGCGCTCGAATTCTGCCGCCATGGCCCAGGCTTTGGAGAGAGGAGCGCTTTGCGATGGGCCGTCGCCGGTAGGAGAATACGGCCATTTAAGAATTCGATCGTCCGCGGTCAAACTATTCGGAAGACTGGGTACTTCGAAAAAGCCGTAGCGCAAAGCCCACTGCGGCTGGTTTAGTTCCAGGGTCAAACCCGTGTCGTAGCCGATGGTGTCGGCGGGATAATCCCATGCTTCGTTGTTGATGAGTGCCCAGTTCAAAAATTGCGTATTCGGATTGTTGGCGTAGGCGTTGACGTCAAAAATATCGGCGGCGGAGTAACGCCCTAGGGTGAAGGTCAATCGGGAAACATCCTGTCTCCCGGCCAACGCAAGCTGCCCGTCAGGCACGTCTTCTTGCCTGCCGCCCAGGCCGATGGTTTGCCGTACGAAGAGCCGCGAAACGGCGCCATTGGGATCCGCTGTGCCGATACGGTAGGCTTCGCCGTTGGGAAAGCCCGCCGCGCCCAAAGTGTTGGCAAGGCCGAAGCCTTGCCATGCCAGACAGTCGATATGGGCTTCGGCTCCGCTCCATAGGCGGACTCCGCCCATCAAGTCCAGCGATAGCGTTTCGCGCGTTTCTCCTCCGCCGCTGCTGGGGAGGCTGTTTGGACCGGAATATTGCGAGGAAAAGCCCGGATAGCCTTGGACCACATCGGTATTCTGAGCGTGGAAATTCCAGAGCCGCTCTCGGCTCAATTGAGGCTCAAGCGCGCCGGCGCCCAGGTCATCGCCCAGCGGAGCAGAAGCGGCAATTTGAGCTCGCGTCAAAACGGGCGAAGCGCATGCCAGCGCAACCGCGGAAAAGGAGACCAGGAGGCGGCGTGCCGATGCCTGCAATTCGATCTTGAAACGCCCACGCCTAACGGCGCGCGAGGCCGGCGCTGTTTTCGCTTCCTGGCGTGGATTCGGCTGCGAAAAATTTAGGGTCAATCGCCGTAGACGGTGTAGTGCCAGGGCTTGCGAGCCAAGCCGCTCAAGTCCGCCATCACGTGCTTGACAACGGTGTAGTCCTCGAGCGCGTGCTTGGACATGTCCTTGCCGAAGCCCGACTGCTTGAAGCCTCCGTGCGGCATCTCTGAGGTCAGCGGCAGATGGTCGTTGATCCAAACCGTGCCGAAGCGCAACGCCTTGGCCGCGCGCAGGGCCTTGCGCACGTCCGTGGTCCACACGCTGCCGGCCAGGCCGTAGGGCACGTCGTTGGAGAGCGCGATGGCCTCGTCCTCGGTCTTAAAGGGCAGAAGGCAGGCGACCGGTCCGAAAATCTCTTTTTGTACCAGCTCCGAGTCCTGCACCGCACCCAAAACTACGGTCGGCTCGAAGTAAAAGCCTTTCTTTAAGCCCGCCGGGCGCTTGCCGCCCAAAAGATATCTTACTTCCTTGGCGCGCGACAAAAAGTTCTCCACGCGCCCTCTCTGCTCGGCGCAGATTAGCGGCCCCATGTCCGTTCCGGCCTTGGCCGGGTCGCCCACGCGGACCTTGGCGGCTTCCTCCGCCAAAATATCAGAGAACTTCTTGAAAATCGATTCCTGCACGTAGAGTCTGGTAGCCGCGGTGCAGTCCTGCCCGGCGTTGACGAAGGCGCCCGCGACCGCGCCGCAGGCCGCCGCGCGCAAATCAGCATCCTCGAAAACCACGAAGGGCGCCTTGCCGCCCAGCTCGAAGTGCAGGCGCTTGACCGTGTCCGAGGCCTGGCGCATGATCTTCTTGCCGGTCTCCGTGTCGCCGGTGAATGAAATCATGTTGACGTCCGGGTGCGAGGTGAGCGCGCGACCGGTTTCCTCCCCACCCGTGACGACCGTAACGACGCCCTCCGGGAATCCCGCTTCCTGAGCGAGTTTGCCCAGCTCAATCGTGGTCAGGGGCGTCAGTTCCGAGGGCTTGATGACCGCAGTGTTGCCGGCGGCCAGGGCCGGGCCCAGCTTCCAGGCGGCCATCATCAAAGGGTAGTTCCAAGGACTAACCAAGGCGACCGTGCCTACCGGATCGCGGCGCAGGATGGAGGTATATCCCGGCACGTACTCCTGGCTCGCGCTGCCTTCCATCAAGCGCGCGGCCGAAGCGAAGAAACGCAGGTTGTCGACGGCAAACGGGATGTCCCCGTCACGCGCGAGCTTTAATGGCTTGCCGGTGTTGGCAGACTCCATTTCGGCCAGGCGTGAAAGGTTTTTCTCGACCAGGTCCGCCCACTTGAAAATCACGGCGGCGCGCTCGGCCGGGGATTTGCTCGACCATGCGCCAGACTCGAAAGCCTTCTTGGCGGCCGAAACGGCCTTGTCGACCGAGGCAGAGTTCGCGTCCGGGATTTCCGCGAGAATCTCTTCAGTCGCGGGGTTGACGATGGCGCGGGCCGTCGTCGTCTTCTTGGCCGCCGCGATGGTCATGGCGCCGTCACCTTCCGGACCGTCGCGCGCCGGGTTTCGAAGTGCTTGGCGTTGACTTCCTTGAAGACTTTTTCGATGGCATCGATGGCCTGGTTCATCTCCTGCGCGGTGATGGTCAGGGGCGGCTCGATGCGGATGGTCTTGGCGTTGAAGAGCGTTCCCGCGACCAGCACGCCGTGATCGAAGAGTCCCTTGGCGATTTCGTAGCCGATGGCGTCGGTCGGAAACTCCATGCCGATCATCAGACCCTTGCCGCGGATGTCGGTGCAGAGCTTGGGGAAGCGCCGGCGCAGGCCGCGCAGCTTGGCCATCATCTCGTTGCCCATCTTCTCGGCCCGCTCGGGCAGCTTCTCCTCGAGCGTGACGTGGATGTTGGCGATGGCGGCCACGCAAGCCAGGGGGTTGCCGCCGAAGGTCGTCGAGTGCAGCCAGGGTTCTGGGAAGAGCTGCTCCCAGACCGTCTTGTTGGAGACGAAGGCGCCGATGGGCATGACGCCGCCTCCCAGGGCCTTGCCCAGCGTCATGATGTCGGGCACGACGTTCCAGTGGTCGACGCAGAACATGCGGCCGGTGCGGCCCATCCCGGTTTGGACCTCGTCGACGATGAGCAGGGCGCCGTAGCGGTCGCAGAGATCGCGCACGCGCGGGAAATAGTCGTCCGGGGGCACGTTGATGCCGCCTTCGCCCTGGATCGGCTCGAGGATGACGGCGGCGATGTCGTTGCCGACCTCGTCGGCCGAGCGCAGCGCCGACTCGATGTAGTCGGCGTCTCCGTAGGGCACGTGGTAGCAGTCGGGCAGGATCGGCAAAAACGGCTGGCGGAACTTCGCCTTGGCCGTGGCTGAGAGGGCGCCCAACGTCTTTCCGTGAAAGGCGGACGTCGCGGCGACGAAGGACTTGCGGCCGGTGTGAAGCATGGCGAGCTTCATGGCCCCCTCGACGGCCTCGGCGCCGGAGTTGCCGAAGAAGGAGAACTGGAGGTCTCCCGGCGTGATGTCGTGAATGAGCTTGGCCAGGATCGCGCGGAAGGGCTCGAGCAGCTCTTGGGAATGCAGCGCCTGCCGGTTGAGCTGATTCTTCACGGCCTCTACGACCTTCGGATGCCGATGCCCGACGTTGAAGATGCCGTAGCCGCCGAGCAAATCGAGATAGCGCTTGCCGTTGATATCGGTGAAGTGGTCCCCCCCGTCGGCCCACTCGACGGAGATGTATTCCGTCGAGACGGACTTGCGGTATTCGAGGATGCCGGGATTGACGTGGTTGGCGTAATGAGCCGCCGTCTGTTCGGTGACCCAGCTCTTTTCCTCGGCCGTCAGTTCGGCCTTGCCGATGAGCTCGAGGGTCTTCTGCGTTTCCTTGAGGATATCTTGGGAGGAAACCTTCATGATCGTGCTCCTTAAATCGCCAACGGGTGGGCGATCGTCTCGACGAGATGGAAGATTTTGCGGCGCTTCAGTTCGCGGAAAAAGGAATCGGCGTCTAGCACGCTCTCCGGGGCGCCCGCGCCGGCGGCGATCAGCGTCCGGCCGCAGCAGAGCAGGTCGGCGGCGATGGCGCCCGCGAAACCCACCCCCATGGCGCCGGCGGAAAGGGTCTTGGCGGCGCGCATCTCGCAGTCCCAGGTCTTTTCGAGCGGGCGGCCGTGGCGGCCGCCGCGGATGCGCACGCGCAGGATCTCGAAATCGCGGGGCTGGCCCGCCGCGGCTTGCGCCGCGCTCTGTTGGGCCAGCGCGGTGACGAAGTGCCGCGGGGAGATCCGGTAGCCGTTGACCTGCACCGGGGCGTCCTGGGAGAGCCCCATGGCCACGAGCATGGCCAACTGGCGCTTCACGCTCTCGGGGTAGGCGATCTTGAATGCCAGCTCGCGCACGCCCTTGGCCCTGAGAAAGCCGGGCAGGGTGGCCGCCTCGGAATGGATCACGGCGCCGCAGCTGACCCGGCCGATCGGAGCCTTGAACTCCAGGGTCTCGGCCTGGCTGTGCGCGGGGACTTCCTTGATGCCTCCCCCGAGCAGGATCGGAGCCGGGGCGATGTATTCGGCAAGCATCGTGCGGATCGAAAACGGAGGCAGGAAGGCGTCTTCCGTCAGGGCAGGGTCGAAGCTCGCGTCGTAAATGTCCACGGAGTCGATCGTCTCGAAGCTCTCGGCCATTCTGGCCACCATCATGTTCGTGATGCCGGGCGTCGAGCCGCAGCCAAGCACCGCGCAGCGCCCGGCGCGGACGAAACGGGAAGAGAGCTTGAGCTGCCGCAGCGTGGTGTGGTAGAGCCCGCCCAGGTCGACATAATGCGCCCGCAGGGCCAGGGCCAGCTCCATGGCCTTGAGATTGTGCTCGTACCAGGCGCAATTGAGCACGACGTCGCTGCCCGAAAGGGCCCGGGCGGCGGCCTTGAGATTCGTCAGGTCGATGCGGACGGCGGAGACTTTGCGGCGATTGGGCAGCTTGGCGAGGACGGCTTTGGCGCGGGAGAGGTTGAGATCGGCGGCGAGGACGCGGCCGACGCGGGGATTGGCCGCGAGATCGTGCAGGGCGGCTTCGGCCATGAGGCCGAAGCCGCCCAGCACGGCGACCCGCGCCGGTTTCACGCGGAAGCCCCCTTGAGCGCCGACTCGAGCACGTCCAGGCCTCGCTCAAGGTCCTCCTCGGGGATGGTCAGCGGCATGAGAGTGCGGATGACGTTGTCGAATACGCCGGCCTTGATGACGATGAGGCCGCGGTGCGCGCAGTCATGGACGATGTCCTTGACCTTGGCGGCCGGCAGGGGCGCCTTGGTCTTCTTATCCGCCACGAGCTCGATGGCGCGCATCGCGCCCAGGCCGCGCGAGTCGCCCACGATCTTGAGCTTGTCGCGCCAGCCGTCGAAGCGCTCCTGGACCTTGCGCCCGATGCTGTTGGCGCGCGCGACCAGGTCCTCTTCCTTGAAAATATCGAAGACCGCCAGAGCGGCGGCGCAAGACATCGGATTGCCGCCGTAGGTGCCCCCGATGGCGCCCGTCGCGGCCGCGTCGAGGATCGCCGCCGAGCCTGCGACGGCGGAAATCGGCATCCCGGCGCCCAGGGATTTGCCGATGGTGATCAAGTCGGGCTCGACGCCCTCGTGCTCCATGGCCCAGAAGCGTCCGGTGCGGCCAAAGCCCGTCTGGACCTCGTCGACGATCAGGACGATGCCGTGGCGGTCGCAGACCTGGCGCAGGCCCGAAAGGAAGCCTTTCGTCGGCACGACGAAGCCGCCCTCGCCCTGCACGGGCTCGACGATGATGGCGGCGACGTCCTCGGCGGCGACGTCGGTCAAGAAGAGCTTCTCGAGCTCCTCCAGGCAATAGGCCGTCAGGTCCTCCGCCGAGACGCCTCGCGGCGGCCGGTAGGAATAAGGGAAGCGGGCGTGATAGACCTCGCCGGCGAACGGACCGAGCCCTTGCCTCAGGGGCTTGTACTTGCCGTCCAAGGTGAGGCAAAGCAGCGTGCGGCCGTGGAAGGCGTTGTCGAAGGAGATGACGGCCTTTCTCTTGGTGTAGGCGCGCGCGAATTTAACGGCGTTTTCCACGGCCTCGGAGCCGCTGTTGAAAAAGATCGTCTTCTTGGGCCCGCGGCCGGGGACGGCGTCGACCAGGCGCCGGGCGGCTTCCATATAATTAGGATAAGCGGCGACGTGAAAGCTGGTATGAAGGAGCTTGCCCGCCTGCTCGCGCAGGGCTGCGACGACCTTGGGGTGGCAGTGGCCGACGTTGAGCGTGCCGATGCCGCCGGCGAAATCCACGTATTCCTTGCCGTCGACGTCCCAGACCTTTGCGTTCTGGGCATGGTCGATGACGACGTCGGTGTAGGCGGCGGTGCCCGTGGAAACGAGGCGGCCGCGCAGCTCCCAAAGGTCCTTGGCTTTCGATTTAGTGAGCATATATATGAGTTTTTACCGTGGGGTGTGACAGTATATCAGTTTTGGATGGCCCTGTCTAGCTAAAGCGCCCAAAGCAGCCCCCCGGCCAGCGTCAGGAGCGAAACCGCGGCCCCCGCCCGAAAGAAGGGCGGCTCGTAGCGCATTTCCACGAGGTGGTTTCCGGCTCCCACGGCGACGGCGCGTTGGACGGCGTTGACCCGCGCAAGCGGCTGCGGCCCTCCGTCGACTCGCGCCGTCCAGCCTGGGTCGTAGGCGTCGGTCACCACAAGCCAGCCCGGTCCGGAGGCCGCGACCTCGGCGCTCAAGGCGTTCGGGGAGCCGCTCAGAAGACGGGCCCGCCCCCGGGAGCGCCCCGGGCTCTGCGGCCCCGACCAAAGCAATGCCCGGCGGAAATCGAACCCGGGGTGGGCTTGGACGTAGGCCGTTTCGCCGCCCGGAGGAACGTGGACGGCCGCGGGGCAAAAGTAAGCCCTCGGGAGGGCCGACTCGTTCTCGTAGACCTTGATCGGGCCGGCGCGTGCGAGCCGGAATTTCGAGGCGGGCAGGTCCCAGAAGGTCAGCAGATAGCGGATGCTCAAGGCGTCGAGCCAGGGCGAGCGGGGGCTGCGAGACAGGGCGCTCAGGACGCCGTCGTAGGCGGCGTCGCGCAGCTCCAGCCGGCCGTCGGCATCCCGCAGGCCCTCGGCTTCGGCGAGGTTCGGGTAGAGCGAGTCGCGAAAGCCGAGCCAGGCGTCCAGGCGATTGCGCCCGGCGCGCCTGCCGGCCTGACGGGTCCGCGGGGTCATCATGATCCGGTAGTCTTCCCCCGCCGCGCGGCGCAGGTAGGCGGGCGTGGACAGGCGGGCCGCGTAGAAGGCGGGATCGATGGTCTGGACGGCGCGGCCGGCGAAGAGCAGCAGATCGGCCGCGGCGAGAGCCAGCAGCCCCCAGGATGCGGCGGCGGGCCAACCCAGGCGGTCGAGGCCCAAGCCGGCCAGGCCGGCCAGGCCGAAGCAGGCCAGGAATAGCGCCTGGGCCGGGAACCTAAGCCAGCGTATTGGGGCGACCCACGCGTAGAGCGCCGGATAGAGGGGCAGAAACCGGCCCAATGAGAGCGCGATTCCGGCGGCCGCCAGCCACGCGAAGGCCCGGGCGCGCCGTCCGGCGAAGAGCCCCCACAGAGCCAGAAAAAGCAGCGGAAGACCGAAATAGAAGCCCACGACGTGGGAGTCTCCGCTCGAAGGCGAGAAGGATCGGTTCCAGAGCGGCTGCGCGAGCATGCGGGCGAGGTCGGCGGGCTTGACGGAATACAGCGTCGAGAAATCGTAGCTGGGGGAGGCGAGACGGCTGCAATGGCGCAGGAAAGCGAAGAAGGGCAGCCATTGGACGGCGCAAGCGCCGGCGGCAAAGAGCCCCGCCAGCGCCAGGATCCCGGCCGCCCGCGTCGACGGGCGCTCCAAGAGGAAGAAAGCCGCGGCGCCCGCGCCGGTGTAGAGGGCGAATTGAGGATGTCCCGCGCAGACGGCCAGCGCCGCGGCCCCCCCGGCCGCCAGAGCGTCGCGGCGGGAGCCGCCGTCGAGAGCCCGCAGCAGCAGCCACAGGATGACGGGCAGCCAGGGGTAGGTGGAAAAAACCTCGGGATAGGCGTAGTGCGAGACGAAGAAGCCGTTGAACCCGTAGGCCAGTCCCGCCGCGCAGGCGCCTTCGTGCGAGAACCCGAGCTTGCGCGCCAGCAGATGCATCGCCAAGCCGGCCAGCGCGGCGTGGAGCCAGACGGCGAGCGCCAGCGCCCGCGCGAACGGCATCAAGGCGTAGAGCCAAGTGGCCGGGTAGAAGACGGCGGTCTGGATGTCGGCAAGAAACGGAGTCCCCGAATAAAGGTGCGGATTCCAGAGCGGCAGAAGGCCCCGGGAGAGCGAGGCGCGCAGGAAGGCCGTGTTGGGATACGTCAGATAGAACAAGACGTCGTAGAACAGCGCGCGGCGGCCGCGGAGCGCGGCGAGCCAAAAGACGGCGCTCAGACCGAGGTAGGCGGCCGCGGGCGCGAAGCGCTTCAGGCGCGAGCTCAAGACAGGGCTGTTCGGATCGCCCGCAGGGCCGAGTCGAGCTGGGAGCGGGTGATGGTCAGGGGCGGCGCGAAGCGGATGGTCATCTCATGGCTGTCCTTGGCGAGGACGCCGCGCTCCATGAGCTTTTCGCACAGCGGACGGGTCGGGATCCGGAATTCCAGGCCGGTCAGCAGGCCCTTGCCCCGGATATCGACGACCAAGGGATGGCGCATCTCCTTGAGGCGCCGGCGGAAGTATTCCCCCTGCTTGGCGGCGTTGGCGGGCAGCTTCTCGCGCACGATCACATCGAGGGCGGCCAAGCCGATCGCGCTGGCCAAGGGGTTGCCGCCGAAGGTGCTGCCGTGGGTGCCCGGCCGGAAAAGTCCGAGGACCTCGGAGGACGCGGCGACGGCGGAGATGGGATAGAGCCCTCCGGACAGCGCCTTGCCGAGGATGATGAGATCCGGCTTGACAGCCTCGTGGTCGACGGCGAACAGGCGCCCGGTGCGGCCGAGCCCGGTCTGGATCTCGTCGGCGCAGAATAAGACCTTGCGGTCGGCGCAAAGCTGACGCGCCTTGGCCAGATAACCCTCGGGCGGCACGAGCACGCCGGCCTCGCCTTGGATGGGCTCGACCAGGAAGCCGCAGGTGTTCGCGGTGATGGCCGCCTCGAGATCCTCTAGGGAGCCGTAGTTGACCGTGACGAAGCCGGGCGTGGCCGGTCCGAAGTTGCCGGAGGAGTCCGGATCCGAGGAAAAGCCCACGATCGTCGTCGTGCGGCCGTGGAAGTTGCCCCGGCAGACGATGATCTCGGCGCGGTTGGCGGCGATGCCCTTGCGCAGGTAGCCCCACTGGCGCATGGCTTTGATGGCCGTCTCGACGGCTTCGGCGCCGGAGTTCATGGGCAGGGCCATGTCCTGGCCGGTCAGCTCGCAGATGCGCTTGAGGAAGGCGCCCATCAAGGTGTTGTGGAAAGCGCGGGAGGTCAAAGCCAGCTTGCCGACCTGCTTTTTGGCCGCGGCGACGATCCGAGGATGACCATGCCCCTGATTGAGGGCGGAATACGACGACAGCATGTCGAAGTAGCGCCGGCCTTCGACGTCCCAGACGAAGACCCCTTTGCCGCGCTCGAGCACCACCGGCAGCGGGTGGTAGTTGTGCGCTCCGTAGCGCTCGTCGAGCTCTATGTACTTACGGGTGGCCGTGTTCAATGATATACTCGCGCGATGATCCTGCCCGGGCGTCCCGTCGGCGGCATCGGAATCCCCTTCCGCGGCTTCGCCCGGTTCCGAGTGCTGGATTTTAGCAAATTGCTCCCCGGCCCTTTCGCCTCTCAGATCCTGGCCGACATGGGCATGCGGGTGACGCGCGTCGAGCAGCCTCACGCCGAGGACCTGATGCGAGGGCTGGAGCCGCGCGCCTTCCGCATGGTCAACGACGGCAAAAGGACGGTGCGGCTCGACCTTCGAAAGTCCGCGGCCAAAGCCCGCCTGCGGCGGCTGCTCGCGCGCGCCGACGTGCTGCTCGAGACCTTCCGGCCGGGGCGCATGGAGCGCATGGGGTTGGGCTTCGAGACCGTGGCCCGGCTCAATCCGCGCTTGGTCTACTGCTCGCTCTCGGGCTATCCGGCGGACGGCCCCTGGGCCCGGCAGGCCGGGCACGACTTGAATTTTCTCGCGCGCAGCGGCTTTGTGGCGGCCGCCGGAGGCCGCCCGGCGCCGCCGCCCGCGCAGGTGGGCGACCTCTCGGGCTCCATGGCCGCCGTCTCGGGCATCCTAGCCGCCCTGCTCGAGCGCGAGTTCACCGGCCGCGGACGCCTGGTGCGGATGTCGATGGCCCAGGCCCTCCATTCCTGGCTCGTCCTGCCGCTGGCCAATGCCGGTTCCGGGAAAGGCGCGAAGCCCTGGTGGCTGGGCGAGCTCCCTTACTACCGGCTCTACGAGACCCGGGACCGCCGTTGGATCGCCGTCGCGGCCGTGGAGCGGCCGTTTTGGCTGGCGCTGCTCGAGCGCCTGGGCCTTTCGCGGCTGGCGGCTCTCGACGCGCGCCGCGACCGCGCCCGCCTGAGCCGGGCGCTGGAGGCGGAGTTCCGCAAGGCCACCTCCGCTCAGTGGGCGCGGCGCCTGGAAGGGCTCGACGCCTGCGTCACGCCGGCTCTGAGCCTTCCCGAGGCGGCGCGTAGCCTTTCCCGAAGCCGAAGCGCCGGCCGCGCATGAGCCCGAGGCCGTAGGCCAGCAAAAAAGCCGACGGGATCGGAGAAAGCCAGGCCGGCAGCCAATGGCGCACCAGCGCTACGGCGGTCAGCGTCAGGAACACGTTGAAGCCCGCCACTCCCGCGGCGAAGTCGAGCAGGGGCTCGAAGTAGAAGCCGCGGCGCCGGTAGCCGAGCGCGAGATAAAGCCCGCAGCCCAGGACCAGGGCCAGGAAGTGGCCGAAGTACAAGCGGCTCCACAACCGCGCCGTGATCACGAAGGGGAGCAGGCGCATCGAATACAGCGTCGCCATGACCATTATGGTGGCGTGCAGGACGCCGGCCGCGACGAAAACGACGCCGACGCCGCGGCGCAGCCTCAGGATGGGGCTCATGTCGCCCCTATTGTAGCCGATCAGAGCGCGGCCAGGGACTCCTGCAGGACGTCCGCGGCGAAATCCGCGTCGCGGCGCGTCACGCAAAGGGGCGGCTTGACGCGCAGGACGTTGCCGGCCAGGCCCCCCTTGCCGATAAGCAGCCCGCGCTCCTTGGTCAGGTCCAGGAGCTTGGCCGCGAGCTCGGGCGCCGGCTCCTTGCGCTTCTGGTCCTTGACGATCTCGACGCCGATCATCAGGCCCATGCCGCGCGCCTCGCCGACGTGCGCGGACTCGCGCTCGAGCTTCTTTAGCCGCCCCATGAGATAGGACCCGACCTCGGCCGCGTTGTCGGCGAGCTTCTCCTTCTCGAGGACGTCGAGGACGGCGCCGGCCGCCGCCATCTGCACGGGGCCGCCGCCGAAGGTGTTGTAGTGGAGCTTGCCCTTCATGGCCTCGGCGATGCGGCGAGTGGTGATCACCGCCCCGATCGGGTAGCCGTTGCCCAGGCCCTTGGCCATGGTCACGATGTCCGGGCGCACGCCCCACTTCTCGATGCCGGTGAAAGTCTTTCCCGTCCGGCCCACGCCCGTCTGCACCTCGTCGGCGATGAAGAGGCCGCCGGCCTTCTTGACCGCCTCGTAGGCTCCGGGGAAGTATTCCGGCTCGGGCGTGATGACGCCGCCCACGCCGTTGATGGGCTCGGCGTAGAACGCGGCGATCTTGCCCGGCGTGGAGGTCTTGATCAAGTCGGCCAGGTCGTCGACGCAGGAGGCGGCGAACTGGCGCGGGGTCTGCCCCTCGGGGCGCCGATAGGTGTAGCAGGCCTTGGCGAAGTGCACGCTCTGACCGTAAGGCGTGGAATGGCGCCAATTCGATTGGCCGGTGAGAGCCATCGTCATCAGTGTGCGCCCGTGATAGGCATGGCGCAGCGCAACGAAGTCGTGGCAGCCCGTGAAATTCTTGGCGATGAGGGCGGCCAGCTCGTTGGCTTCGGATCCGGAGTTGGTGAAGAAGCACACCTCGAGCTCGGGATTGGCGGCGTGGAGCTTGCCGGCCAGCCGCTTGGCGAAGGCGCCCAGAGACGGGTGAAGATAGAGGGGCGTGGTGTGAAAATACTGCCTCATCTGCTCCTCGATCTTGGAGAGCCAGTGGGGATGGCAGTGGCCGATGGAGACCGTCGCCACCCCGGCGAAGGCGTCGAGATACTTGCGGCCCTTCTCGTCGAAGAGATACTGCATCTGCCCGCGTACGATCTGGATGGGCGTGGAATACATCGGACCGGGAAGCGGCAGCACGTGGCGCTGCCGCAGCGCGGCCACGGCCTCGGTGCTATCGGACGACGGCGCCTTGTCCAACACGGCGGCGGCTTTCTTCATGATGGTTTCTCCTTGCGACAAAGATCCCCAAAGACAGGCCCGCTCCCGTGAGCAGGCCGTCGAGCAGATTGACCGGCGACGGGACAAAGCCGGTGGGCGACCAGACGACGGAGCGGTAAGACGGCGCAAGCCAAAGGATCAGCGATAAGACGCCGTAGCCCGCGAAGGCTCCGGCGCAGGCGAGCGCGGCGCCGATAAGGCGGCGGCGCGCCGCGCCCCAGGCCCCCAGGCCGGCCATCGTCCCCCACGTGGCGAGCAAATAGAGCCCGCCGACGGTGTAATACCAGCCGTTGGTCGGGCCTCCCCCCGCGTCCATCCCCCAGCGCGCGACGTGCGTCAGGGCGGACATAGGCAGGGCGATGAGGCCGAAGGCCGCGGCCAGCGCGGCGGCCGCCGGCCCCGGGCGCCGCAGCGCTCCGGCGGCGGCGCCCGCCAGCAGCACGCCCATGTAGAGCGCGATGTCGAAGAACGGCGGGCCGAAAGGCCCCTTGAGCCAGGACGCGGCGCCCAACTGGTTGAGCGCCGTCACCAGGACGTGCGCGGCGGCGGCCCCGAAGAGGCCGCCGAGTCCTCCGCCGACGAGCGCCGCGAATGCCGTCACGCTAATAGAGGTTCGATTGACGGCGCTGGCCGGTGTAGTCCAGAAAGACCGTCTTTAGCTCCGTGAAAAAGTGGAGCCCCTCCTTGGACATCTCCCGCTCGCCTACGCCCGAGCCCTTCACGCCTCCGAAGGGCACCTGCGCCTCGCCTCCGATCGTCGGGCTGTTGACGTGGACCATGCCGGCTTCCATACCCTCGACGAACTTCATCGCCAGCGTCAGGTCCTGGCCGTAGAAGGCCGCGGTCAGCCCGAAGGAGCAGTCGTTGGCCAGCTCGAGCGCATGCTCGAACGTCCTGGCCCGCGCCACGGAAAGGACGGGACCGAAGATCTCCTCCTGCCACAGCCGCGACTTGGGCTTCACGTTCTCGAAGACGGTGGGCTCGACGAAGTAGCCGTGCTGCAGCTGCGCGCCGTCAGGCCGGCCGCCGCCGCACAGAAGCCGGGCGCCTTCCTTTTTGCCGATCTCGATGTAGTCGAGGTCGGTCTTGAGCTGGGCGGCGTCGACGGCCGGCCCCATCCCGACCGTCGGATCCATGCCGTCGCCGACCTTAATCTTCTTGACCTCGGAGAGCAGCAGGCCCATGAACTCGTCGTAGATCTTCTCGCCCAGGATGAGGCGGGAGGTGGCCGTGCAGCGCTGGCCCGTGGAGCCGAAGGCGCCCTTCATGACGCCGGCAAGCGCGAGATTCAGGTCGGCGTCGTTCCAGACGACGGTCGGGTTCTTGCCGCCCATTTCGCAGGTCACCTTGGCCCCGCGCTTGCCGCAGAGCTCGTACACGCGCTGGCCGACCTCGTTGGACCCGGTGAAGGAGACGGCCTTGAGGCGCGGGTCCTCGATGAGCGCGTCGCCGAAGGTTTCGGGCTCGCCGAGCACGAGGTTGAGCACGCCCGGCGGCAGGCCCGCCTCCTCGAAGATCTTGACGATTTCCACCGCCATCGCCGGGACGTTGGACGCCGCCTTGAGCACGACGGCGTTGCCCGCGACCAGGGCCGGCGCCGTCTTCCAGACCGGGATCGCCCAGGGGAAGTTCCAAGGCGTGATGATCGACGCCACGCCCAGAGGCTGGCGGATCGTATAGAGAAAGTTGCCCGCAAGCTCCGAGGGAGCGCTCGTGCCCATCAAACGCAGGCCCTCCCCGGCGAACCAATCGATGAGGGTGATGCCCTTGTCCATCTCGCCCTTGGCCTCGGGAAGGATCTTGCCCTCCTCGCGGGTCATCAGCGCCGCGAGCTCGTCGCGCCGCTTGCGCGCGATCTCGGCCACCCGCGAGAGCACCCGCCCGCGCTGGGGCGCCGGGGTCTTGGCCCAGGCCGCGGAGGCGTTTTCGGCGGCGTCGATCGCCTTGAGGGCGTCGGCTCGGCTCGCGCTCCTAAAGCGCGCGACCACGTCGCGCGTGTCGGCCGGATTGACGGATTCGACCACGCGGTCGTGCGAGCCATCGATCCACTTGCCGCCGATGTAAAGCTTCAACTCGGCGGGCGCGGCCGTTGCTTTCCGCGTCTGGGGCTTCTTGGTCAGAGTGGGCATTTCTATTCTCCTGTCGCTAGGCGGCTAAAAGTACGAAAATCGTGCTCCGAGGGTGACGTCGAACATCTGGGTGCGGCTGATCGGCTCCAGCACGACCTCCTGCGGGTTGCTGTTGGGGACGAGGTAGACGTCGCTTTGGCCGTAGGTGAAGTAGGTGTAGTCGAAACCGGCGAAGAGGTGCAGGCGCTCGCCCGCGCGCGCATCCGCCTCCAGCCCCAGCTTGAGGATCGGGGCGGCTCCCAGGGGAGCGTGGTCGAGGCCGTCGGGCGCGTCGTTGATCCAGGCGTAAAAGGTGCGGCCGACCATCGCCTCGCCCGTGATGACCCAGGCGTCGGTCGCAGCGTACTGGACCAAGCTGCCCACCCCCAGATAGAAATGCTGGTAGGTCTCATTATAGTCGCCCGAGGTCCCCTCGCCGATCACGCGAGTCCAATGTCGCCCCCCGAAAGAGGCGTAAGGCGTGAGCATCCACTTCTCGCCCGTGACGATGCCCTTTCCGAGCTTGAGCTGGTAGTCCTGGATCGTCGCGCCGGAAATGCCGGTCACGGGATTGTTGTTGGTGTCGAAGCCGGTATAGTTCGCCTGCCCCGTGGCACCGTCCCATTGCGCCTGGACGTAAAGGTCCGCGTACGTCGGGCTCATCCATGAGACGGATAGCCGCGCGCCGTTTAGGCTGCCCTCCTCGTAATCGAGATAATTGGCGCCGTTGCCCGGGCTATAGTTGGTCACCGGCAAGGCGCCCGAGTCGCTGGGCTCGATGTAGTCCATGTTGGCGTTGAGGAAGGCTAGCGAGATGCTGTTATTGACGGCCATGATCGCCGGGTTTTCGCCGGGCTTGGCGCAGGGCGAATAGGTCTCGACGCCCGCCGCAGGAAGGGCGGACCAGACGGCCAGCGCCATGGCGAGCCAAGCCCTCCTCAATGCCCGCTCCGGGGCGCCCGCTTGAGAAAGGAGCCGTGGCTGGCGCGGCCGGTCATGCGCCCCCCTCCCACCATATGCTCGCCCCGGATGAACACGTCGCGGATGGCGCCGGCCACGGTCTTACCCTCGTAGGGGTTGTAGTCGGCTGCGGTGTGGTGCGTCTTGGCGCTGAAGGTGGTCTTCTTCTTCGGGTCGATGAGCACGATGTCGGCGTCGGCGCCGGGCGACAGATGCCCTTTGCGCGGATAGAGCCCGAAAAGCTTGGCCGGGGTCGTCGACGTCACGTCGACGAAGCGGTTGGGGGTCAGGCGGCCCTGCGAGACGGCGTCCCAGAGCAGGAGCATGCGCGTCTCGACGCCGGGCGCGCCGTTGGGGATCTTGGAAAAGTCCTTCTTGCCCAGCTCCTTGCCGGGCTTGGAGGGCGTGGCCTTCATGCAGAAGGAGCAATGGTCGGTGGAGACGACCTGCAGGTCGTTGCGCACCAGGCCCTTCCAGAGCCGCTCTTCGTTGCCCCGGGGCCGCAGGGGCGGGCTCATGACGAATTTCGCGCCCTCGAAGCCGGGACGCTCGTAATCCTCGTAGGAGAGATAAAGATACTGCGGGCAGGTCTCCGCGAAGACCGCCTGGCCCCGCTCGCGCGCCCGCCGCACCTCCGCCATGGCGTCCCCGGCCGAAAGATGCACGAAGTAGATCGGCACGCCGGCCATATCGGAGAGCGCGATGGCGCGGCGCGTGGCCTCGGCTTCGGCCGACATCGGCCGGGTCAGCGCGTGGTATTTCGGCTCGATCTTCCCCTCCGCCAGCGCCTTCTTGACGAGCACGTCGATGACTCCCCCGTTCTCGGCGTGCATGCAGATCATGCCGCCGTTTTCCTTGGTCCGGGTCAGCGCGCGGAAGATGGTCGCGTCGTCGCTCATGAAGATGCCCGGATAGGCCATGAAGAGCTTGAAGGAAGAGATGCCTTCCTTGACCAGGTCATCCATCTCCTTGACGCGCTTTTCGGGCAGGTCTACGACGATCATGTGGAAGGCGTAGTCGACGGCGGATTTCCCCTCGGCTTTCTCATGCCACGTGTCCAGGGCTTTTTTGAGGGACTCGCCTCTCTTTTGGATGGCGAAATCGACGACCGTCGTGGTGCCGCCAAAGACCGCGCCGGTCGAGCCGCTGGTGAAGTCGTCGGCCGTCGTCGCGCCCATGAAGGGCATGTCGAAATGGGTGTGGACGTCGATGCCGCCAGGCACGGCCACGCAGCCGCGCGCGTCGACGACGCGGGAGCCGTTCGGTTCGATGCGGCCGAGGGCGGCGATCTTGCCGTGCTCGACGGCGAGGTCGGCGACGAAGGTGTCGGCGGCGCTGATGACGGTCGCGCCCTTGATGACGAGTTCGTAGGACATGGTCAGGCCTCCACGGGCGTCAGAGCCCGATACGCGGCGAAAGAGACGGCGAAACTGATGAACCAGGCGTAGTTGTAAAGCGTGATCCAGCCGTGAGCGACAGACGCCAGGCCCACGGTCCCCAGAAAGCCCGGCACAAGCGGCAGGATTCCCAGCACGAGGGCGAGCATGGCCTTGGGGTTGACCCCGGCCTTGTGCCAGTAGCGGCCTTCGCTGGAGTATAGATCCGAGACGCTGAGCCGGCAGCGACGAATGAGGAAGTAGTCGCAGATCAGGATTCCCCCGATGGAGCCGAGCAGCGAGGAGTAGGCGACGAGCCACTTGAAGATGTAGCCGCTCGGGTCGGCGATGAGCTTCCAAGGCTGCATGGCGATGCCGATGAGGCCCGTGATCAGGCCGCCCGTCTTAAAGCCTATGCGCGTCGGCCAAAGATGCGCGAAGTCGTTGGCGGGGCTGACGACGTTGGCGGCGATGTTGGTCGCCAGCGTGGCGATGCAAAGCGCCGCCAGGGCGATCGCGAGCACGACGGGGTTGGTGAACTTGGTGATGAGAACCACGGGATCCCAGATGCTCTGGCCGTAGATGACGACCGTCGCCGACGTCACGGCCACGCCGATAAAGGAAAACAGCCCCATCGTCGCCGGCAGCCCCAGCGCTTGGCCGAGGATCTGGTCCTTCTGGGAGTGAGCGTAGCGGGTGAAATCCGGGATGTTGAGCGAGAGCGTGGCCCAGAAGCCGATCATGCCGGTCAGGGCGGGCGCGAAGAAGGAGAAGAACCGACCGGCCTTGGGCTGCCCCGGCGCGAAGGCCGAGGGCGCGTGGAGCATCGGCCCGAAGCCTCCGGCTCGCACGTATGCCCAACCCAGAAGCGCCAAGCCCAGGGCGACGAGGAGAGGGGCCTTGACGTTGAGCAGGAACCGGATCGACTCCACTCCCTTGTAGATCACGACCATGTTCACCGCCCAGAAGGCGAGGAAGCACAGCGCTTCGGGCAAGGAGATGCCGGCGATATTCGACGGCCAAGCCTGCAGCGACGGGAAATAAATGGCCAGGAGCTTGAAGATCGCCCAGCCGCCGATCCAGGACTGGATGCCGAACCAGCCGCAAGCCACCAGAGCGCGCAGCAGCGCCGGCACATTGGCGCCGCGTACGCCGAAGGCCGGGCGGCAGTAGACGGGAAACGGGATGCCGTATTTCGTTCCCGCGTGGGCATTGAGCACCATCGGGATGAGCACGATGCAGTTGCCGAGGAAGATCGTGCCCACGGCCTGCCACCAGTTCATCCCCTCCGCGATGAGCGAGGAGGCGAGCATGTAGGTCGGCACGCAGGCGCACATCGATATCCAGAGGACCATGATGTCCTTCATGGCCCAGGAGCGCTCGCTTCTGGCCGTGGCGGCGATGTCGGCGTTCCAGTAGCGCGAGCCGGAGAGGTCTGCGGCGTGCTCCAGGATCTCGGAGTCGAACAGCGCGTCGATCACGCTAGTCGGTCTCGATCAGGGCAATTGCTCGACGAGCGGCTGATAGGTCTCCGGCCGGCGGTCGCGGAAGAACTGCCAGGTCTTGCGGACCTCCAGGATCTCGTCGAGATCGATATCGGCGGTCACCAGCGCGTCCTTGTCGCGGGGTCCGACGGCCAGCATCTGCCCGCGCGGGTCGCAGAAATAGGACTGGCCGTAAAACTCGCCGATGTTCCACGGCTTCTCGCGTCCGACGCGGTTGATGGCGCCCAGGAAATACTGGTTGGCCACGCAGTGGGCCGGCTGCTCGAGCTTCCAGAGATATTCGGAAAGCCCGGCGACGGTCGCCGAGGGATTGAAGACGATCTCGGCGCCGCCCAGGCCCAGGATGCGCGCGCCGTCCGGGAAGTGCCGGTCATAGCAGATATAGACGCCCACTTTCGCGTATTTCGTCTGGAAGACCGGATAGCCGAGGTTCCCGGGCTTGAAGTAGAACTTCTCCCAGAAGCCGGGCGCGCAATGCGGGATGTGGTTCTTGCGGTAGATCCCCAGGATCTCGCCGTCGGCGTCGATGACGGCGGCCGTGTTGTAATAGGTCCCGACGGCGGGCGTCTCGTAGATCGGGACGACGATCGCCATCTTGTGCTTCTTGGCCAGCTTCTGCATGAGCTTGGTCGTCGGGCCGGGGATGGGCTCGGCCGTATCGTACCACTTGTCGTCCTGCTCGGCGCAGAAATAGGGCCCGTAAAAGATTTCCTGCATGCAGAGGATCTGCACGCCGTCCTTGCCGGCCTTCTCGATGATCGGCACGTGCTTGTCGATCATCTTCTTCTTGATCTCCTTGAGGGAGTGCTTGGGGGTGGACCAATCGCACGACGTCTGGATGAGTCCGCAGCGCACGGTTCGCGACATGGAAGGGCCTCCGCAGTGGTTCATTTGTTGGACAGCCGGCCGTTGAGCTGGGACAGCCGCTCGGAAACGGTCGGGACGTTGAAGAACTTCTTCTCGAAAGAGAGGATCTGCGCGTCGTCGATGGGCAGGCGCAGCTGATACTGATTGGACTGCCGGTCGTGCTCGAATTGCGTGCCGTAGACCTGCGGCTGGCCCACGGCCATGAGGAAGCGGTCGAGCGTCGCGGCCATGAGCCAGCGAGACGGCCGGTGGCCGTTGATCGCCGCCATGCAGGCGAAGCGGTGGGCCGTCAGGAACTGCGTCGGCTCGCCTCCGTGCAGGAGGATGACGGCGGCGTGGTAGAGGTCGTTGGGCGTGCTCACCTCGCCGCGCGAGATCATCTCGCCGACCAGGGCCCGGCGCATGGCGTCGCGCTGCTCGAGGTCCTTGAGCCCGGCGGGCGAGTCGTAGACCTTGGAGCGGTCGCCCTGATCGGCCAGGTAAAGCTCTTCCAGCTTGAGGTTGTCCGTTTCAGGCGGCATTCGAAAGGCTCTTCCCGGGCCGCTTGGCCGTCGACGGCTGCCCGTGCATCCGGCGGTAGACGTCGCTGTAGCGGCCGCCCTTGACATGCTGCTCCCACGTCAGCGGCTCAAGGCCGGTCGCTATCTCCGTCATCGTAATGCAGCCGTCCACCGGACAGACGATCGAGCAGAGATTGCAGCCGACGCAGTCCTCCTCGATGACGATGGGCTTGCGGGCGGCCTTGCCCTTCGCTTTGGGCAGGACGATGCACTGGTGCGCCGTGTCGTTGCAGGCCACGTAGCACAGATCGCAGCCGATGCACCGGTCGCGGTCGATGCGGGCCACCGTCTTGTGGTGGAGGTTGAGCTGCTTCCATTCGACGATGCTCGGCGCCGAACGCCCCACGAACTCCGAGATCTTCGCAAAGCCCCGCGCCTCCATCCAGTCCTCAAGCCCTGCCGTGAGCTCCTCGATGATGCGAAAGCCGTAGTGCATGACGGCCGTGCACAGCTGCACGGAGGAGGAGCCCAGAAGCATGAATTCGACGGCGTCGGCCCAAGTCGAGATGCCGCCGATGCCGGAGATGGGCAGGCCCTGGGTCTGCGGATCGTTGGCGATCTGGCTCACCATATTGAGGGCGATCGGCTTGACCGCCGGACCGCAATAGCCGCCGTGGGCGAGCTTGCCGCCCACCGAGAACTTCGGCTTGAGCGTCTCGAGATCGATGCCGACGATGGAGTTGATGGTGTTGATCAGCGAGACGCCGTCGGCGCCGCCGGCCTTGGCGGCGCGGGCGGGGTAGCGGACGTCGGCCACGTTCGGGGTGAGCTTGACCAGGACCGGGATCGTCGACTTCTCCTTGACGAACTCGGTGACCATCTGGACGTATTCGGGCACCTGCCCGACCGCCGACCCCATCCCGCGCTCGCTCATGCCGTGCGGGCAGCCGAAGTTCAGCTCGATGCCGTCGCTGCCCGCGTCGATGACCTTAGCCACGATGTCGTGCCAGGCTTGCCGCTCGCAGGGGACCATGAGCGAGGCGACGACGGCGTTTTTCGGGAAGCGCTTCTTGACCTGGTAGATCTCGCGCAGATTGTCCTCGAGCGGACGGTCCGTGATCAGCTCGATGTTGTTGAAGCCCGCGGCCTTCTGGCCCCCGATATCCAGGCTGCCGTAGCGCGAGGTGACGTTGATGACGGGCGGGTCCTGGCCCAGCGTCTTCCAGACCGCCCCCCCCCAGCCGTACTCGAAGGCGCGCATGACCTGCTCGCCGGAGTTGGTCGGCGGCGCCGAGGCCAGCCAAAACGGGTTCGGAGACTTTATGCCGGCGCAGTCGGTGGAAAGATCAGCCATGGATCAGCTCTTTTTGCGGGATCGGCGCCACGCGGCGGCCGTCGATGGTGGAGACCCAATACTCGTTGCCGGCGGGGACCGGGGCCCCCGGCCGCAGGGCCAGGTGGATGCCGTAGGCGGCCCGCTTGCCGTCGGCGGCGGCGTTGACCACCTCTTTACCCCCGTTGACGGAGTCGCCGCCCGCGAAGATCCGCGGCTGGGAGGTGCGCAGGGTCCGGGCCTCGACGGCGATGCGCCCGTCGGCCGCCAGCCGCAGCCCGAGCTCGCCGGCCAGGCCCGCGAGCTTGCTTTGCCCGATGGCCTTGATCACGCGGTCGCAGGCGACGGTGAAGCGGCTGCGGGGCAGGGAGACGACCTTGCCGCCGCGCACCGCGGTCTTTTCGAAGGCGACGCCTTCGACGCGCCGGCGCCCGAGGACTTCGACGGGCGCGGCGTTCCAAAGAAATTGCGCGCCGTCGGATTTGGCCAGGGCGTATTCGAAGCCGTAAGCGCCCATGTCCGCCTCGCCGCGTCGGTAGGCCATGACCACGCGGCGCGCGCCGGCCCGCTTGGACTGCGTGACGGCGTCGATGGCGGTGTTTCCGGCGCCGATGACGACGGTGCACTCGCTTTGGCCCAGGGGCTTGAGATCGCGGTCCTTGACGTGGCGGATGAAGGAGAGGGCGTCCCACACGCCGTCCAGGGCCTCTCCCTTGACGCCGAGGGCCTTGGTGGCCCCCAGGCCGACGCCCAGGAAGATCGCGTCGAAATCTGAGAGCAGCCGCGCGGCCGGGAGGTCCTTGCCGATCTCGACGCCCAGCTTGAGCTCGATGCCGAGCTTGAGGATTCGTTCTATCTCGTCGAGCGAGACTTCCTTCGACATCTTGTATTGCGCGATCCCGAAGGTGTTGAGGCCGCCCGGCGTCTTTTCGCGATCGAAGACGGTCACGCCGTAGCCGAGGCGGCGCAGATAGGCCGCGCAGGAAAGGCCCGCGGGCCCCGCGCCTACGACGGCGACCTTGAAGCCGGCGTCGGGGCCGGGCGCGAACGGCGAGCGCCCTTGCGCCTGTAGAAAATCGGTGGCCCGGCGCTGCAGGGCGGCGATGGAGATGGGACGTTCCTGCCAATCGTGGTAGACGCAGGCGCCTTCGCACAGGACCTCCACCGGACAGGCCCGGGCGCAGGAGTGGCCGAAGGCGTTGGCCTCGAGGATCGTCTTGGCCGAGCCGCTCAGGTTTCCCGACGCGATCTGCTTGATGAAGCGCGGGACGTCGATGTGCGTGGGGCAGGCCCGCACGCAGGGGGCGTCATAGCAGTACAGGCAGCGATTGGCCTCGACGGCCGCTTCCTCCGGGCGCAAGGCGGGATGAAGCTCCTGGAAGCGCTTTTCGAAATCGCGGCGGGAATCGGATGCGGGCATGGCCTAGGGGAATGGCCCATTCTAACTAATCGTCATCAGGGAGTCAATTTTAAAAAATGACGCTATTTCAACGATTTTTTGACGGTCAGCGCATGATCTGGACTTGCCCGATCACG
Organism: Elusimicrobiota bacterium; assembly: GCA_027452025.1. Taxonomy (GTDB): domain Bacteria; phylum Elusimicrobiota; class Elusimicrobia; order UBA1565; family UBA9628; genus DAIDHI01. Next base: position 52,376 of record DAIDHI010000033.1, on the reverse strand, counting down.
GGCTGCGGCGTCAGGGCCTTGGAGAGGGCGCTGACGCCCTCGCCGACGTAGAGGGACGCGACCACGACGGCTGCGGAAAGCAGGATTCCGGCGGCGAGATTGCCTCTTTGCAGCTCCGCTCCCGGCCGCCAGCCGCGCACCCGGGCCAGGCGCCCGAAGAGGCGCAGGGTGATGGAGACGGTCAGAAGCGCCAGGACCATCGACATGGCCAGCTGCCCAAGGCAAAGCCACAGCAGCTGCCAAAGCGTGAAGCCCGTCTCCGCCGGCGCGATCAGGCGCAGGCGCACCATGCCGACGACGGAATCCATCCCCTTCTGGAGGATCATGGACGCGGCGAAGAGGATCGCGGCCACGAGCGTGCCGACGGCGACGTTGCCCTTGCGGATCTCCTCCTCCATGTCGAAGTCCGGATTGGCGGCGATGAAGACCCGGTAAGTGAGGAAGATGATCAGCGCGGACATGACCACGGCGAGCGTGAAGTCGAACAAGCCGACGAGGATGTGGGTGAAAAACATGTCTTTCTCCTAGAAGAACGGATCGATGCGGTAGCCGTCGGCTGCCTCGAGCAGCGCCATCGTGTGCTCGGAGACCATGCCGATCGGAAGCCAGGCCGGGCCGGCGGCCTCGACGAGGTCGTAATCGAGCCCGTCGTACTCCACATAGGCGTCGCCCTGGCCGGGCAGGCGCAGCACGCCCATGAGATAGTGCCCGGGCAAGGCGACTCCCAGCATGCGCATGCGCGGCCAGTTGGCCAGAAGCGACGCCAGCAGCCCGGTCTTGGTGTCGCAGTCACCGAAGCCGCGCACGAGCACGGATACCGGCTGCAGCACGCCCGCCGTGTCGCGGCCGTCGACCTCAAGGGCCGGCACCTGATAGCGGATGGCGGTCTGCACCAAGGAGGCGGCCGCGCCGATGACGTCGTCGGAGCCGTAGGAGCGCAGGCGCGCGGTGCGGTCCAGGGCGGCGGCCACGGGCCGCACGAGCGCAGCGTTCTTTCGTACCAGCTGCGGCATGTCGACGGCCACCACTCCGGGCCTGAGCACCCGGAAACCGCGAGATTCGAAATAGGCCGCGGCTCGCGCGGAGTCGGAGATGGCGGCGGCTTCGGCCGGCCGGTAGCCGAACTGCGCTTCATATGGGCCCAGGGCCCAGCGCGGGACCTGATAATGGACCGAGAGGCGGTCCCGGTTGAAGTTCTCGAAGCCGTAGTCGGCGAGGTAGTCTTGGGGCGTGCTCCAGAGGCGCTGATAAGCGGGCGTGACGCCGCCGTCGCCGCCGGTCGCGGCCTGGGCGGCCGTTTCAGCGGCCCAGCGAGGCGCCGGGGAAGGCCTGCAGCGGCTGGCCACGGAGAGGCAAAGCAGGAAGGAGCCGGTCGCGGCAGCGGCTAAGATGAGGTCGCGCGGCCCGCTCATCCAGGCGGCGCGTCCTCAGCGCTTGCCCTTCTTGAGCTTGTGGTTGAGCCAGCCAAAAAGCGCCGCGACGCCGAGCAGCGCTCCGCCGAGCACGAGCAGGGCCGCTCCCAAGCCCCCGCCCGCCATCAAGCCTCCGACCACGGCGGCCGCGCCAAGGGCCCCCGCGCCGAAGACCTTCTTGCGGCTGATGAAATCCCGGGCCGTAGGCTGGCCGGTGGTCCCGTGGCCGCTCGGATCGAGCTTCGGGGTATAGATGCTGATGCCCTGGATGGGGCTTTGGCCGACCATGATGTAGGATTGCCCGTTGGCGGCCGTGCCGGTAGGCAGAGGCGCCGAAGCGGCGGGGCTGCCTCCGGTGAAGGCCTGAGAGGCCTGCTCCTTGGAGTCCTCGGGGCGCGTCGCGCCCGCCGCGGCCGTGTCCTGGGCGGCCGTGCGGTTCAAGAGCGTGAGCGTAGGCGAGTTGGAGCCGTCGAGGGAGGCGCGGGCGGGCGTCAGGGCGAGCAAACAAACGGCCAAAGGAGCCAACATTGGCCTATTCTAGCATGAAACGAGGCGGCCTCAGGGCAGGTATTGAGCCGAGGCTTGGACGCTGGCGACCAGCGGCTCGGGGTAGACGCCGAAGGCCAGGATGCCGGCCATGGCGATGGCCAAGCCGCCATAAAGGAAAGGCCCGACGGCTAGAGGCGTCTCGTCGGCAGCCGGCTTGAAGAACATGTGGTAAACCACCCGCATGTAGTAGTAGACGGAAACCACGCTATTGATCACGGCGATGACGGCCAGGCCCATATGGCCCGACTGGACGGCCGCCGAGAAGATATAGAACTTGCCGATGAACCCGGCCAAGGGCGGGATACCGGAAAGCGAGAGCAGGAAGAACGCCATCGCCAGGGCCAGGCCGAAAGAGCGCCGCGCCAGGCCATTGAAAGCCTCCAGGTCATAGGCGCCGGCCCCGTCGCTGCGCGAGGCGACGGACTGGGCGACGGCGAAGGCCCCGATGTTCATGGCGACGTAGACGAAGGAATAGAGCAGCACGCCCTCGGTGCCGATCGTATTGCCGGAAGCGATCCCGATGAGGATGTAGCCCGCCTGCGCGATCGAGGAGTAGGCGAGGAGGCGCTTGACGTTGTTCTGGAAAAACGCCGTGAAGTTGCCCACGGTCATCGTCGCCGCGGCCAGGACCACGAAGAGCGTGGTCAGGTTGAAAGCCGAAGCGGGCAGCAGAACCGTGAAGAGGCGCACCATCGCGCCCAGGGTGGCGATCTTGGGCGCCAAGGACAGGAAGGCCGTCACGGGAGTCGGTGCCCCTTCGTAAGCGTCAGGCACCCAGAAGTGCATGGGCGCGATCGAGGCCTTGAAGCAGAAGCCCAGCAGGATCATCAGCAAGCCGAGCAGGAACATCGGCCCGCCGTCGTGGCCGACGCCGACCAGCCTCGTGGTGCCCGTGGCGCCGTAGAAAAGCGAGATGCCGTAGGCCATGATGGCCGAGGAGAACGCTCCGAACAGGAAATACTTGACCGAGCCCTCGTTGGACTTGTGGTTGCGCCGCTCGAAACCGGCCAGGATGAAGGAGGTCAGCGAGATGAGCTCGAGGGCCACGAAGGTCAGAAGCAAGTCGACGGAAGAGACCAGCAGCATCATCCCGACCGCCGAAAAAAGGAGCAGGCAGACGAACGTCCCCGCGTGAGCCGGCGGCAAATCCTTGTACTCCAGCCCCATCAGCAGGCAGAGGACGGTCGTCAGCAGGATGAGCATCTTGAAGAACTGGCTCATCGGGTCCACGGCCCACAGGCTGCCCACGCCCTGTCCCGCGGCGGAGTTCGAGATGGTGTAGCCGACCATCACCAGCGCCAGAATCGAGACCAGCCACCCCAAATGGTAGAGGAGCCGGCCGTGCTTGGCTGCCACAAAAAGGTCGGCGACCATCAGGCCGAGGGCCATGCCGCCCAGGGCCAGCTCCGGGGAGAGGAGGTGGAGGTTGCTCATCGCTTATTTGAAGAGGCCGGCCATCTGCACCGCCGTGGTATTGATGAAGGCCAACGCGAGCTTCGGCCAGACGCCGAAAGCGATGGTCAGCACGGTCAGCGGCACGATCGAGCACAGTTCGCGAGCGCTCATGTCGGAAAGTCCCGCCCACTTGTTGTTGAGCGGCCCGAGGAAGACCTTCTCCATCATGCGCAGGAAAAAGGCCGCCGTGGCGAGCACGCCCAGCACCGAGATCGCCGTATAGATCTTCCACTGCGCGAAGCCCCCGAGGAAGCACATGAACTCGCTGACGAAGCCCGCCAGCCCGGGCAGGCCCAGGGAGGCGAAGCAGGCCAAAAACATCAGGCCGGCATAGATCGGCACCCGGGCGGCGAGGCCGCCGAAGGCCGAGATGTCGCGCGTATGGGCGCGGTCGTAGATCACGCCGACGAGAAGGAACAGGGAGCCGGTGATGATGCCGTGGTTGATCATCTGGAGCACGGCGCCCGAAAATCCGATCGCCGAGACGCCGGCCACGCCCAGCAGGCAGTAGCCCATGTGGTTGACCGAGGAATAGGCGACCATCTTCTTCATGTCCGTCTGCGCCATGGCGCACAGGGCGCCGTAGACGATGTTGATTACGGCGATGGCGATCAGGAAGGGCAGGAACCAGTGAAAGCCCAGCGGGAGCATCTCGTAGCAGACGCGCAGCAGGCCGTAGAGGCCCATCTTGAGCAGCACGGCGGCCAGGATGACGGAAACGGCGGTCGGCGCCTCGACGTGCGCCAACGGCAGCCAGGTATGGAACGGGAAGGCCGGAATCTTGATAGCGAAGGCCAGGTAGAAGCCCAGGAATACCAGGATCTGGAACTTCAGGCTCCAAGCGGAGTGGGCCTTCATCAAGGCGATCATGTCGAAGGTGTGCGGGGCCGTGTTGAAGTAGACGGCCAGGATGGCCAGCAGCATGAAAACGGAGCCGGCCAGGGTATACAGGAAGAACTTGATCGCGGCGAACTCCTTGCGCGGGCCGCCCCAGATGCCGATCAGGAAATACATCGGGACGAGGCAGAGCTCCCAGAACACGTAGAAAAGCACGAGGTCGAGGGCCTCGAAGACGCCGAGCATGCCCACTTCCAGGACCAGGAACCAGAAGAAATACTCCTTGACGCGCTCCTTGATGCCCAGCGACCCGATCAGGGCGATGAAGCTGATGAAGGTCGTCAGCAGCAGCAGCGGGAAGGAGAGGCCGTCGACGCCGAGGACATAGTGGATATCCATCGAGGGGATCCAGGACAGCCGCTCGACGAACTGCATGTCGGCCGAGCCCCGGTTGAACAGCGGGATCAGCGCGATCGACAGGGCCAGGGAGGCCCCGGCGCTCGCCAGCGCCGTCGCTTGGATCGCCTTGACGCGCTCCTTGGGCAGCGCCAGGACGAGCAGCGCCCCCGCCAAGGGAATGAAAGTGACCAGGCTCAGCATGTTCATACGTTAGACCCCTGCTTCCTCATTGAATTTGCTTCCGTCAAATCCTTGCTCAACGCGACAAGATGAAGATCGTGGCCAAGCTCACGGCGATCGCCGCGTACAGCAAATACTCCTGCACCTGCCCATCGGCGACCAAGGCGCGCAGGCCCGTGCCCAGGTCCGAGCTCAAGCCCCCGAAGCCGTCCACCGTGCGGTCGATGAAGAGGCCGTCGAACAAGGCGCTGAGCTCCGAGAACACCCGCATGAGCAACCCCCAGCCGTCGACGAACGTCTGGTCGATGACGCGCGCGTCGATCCAGAAGGCGAGCTTGGCCGCGCCGTCGGCGACGGCGACCAGACCCAGGAACAACTGGTCGAAATAATAACGGCCCTCGAGGACGTTGAAGACGGCGGAAAAGCGCTTCTTAACGGCCTCGGCGATCGAGAAGTCGCCGCGCCCGTAGAGGAACCAGGACAGGGCCAGCGAACACAAGACCAAGGCGCTGACGCCCAGGCCCAGAGCCCTCGGAAACTCCGGCCCCGGCGTCTGCGGCATCGGGAACGACAGCAGGCGCTCCACGAAGCCGTCGTGGGCCAGTGCGGCGCCGGCGACGACGGACAGGAGGCCGAGGACCATGAGGGGCACGGTCATCACCAGCGGAGACTCGTGCGCGTGGTGGTGCTTCTCGTGGTCGCGGTCGGGGCCCAGGAAGGTCATGGAGATCAAGCGGAACATGTAGAAGGCCGTCATCAAGGCGGCCGCGGTCAGCAAGTAGAACATGACGGGGCTGTGATGATAGACGCTTTCAAGGATCATGTCCTTGGAGAAATAGCCCGCAAAGGGCCAAACGCCGGAGATGGCCAGAGTCGCCGCGAGCATCGTCAGGAACGTGATGGGCATCTTTTTCGACAGGCCGCCCATCGAGCGCATATCGTTGGTGTGCACGGCATGGATCACCGAGCCCGCGCCCAAGAAGAGGAGGCCCTTGAAGAAAGCGTGCGTGGTCAGATGGAACAGGCCGGCGGTGTAGCCCCCCGCCCCCAGCGCGCACATCATGAAGCCGAGCTGGGAAACGGTGGAGAAGGCGAGGACGCGCTTGATGTCGTAGGAGACCAAGGCCATCGACGCCGCGAGAAAAGCCGTGATGAGGCCGATCCAGGCCACGGCCTCCATCGCGATCGGGGCGGCCAGGAAGATGAAGTACGTCTTGGCGATGAGGTAGATGCCGGCGGCCACCATGGTGGCCGCGTGGATGAGGGCCGACACCGGCGTCGGGCCCTCCATGGCATCGGGCAGCCAGATGAAGAGGGGCCATTGCGCCGACTTGCCGGCGCAGCCGCACAGCAGGCCGAAGCCGATCGCCGTCGCCGCGCCCATCCCGAAATATCCGCGGGTCGCGAACTCGCGGACCTGATCGATCTGGAAGCTGCCGACCTTCGTGAAGATGAAGAGGAGCGCCAGGTAGAGGCCGCAGTCGCCGAGCTTCGTCGTCATGAACGCCTTCTTGGAAGCGTACGCGGGCCCGGGCTTCTCGAACCAGAAGCCGATGAGCAGGTAAGAGGAGACGCCCACCAGCTCCCAGCACATGAACGTGACCAGGAGATTGTTGGAAACGACCAGGCCCAGCATCGAAGCCGTGAAGAAAGAGAGGAAGGCGTAGTAGCGCCTGAAGCGCGAATCGCCGTGCATGTAGCCGAGCGAATAGAGCTGGACGAGGAAGCTCACCAGCGTCACGACGACGAGCATCACGGCCGCCGGGCCGTCGATAAGGACGCCGATCGGCATCTGGTAGGAAAACGCCTTGCCGGCCACCTCGGTCGCCAGGGGAAACCAATTGATGCTGGCTTCGTAAGGCAGAACGATGCGGCCCCCGGCCACGCCCCAGAAGATCGAGACGGCCTGCAGCAGGCACCAGCCCATCGCCGCGAGGCCGAGGTAGGGCGCCGGAGAGTGCGGGTCCTCCTTGAAGCCCAGAAGGATGACCAGGGAGGCGAATAGCGGGATCAGCGGGATGAGGTAGACGTGTTCAAGCATGGGCTTATCCCTTGAGCAGGTTGTAGTCCTCGACGTAGACGGTGTCGGTGTTGCGGTAGATCGCCAGGACCAGCGACAGGCCGACCACGACCTCGGCGGCGGCGATGCTGATGATGAAGAGCGCCAGGGTCTGGCCGATGATGCCGCCCGGATGCAGATATCGGTTGAAAGCGGCCAGGTTGATGTTGGCGGCGTTGAACATGAGCTCGATGGCCATGAGAATGCCGATGATGTTGCGCCGGGTCAGGGCGCCGAAGACCCCGATCAAAAACAACGCGGCCGACAGAGCGACGTAGCTTCCCAGGTTCATTGGCTTTTCTCGCTGCGGGAGAAAAAGATCGCCCCGAGCAGCGCCCCGGTCAGCACCAGGGAGACGAGCTCGAAAGGCAGGGCGTAGTCGCCCATCATGATGAGACCCAGCGGGCCGGTCGTCGGCTTGACCGGCGCCGTCGCGAGGGCCCCGCCCGCCATCCGCACGATCTTCCAGAACCCGGCCAGCGAGGCGGCGCAGACCAGCAGCGCCGCCGCCCACTGCTTGTTCATCTGTCGCAGGTGCAGGTCGGAGGCCCGGCCGAGGAGCATGACCACGAACATGATCAGGACGGCGATGCCGCCGACATAGACCATGATCTGGCCTGCGAAAAGAAAATCGGCTCCGAGCAGCGCGAAAATCCCCCCCACGCCGGCCAAGCACAGGCCCAAGAACAGGGCGGAGTGCACTGTGTTCCTCGCCGTCACGACCATAAGGGCCGACGCGGTGATCAGCGCGGCCAGCGAATAGAAGACGATCTGTTCGAGCATCTAGCGCCTCGCCTGCACGTCTTGGATCTGAATCTGTCCCTCGGGATCCTTGAAGGCCTTCTCTTTGCGGTCCCAATACTGGCCGACGAACTTCGTGCCCGCCTTCCAGCACCGGACCATCTCGTCGCGGGAGAAGAACACGACCTCGTAGTCGAGCGAATGCCAGACCGACTTCGGCTTGGTCGGGCAGGATTCCTCGCAAAGCCGGCAAAAGTTGCATTTGCCGAAATCGATGGTGTACCAGTCCACCTTGGCGACCTTTTTCTTGATCGCGGGATTCTTGGGGTCGGGGATGGTGGCGTTCTCGAGCGTGATGCAGGTCGAGGGGCAAGCCTTCACGCACAGATTGCAGGAGATGCAGGTGCCCGGGTCGAAAAGCAGCGCCCCCCGGAAGCGCTCGAAAGGCACGAGCTTCTCCGTCGGATAATGCACCGTGACGGAGGGCTTGACCATGTATTTGAGCGTCACCATCATCCCGGCCACGGTGGCCCAGGCGCCGCGAAAGACCTTCGAGAAGTATTCGATCATCGGAAGAGGAGGAACAGGCCCGCGAAGGCGATATTGGCGAAGCTCCAGGGGAGCAGGAACTTCCAGTTGAAATCCATCAGCTGGTCGGCGCGCAAGCGCGGGAACGTCCAGCGAATCCAGAGGAACGTGAACATCATCAGCATCGCCTTGCCCAGCATCCAAATCCAGCTCGGGATCACGTGGTCGAAGGCGAAGGGAGAGGCGCCGCCGCCGAGGAAAAACGTCGCCAGCAAAAACGAGGCGAGCAGGACGTAGCCGTATTCGGCCAGGAAGAAGATCGACCACTTCATACCCGAATATTCCGTATGAAAGCCGCTCACGAGCTCGGACTCGGCCTCCGGGATGTCGAAGGGGGTGCGGTTGGTCTCCGCGACCGAGGCGATGAGAAAGATCACGAAGGCGAGCGGCCCGATCACCGGATAGAAGATGAACCAGCGGGGCAAGCCGTGCCAGTAGCCCGCTTGCGCGTCGGCGATGGTGGAGAGGTTCAGGGAGCCGGCGAACATCAGGACCGGGACGATCGAAAAGCCGCGAGGCAGCTCGTAGCTGACGAGCTGCGCGGAAGCGCGCAGGCCGCCGAGCAGCGAGTACTTGTTGCCGGACGCCCAGCCGGCCATGATGACGCCGATGACGGAGATCCCCGCGAAGGCGAAGATGTAGAGCACGCCCATGTCGAGGTTCGCCGCCGCCAGCTGCTTGCCGAAGGTCACCGGGGCGAAGGCAATGATCACGGGCGCCACGACGATCGCCGGGGCCAGGGCGTGCACCCACTTGTCGGCGGCCGTCGGCGTGATGTCCTCTTTGAGCAGCAGCTTGACGCCGTCGAGGAGAGTCTGAGCCCAGCCGTGCCAGCCTCCCGCGTAAGTCGGTCCGACGCGGGACTGGATGTGCGCGGAGATCTTGCGCTCCCACCAGATGGCCCAGAGGCCGTTGATAAGCACGACGTGCAGCACGATCAGGATCTTGATGAGGTCCCAGACCGCGTCGGTCGTCACGGCGGGCCAATGCCGGGCCGCGACGAAGGCGGCGATCAAGGCGTAGAGCTTATCCGCCCAGCGCGAGAGCTCCCCCACGGCGGCGCCGGTGAGGAGGATGCCGGCGATGAGGCCGAAGAGCACCAGCGCTCCTTTGCGGTAGCTGGGCAGCGACCAAGGGCTCTTCCACAGTTCGGTGGGCCAGTAGCGGGAATTCAAAATGAGCTTGCCGTGGCGCTCGTTGAAGACGGGCGTGGGCAGGGGCTTGGCGGCGGCTTTCGGCGCCGGCTTCGGGGCGACGGTGCCCGCGGCGGCCGCCGGCGCTGCCGCCGCCCCGGCCGGCACGACATTCGCTGGCGTCGCCGCCGGTACGGCTTCCTTTTCCTTCGCCGGTTCGCTCATTTAACGGTCCACCTCGCCCAAGACGATGTCGGTCGACCCCAGGATGGCGATCACGTCGGAGACCTTGTTGCCGACCAGCAGCTCCTGGAGGATGGCCAGATTCATGAAGGACGGCGCCTTCACGTGCATGCGATAGGGGCTTGCCTGGCCGTCGGAGACGAGGAAGATGCCCAGGTCGCCTCGCGCGCCCTCGACGTGAGCGTACGCCTCGCCCGGCTGGGGCTTGGGCACCTTCGCCACTCCGGGGGCCATGACCGGTCCCGGCGCGAGCTTGTCGAGAGCCTGCAAGACGATGCGCACCGACTGGCGCATCTCCGAGACGCGACAGAAGTAGCGATCCCAGCAAGAGCCGGTCTTGCCCAGCGGAATCTCGAAGTCGTATTGCTCGTAGCCGCAATACGGGTCGGCCTTGCGCACGTCGTAATTGACGCCCGACCCGCGCAGGTTGGGGCCCGAGAGGCCCCAGTTGACCGCCGTCTGCGGCGGGATGAGGCCGACCTTCTCGGTGCGCGCCATGAAGATCGGATTATAAGTGAGGAGCGTGTCGTACTCGTCGAGTCGCGGCTTGAAGTACTCGATGAACTCGCGGCACTTGGCCACCCACTCGTCGGTCACATCCACCATCACGCCGCCGAGGCGGATGTAGTTGTAGGTCAGGCGCGCGCCGCTGACCATCTCGAAGAGGTCGAGGATCATCTCTCGTTCGCGGAAAGCGTAGAGGAACGGCGTGAAGGCGCCGATGTCGATGCCGTAGGTCCCGAAGAACAGCAGGTGGCTGGCGATGCGGTTGAGCTCGCACATGAGCACGCGCAGGACGTCGCCGCGCGGCGGCACATTTAGCCCCATCAGGCGTTCCGCGGCCAGGCAGAAGACCAGGTTGTTGGGCATCGCGGAGACGTAATCCCAGCGGTCCGTGAGGACGACGCAGTGATGGTAGCCGCGGACCTCGGCGAGCTTGGACGTGCCTCGGTGGAGATAGCCGACGTCGGGCACGGCCTTGGTGATCATTTCTCCATCGATGGTCAGGCCGACGCGAAGCACGCCGTGGGTCGACGGGTGCTGCGGGCCAAGATTGATGAACATCGAGTCCGACTTCAAGGGCGTGTCCTGCTCCTGGTCTGGGGCCATGGCTCCTTTATTCATCGAAGCGGTCCTTGACGTGGACGTAATCCTTGCGCAACGGATGGCCCTGGAGGAACTCCGGCGTGAGGATCTTCGTCAGATTGGGATGGCCCGTGAAGGCCACGCCCATCAAATCGTAGATCTCGCGCTCTTGCCAGTCGGCCGCCTTGAAGAGGCCGCAAAGGCTCGGGACCGCGGCGTCTTCGCGCGGCACTTCCAGCTTGAGGACGAGCCTGATCTTCTCCGGGATGTTGGCGAGCATCCAGACCAGCTCGATCATCGGACGATACGGGAAGTTCGGCGTCGCCGTGGGGATGCTTTGCGGCGTGGCCCCCTCGGCCATGAAGACGATCGGGTTCGGGTTGCGGATGTAGCCTTCCGGCTTGACGGGCCCGAGCCAGTCGGTGGCGCTCACCATCTCCAGGTAATCGAAGCCCAGCCGTTCCTTGAGGGCGCGGACGGTCTCGAGAAGGCGATCGGCCGAGGGAAGGCGCATCGTGAGATAGTCCTTGACCTGCGTCTGGGCCTTCTCAAGGTGCGGCAGCTCCGCCGCCAGTTTGGAGTAAAGCTCGTCTTGGGTCATCTCAGCCGACCTCGATGCGCGGCCCGGTCTCCGAACCGGGCAGCGGCTGGGGCGCCGCGCCGCCGACGACGTCGCGGCTGCCTCGCTCCTGCTGGAGCGAGGCTCCTCCCGCTTGGGAGAGCTTCATGCGGGCGATCTTCTCCTGGAGCTTGACCACCGCGTATTGCAGGGCCTCGGGACGGGGAGGGCAGCCCGCGATGTATACGTCGACAGGCACGATCCTGTCCACGCCCTTGAGCACCGAGTATGAGTCGTAATAGGGCCCGCCGCAGTTGGCGCAAGAGCCCATCGAGATGACGAAGCGCGGCTCGGGCATCTGGTGATAGATCTCCAGGATCGGCTCGGCCATCTTCTTGCAGACGGTGCCCGCCACGATCATCACGTCGGCCTGTCTCGGGCTGGCGCGGGGAATGACCCCCATGCGGTCGAAATCGAAGCGCGAGGCATAGGAGCCCATCATTTCGATGGCGCAGCAGGCAAGGCCGAACGTCATCGGCCAAAGCGACGCCCGGCGGCCCAGATCGACGAAGTAGTCGGCCGTCGTCAGGAGGAGTTCCCCGCCTGGCAGGCCCTTGGTGATTCCCGGCAGCTTCTCGATGACGATGCCCATGTCGAATCTCTCGGTCTAGTCCCCTATTCCCACTGCAGCGCGCCCTTGGCCCAGGCGTAAGCCAGCCCGATGAAGAGAATCGCGAGGAAAACTCCCATCTCCGCGATCGCCGGCGTGCCCAGGCTCTTGGCCGTGACGGCCCAAGGATAGACGTAGAGCGTCTCGACGTCGAAGAGCACGAACAGCAAGGCGAAGACGTAGAAGCGGATGTTGAGCTTGACCTCGGTGGTGCCGACGGCCGGGATGCCGCACTCGTAGGTGGAGAGTTTCCGGGCGTATTCCACGCGCGGCCGAAGCAGCTTGGCCGCGATCAGCGTCACGGCCGCGAAAAGAACGGCGACGAGAGTGAGGGCATAGACGACGGCGAACGCGCTCATCATTGGGGCAGCTCCGGGGATCTCTTCTGGATCAAAACCTTGAAGACCTCGCCCATCCCTTCCGGATGGATGAGCGTCTTGATTTTCGTGCGAGCCTTGAGGTCGGCCACGGAGTCTCCCGACGGCATCCAATCCGCGATTCCGGCCTCGAGCAGGAAGCGAGAAAGCGAGCCGTAAAGCTCCAAGCCGAGACCCAAGCGGCCGCCCTCGTCGATGAGGGCGTCGAAGTCGACGGAGGCCGTGATGTCCTTGCGGCCCTTGCCGTCGGTCACCAGTTCATCGGTGGTGTGCCGGTAGAACGTCCGCGGAGGATTGGGGCTGGCGCCGAAGCGCTTGCCGTAGTCAATCGTCACGACGTAGCCCGCCTCGAGCTTCTGGGAGACCAGGCGCAGCCAGCGGCGGGCTTCAAGATTGACGGCATGGCGCTCGCCCTCGGCGAGGCTGGCCTCGACCGCTTGAGCATGGGGGACCAGCTCCGGCGTGGACAGATCGGAGAGCACGGTGCGTCCGGAATCCTCGACATAGACCTCGAAGACTCGCCCGGAGCGCTTCTCGAGCAGGTGCACCGGGAAGGCGTCCACCAGCTCGTTGGACAGGAAGATCCCGGAGCAGGGAAGGAGCTCCTCGAGGCGGCTGTAGCCCAACACCTGCCCGTGGACCTGCGAGGCCGCCATGATGGCGTCGAGCAGCGCCGTGCGGGAACGCTCGATGAGGACGTAGCGGGTCTGCGTCGCCCAGGCCGGGTGCCTCTGCTTGAACTCGCAGAGCAGCGCCCGTCCGAGGCGCCCCTGGCCGCAGCCCATTTCCACGACAGAATAAGGCCCCGGGACGCCGGCCGCCTTCATCAGCTCGAAGCGCTGGGCCACGACGCGCGCGAGCGCTCCGGCATAGGCGGGATGCAGCTCCGGAGCGGTGTAGAAATCCTCCGTCGGCGTGCGGCGGCTATAATAGCCGCGCTCAGGGTCGTAGAGGGCTGCCTCCATGAAATCCCTGAACGTTTGCATGCGCGACGGTGTCCCTGGTCTTAAGCCAGATCCTCGGCGCCGAGCGTCTTCTTCTTGCCGTCGGCCTTGACCTTCTCGATGGAAGCCTGGATGAGGCTGCTGATCTTGTTGGAGAGGCTGTCGATATAATCGCCCCCCGTGCGGAAACCGGCGTCCTTGACGATCTTCTTGACTTTGCTGACGACGACGAGAGTCTCGGCCATTGTGGTCCCTCTCCTGAATAGACGCGATGTATATAAGGACGTCGAACCAACTATATCTATAAACAAAGCGGCAAGTCAAACCGGCGTCACGAAACGGCCAATAAAAAGGCCCGCGATGACGCAGGCCCGCAAATCGGTGGCGCCGGGTGGATTTGAACCACCGACCTAACGCTTATGAAACGCTCGCTCTAACCCCTGAGCTACGGCGCCGCGGCGGCGATTATATCAAAAAAAAGCCCCCCTCACGACGCGCCAAGCGATTGCCCTGGCGCGAGTGAAAATATTTTGTATATTATGCGACGCGTCGGGCAGTCAAGGAGAGCGACAGGTGGCCAAGAAGAAGATCAGCGTCGTGATCGCGGACGATCAGACCCTTTTCCGGGAAGGCATCAAGGACTTGCTTGAAAACGAGAAGTCCATCGAGGTCGTCGGCGAAGCCGCCGACGGTCAGGAAGCGCTGCGGCTGGTTAAAAAGCTCAAGCCCAACGTCATCCTCCTCGACATCAAGCTCCCTCATATGGACGGCATCGAGGCGACGCGACAGATCCACCGCGACTGCCCGACGACCAACGTCCTCATCCTCTCCTCATTCGAGGACGAATCCCACGTGATGGAAGCCATCCAGGCCGGAGCCAACGGCTACCTCTCCAAGATGCTGCCGGCCTCCGAGCTGGTCAACGCCTTGAAGGCCTTCGCCAACCAAGGAGTCATGATCCCGCAGCCGGTCATGAGCAAGCTCATCGACGGCCTGCGCCAGATGGGCAACTCCTCTTCCGAGGCTTCCCTGGTCGCGCTCACCAAGACCGAGATCAAGGTCCTGGCGCTGCTCGGCCGCGGCCAATCGAACAAGGAGATCGCCGCTCGCCTCGAGTGCAGCGTCAAGACGGTCAAGAATCATCTCAACAGCATGTTCCAGAAGCTGGGCGTGTCCAACCGCACCGAAGCCGTGGTCAAGGGAATCGATCTCGGGCTGATTTCCGCGGAGAAGGCCGACTAGGAACGGCTCGGCCCCCCAAAACGGCAAGAGCCGGCCCCGAGGGGCCGGCTCTTGCTTTTTGCCCTTGGCAAAAAGCTTTCGATGACAAGGCGCTAGGCGGCGACCGCTTCCTTCTGCTTCGAGGCCGCTTCCTTTATGATCATCATGGCGATCTCGTTGCGCTGGATTTGGTTCGTCCCCTCGTAGATCTGCGTGATCTTGGCGTCGCGCATGAACTTCTCGACCGGGAAATCCCGCATGTAGCCGATGCCGCCGCACATCTGCACGCAGTCTACGGCCACTTTCATGGCGGTGTCCGAGCACATGACCTTGCACATGCCCGACTCCTTCGTCCAGCGCTTGCACTCCAGCCGGTTCATTTCGTCGAAGACGATCGTGCCCTTCTCGATGGCCGCGTCGATGGCTGGCTTGAAGGCCTTGTCGATGGCCTTCGCCGTGGCGTAGAGCAACGCCCGGCTGGCCTCGATTTGAGTGGCGGAGTCCGCCATCATGTGCTGGATGGCCTGGAAGCTCGCGATGGTCTGGTTGAACTGCTTGCGCACGCGAATATAGGAGAGCGTCTCGTCGAGCGCCCCCTGCCCGATGCCGAGGGCTTGCGCGGCCACTCCGGGCCGGGACATGTCGAACGTATTCTGCGCGACGAAGAGCCCGTAGCCCTCTTTATAAAGGAGGTTCTTTTTAGGGATCTTGCAGTTGTTGAAGATGAGGTCGTAAGTCCAGGAAGCCCGGATTCCCATCTTGTGCTCCTTCTTGCCGAAGGTAAAGCCCGGCGTGCCTTTTTCGACGACGAAGGCCGAGATGCCTCGCGCCCCGCGGTTGGGGTTGGTGGTCGCGAACAGCGTGTAGAGCTCGGCGGCGTTGCCGTTGGAGCAGAAGTTCTTCTGGCCGTTGAGAACGTAATAGTCGCCCTCGAGTTTGGCCGTGCACTTCGTGGCCGTGGCGTCGGACCCGGCCTGAGGCTCCGTGATCGTGAACGCGCCCAGCCGCTTGCCGCTGGCGAGATCGGGAAGCCACTTCTGTCGCTGCTCGGCGTTTCCGAAGAGAAGGATCGGGATGCCGCAAAGACCGGAGGCCGCCACGGCAAGCGCGATGCCGCCGCAGACCCGCGAAATCTGCTCCGTGACCAGCACGAGCTCGACTGCCCCGCCGCCGAGGCCTCCGTAGGCCTCCGGCAGATAGACGCCGAAAAGGTCGGCCTTGCGCAGCTCCTCGACGATCGGCCAAGGGAACTCCTCGGTCTGGTCATAGTGCTCGCGCACGGGCTTGATCTTCTGCTGCGCCAAGAGCGCGGCGAGCGAAACGATGTCCTGCTGCTGCTCCGTCAACTCGTAATCCATGACGCCTCCCTGGTCCCCTACGGCTTGCTCGCGCCCTCGGCGGCCGATTCCAGCGCGTGTCGCGCCGCCGACTGCTCGGCTTCCTTCTTGCTCTTGCCCGATCCCCGCCCGAGGACCCGCTCGCCGATCCTGACCATGACCAAAAACGTCTTGTCATGGTCAGGACCGGTCGATCCGGACAGCTCGTAAACGGGCGGGACTTTGAACTTCTTTTGCAGCACTTCTTGGAGCCGGCTCTTGTAGTCCGTCTCCTGGATGTCGCCGTGCTCGACCAGCCAGGCTCTTATGAAGCGCTCGGACGCTTCGTAGCCGCCGTCGAGGTAGATCGCGCCGATGAGGGCCTCGAGAGCGTTTCCCAGCAGGCTCTGCCGGGTTCGTCCCCCCGAGGTCTCCTCGCCGACGCCGAGGAGCAGGTAGTCGCCCAAGCGGATGCCGGCTGCCCAGCGCGCCAGCATCGGCCGCGAGACGAGCTGAGACTTCTTCTTGGAAAGGCTGCCTTCGTCCTGGTCCGGGTAGCCCGCGTAGAGCTGATGGGCGACGACGGCGGCCAGAATGCTGTCGCCCAAAAACTCCAATCGCTCGTTGTAAACGCCGGATTTGCTCTCCGAGGCGAAGGACTTGTGAGACAGCGCCTCGTTGAGCAGCTCCGGATCCCTGAAGCGATACCCGATGACCTCCTCGAGAGGTCTGAGCCCGTCAGGCACTGCGTCGACCTTCGGCTACTTCTTGGCGTGCGCCTGGATGTAGTCGATCGCCTGGCCGACGGTCTGGATCTTCTCGGCCTGCTCGTCGGGGATCTCGGTGTCGAACTCCTCTTCCAGGGCCATCACCAGCTCGACGGTGTCGAGCGAGTCGGCGCCCAGGTCATTGACGAAATGCGCCTGAGGGGTCACCTCGGCGGCGTCTACGCCCAACTGCTCGACGATGATCTGCTTGACGCGGTCTGCAACGC
Source organism: Elusimicrobiota bacterium (assembly GCA_027452025.1). Lineage (GTDB taxonomy): Bacteria > Elusimicrobiota > Elusimicrobia > UBA1565 > UBA9628 > DAIDHI01. Next base: position 35,613 of record DAIDHI010000033.1, on the reverse strand, counting down.
TTGTCTCAGCCATGTGGTCTTCTCCTATGGACCTACATGTACCCGCCGCCGTTCACGTTGAGAACGTGGCCGGTGATGTAGGACGCCTCGTCGCTCGCCAAGAAAAGCACGGCGCGCGCGATATCGATGGGTTCGCCCATGCGGCCCACCAAAATCTTCGTCAGCAACTTCTGCTTCTCGGCCTCAGGAATCACGTCGGTCAGGCGCGTCCTGATGAAGCCGGGAGCCACGGCGTTGCACAGGATGTTGCGGGAGGCGAACTCGCGTGCGCAGGACTTCGTCAGCGCTATGAGCCCTCCCTTGGAGGCGCAGTAATTCGCCTGGCCGGCGTTGCCTTCCTCGCCGACGACGGACGCGATGTTCACGATGCGCCCGTAGTGAGCCTTGAGCATCGAGCGGCTGACGGCCTTGATGAAATTGAAGGCTCCCTTGAGATTCACATTGAGCACCAGGTCCCAGTCCGCCTCCGACATCCGCATGACCAGGTTGTCCCGGGTGATGCCCGCGTTGTTGACCAATATATCAATTTTCCCGAATTTGTCCAGCGAGGATTTGACGACGCCTTCGCAGTCCTCGAAGCGGGTCACGTCGGCTTTCACCCCGAGGGTCTGGATTCCGGCGCCCTCGAGGCTCTTGCGGGACTCCTCGATCTTGGCCGCGTCGACGTCGACCATCACGACCTTCGCGCCGTTTTGCCCCAATAGCTCGGCCGTAGCGTAGCCGATGCCTTGAGCCGAACCGGTGATGATGGCCACTCGGTCTTTGAGCCGCAGGCCGGTCTCGGCCGCGGGCTGAGCTGCGGTTTGTGTTGTCATGATATTGCCCCTTCTTAAAACTTTTCCAGCTGGTGCTTCAAATCGTCGACGGCTCTTCGGATGCGCTCCTGGCTGCCGCGCTCGCTTAGGCGCGCCGCCATGCCCAAGGCGTTGGCGATCGCCTTGCCGTTGGAGCGTCCATGGGCGATCACCGCGTTGCCCGCTACTCCGAGCAGAGGCGCTCCGCCGTATTCGTCGTAATTCAATCGGCGTTTCACGCGCTCCAAGGGCCCTCGCAACAGAGCGGCCGCCGCTCCGTAGAGCCAGCCGGTCGCGACCTCCGCTTTAAAGAGCGATGCCACCGCCGCGCCCATCCCCTCCATCAACTTCACGGCGACGTTGCCGACGAAGCCGTCGCACACGATTACGTCCACCGTGCCCGCGGGGATATCGCGGCCCTCGACCATTCCGTGAAAGGCGAGGCCGGACGATTCTAGCAAGGGGACGGCCTCTTTGACCAGCATGTTTCCCTTCGAAAATTCCTCCCCGATCGAAAGCAGGCCGATGCGGGGTTGGTCCTTGCCGAGCGCGTCTTGCGCGTAGACGCTTCCCATCGCCGCGAATTGCGCCAGGTGCCAGGGCTTGCAGTCGACGTTCGCCCCGGCGTCGAGGAGCACGACTGGGCCGCGGGGCGTGGGCAAGACGGCCGCGACGGCCGGACGCAGGACGCCGTCGATCCTCTTAAGATGCCACAGGCTCGCCGCCATGGCGGCTCCCGAATTTCCGGCCGATACGAGCCCGGCCGCCCGTCCGGACGCGACGAGCTGGGCGCACACCATGATCGAGGCGCGGGGCTTGAGGCGGCAGGCCGCCGCGGGCTCCTCCGACATGGAGACGAGTTCCGGCGCGTCGACGAGCTCGAAGCGCGGGTCCGATTCCGAGATGCCCTTGCGCCTGAGGTGCTCGCCCAAGTCGCGGGCCGGCCCGACGAGCAGCAGCTCCAAGCCCTGCGCCGCGGCCCGGCAGGCTCCGTCGATATTGGGGACGAGCCCGAAATCCCCCGCCGCGGCGTCGAGGGCCAGCTTCAAGATCCACCCGAGGTGCCCGGCATTCGCGAGTTCACGAGAAATCGTGAATGCCGGGCACCTTCGCCGGCGGCCTAGCTCTTTTGCTCTCCGCCTTCGCTTTCGGCTTCCTTCTTCTGCTTCGGAGCGACGGCGATCTTGCCGTTGTAAAAGCCGCAGTGCGGGCAGACGGTGTGCGGCGGGCGCAGCTTCCCGCATTCGGGATTGGCGCAGGCGCTCATGGAAAGCGCGTCCAGCTTCCAGTTCTGAGCGCGGCGGCTGTCGCGCCGCGAGCGAGTGTGCTTGCGTTTCGGATTAGGCATGATGGTTCCCTCTTTTTGTCGTTTTGAATCGTCCGCTTAGGACGGCGCTCGCGCAGCCGCAGTCCTTTTCGTTGAGATTGGTCCGGCATTGCGGGCAAAGGCCCTTGCAGTCCTGGCGGCAATAACGAAGCGACGGGATGGCGAGGATCAGCGCTTGGCGCACGTCCTCCGACGCGTCGGCCCGTCCATCGATCGCCTGGAGCGCGGCATCGAAGCGCGCCTGGAAAGCGCAGCGCAAGGGCGCGAGGCAGCGCGTGCATTCGAGCGTCCACTCGCCGCTGACCCGTCCTCGGCACAGGATCTCCTCGCCGCAGGCCCGCAGCTCGAGCTCGACGTCGACCGGCGCCGCGAAGGCGCCTTCGCCCTCCAGGCAGCCGGAAAACACGGCCGCCGGCACGCTCCGGCGCACGAGCATGGGCTCGTCGGCGGGCAGGTCCCTGACGCCGAACTCCAGCGGCCCGGGAGGCATCAGCCCCGCACCTCGGCCAACTTGGGATCGAAACCGGCCGTTTCCCTCACGAAGTACGAAGGCTTGTCCTTGATGTCGAAATAGACGCGAATCAATATCTCGGCGAGAAGGCCGAGCAGGATAAGCTGGAAGCCCACCAGGAGGAAGAAGATCGAGACCTGAAAAAGCGGCTGGTCCTTGACGTAAATCCCGAGAAAAAACTTTTTATAGAGCGTCGCGGCCGCCATGAGCACTCCGAGCAGCCCCATGACGATGCCCCCTCCGCCGAAAAGGTAGATGGGCTTGCCCATGTAGGCGTCCATGAACTTAACGGTGAGCAGGTCCAAGATCACCTTGAAGGTGCGGGAGATGCCGTACTTGGAGGTCCCTTTGGTCCGGGGCCTATGGTTGACGGGAAGCTCCGCGATGCGCGCCCCTAAAAATCCTGCGAAGGCCGGCACGAAGCGGTGCATCTCGCCGTAAAGGCGCAGCGGCTTGAGGTAGCGCGCGCGGTAGAGCTTGAGCGTGCAGCCGTAATCGTGGAGATGGACGCCCGTGATCCAGGAAATCAGGGAATTGGCTATTTGGCTCGGGAGCCGGCGGTTGAGCCACGCGTCCTTGCGGTCCTTGCGCCAGCCGCTGACGACGTCGTAGCCTTCCTGCAGCTTGCCGATGAGCTTGGCCAGGTCGCGCGGGTCGTTTTGCAAGTCGGCGTCCAGGCACGCGATGAGCTCGCCGCCGGCATATTTGATGCCGGCCGACAAGGCCGCGGTCTGGCCGGCGTTGCGCCCGAGGCGCACGGCCTTGAACTCCGGATAGCGGCGCGTCAGCGCCACGATCTGCTCGTAGGAGCCGTCCGTGGAGCCGTCGTCGGTGAGGATAACCTCGGCCGTCATGCCGAGGTCCTTGACGGCCGCGTGCACTTCTTCCCCGAGAGCCGGCAGATTCTCTTCCTCGTTGTAGACGGGGATCAAGACGGAGAGAACTGGCTTTGCTGGCGATTGGCTCATGGACGGTTAAGCCGCCGTCCCATGGGCGCGCGGCCCATGGGACGGCGATTGACGCTGCGGCGACGCGGCTAGCGGGCCGCCGCTAAAGCTCTCCCCCCCATGTTGGCGACGATGGCCGCGCCGAATTCCGAGCACTTCAGCTTCTTGGCGCCTTCCATCTGGCGCTCGAAGTCGTAGGTGACGGTCTTGGCCTGGATGGTCCGCTCGAGCGCGCTCACGACCATGTCGGCGGCTTTCTGCCAGCCGAGGTGCTCGAGCATCATCACGCCCGAAAGGATCAGCGACCCCGGGTTGACCATGTCCTTGTTGGTGTATTTGGGCGCCGTGCCGTGCGTCGCCTCGAAGACGGCGACGCCGTCGCCGATGTTGGCGCCGGGCCCGATGCCGAGGCCGCCCACCTGGGCGACGGCGGCGTCGGAAAGATAATCGCCGTTGAGGTTGGGAGTCGCGAGGACGCTGTACTCGTCGGGCCGCAGCAGCAGCTGCTGGAACGTCTGGTCGGCGATGCGATCCTTGACGAGGACCTTGCCGGCCGGCATCTTGCCGCCGAGATTGTCCCACAGCTCCGCCTCGGTCACGATCTGATCGCGGAACTCCCTCTTCGCCACCTCGTAGCCCCAGTCGCGGAAAGCTCCCTCGGTGAACTTCTGGATGTTGCCCTTGTGCACGAGAGTCACCGACGGCTTCTTGTGGTCGATGGCGTAGCGGATGGCCATGCGGACCAGGCGCTGGCTGCCCGTCTTCGAGATGGGCTTGATGCCGATGCCGCTGTCGGCAAACGGGATCTTCTTGCCCATCTTCTTGGTCAGGAAGTCGTAGACTTCCTGGCAGTCCTTCGTGCCGTATTCGAACTCGATGCCCGCGTAGATATCCTCGGTGTTCTCGCGGAAGATGACGATGTTGAACTTTTCGGGGTGCTTGACGGGGCACGGCACGCCCTGGAACCAGCGAACCGGACGCACGCAGGCGTAGAGGTCGAGCGCCTGGCGGATGCCGACGTTGACGGAGCGGAATCGCGGCGTGATCCATTCGCTCTTGCACTTCGGGCACAGCGCGGGCCGGTCATTCATCTCGGCGGCGCAGTCGAGGCAGACGAATTTGAATTGGCCGGCGGGCGTGGTCAGGGGTCCTTTGATGCCGACACGGAACTCCTTGAACGCGTCCAGAGTCTCCTTGGGCAAAACGGTGTCCTTGTCGTAGTTCTTGAGCGCCGTCAGGCCGGCGAAGACCTCCATCCAGACGATCTTCTTCTTGCCCTCATAGGCGCGCTCGACGGCCCCTTCGAGGACGAGCTTGGTCGCTCTCCAGATATCGGGCCCGGTGCCGTCTCCGGGGAAAAACGGGATGATGGGATGGTCGGGAACGACGAGCTTTCCGTCCTTGAAGCCGATCTTTTCGCCCTCGGAGGGCACCTTTATCTTCTTATATTGAGCCATGTGTGGGAATCTCCTCGCGGACGGCAAGGCTGCTGCCGCTAATATATCAATTTATCGACGTCATTTGAAGCGGATGTCGGGTCCGCGGACTTCCGACGCAACGAAACGGGCGGGCTCGGCAAGCAGGGCGGCGGCGTCGCGGCGTCCCTGCTCGATCGCGCCGCGGATGGCGGAGCGCCGAAAATGAAGCATCTCGAACTCGAGCCGGCGCGAGGGCGCCAGCCGGAAGACCCGGGGCCCCCGGGCGGCGCACAAAGCGGCGCACAAAGTCGCGTCGATGAGCCTTCGGCAGATCGCCCTATTTTCCAGATGAACCCGCTGCCACGGCCAAAACGGCCGGGCCGCCAGCTCCTCCTCGCGCACCATCTCGAGGACGAGCACGTCCTCGCAGCGCCCCAGGGCCGCGAGCGCCATTGGCTCTCCGCAGGGCACCCCCCCGTCGAAAGCCGCCAGCCGACGTCCTTCGACGTTCAGGGCCACCGGAGGGAACACCCGCGGGATCGCGCAGCTGGCCAGCAGGTGGTCGCGCAAAGGGCCGTCCCAGCGGCCCTGACCGGGCTCGAAGACCCCGTGGACGAGCCCGCCGCGATCGCAGCGCGCCGAGACCACGACCAGCCGGCTGCGCATTTGGCTGCGAGCCGCGCCGTCCTCGGGCAGGAACTCGATGGCCCGCCGCAAGGGCGCATCGGAGAACAAGCTCAGCGGCCGCAGCCGCGGCGACGGCCGGAGAAATCCGAACCCGGCGCCGGTCCACCGCTCGAGAGCCTCCGGAAGGCGCCCAAAGGCGTAGGCCGCGGCGTTGAGCGCCCCGGCGGAAAAGCCGATCGCGCCGTCGAAGACCGGGCCCAATCTCTCCTCGAGCTCGGCCAGAGCCCCGATCTGCCAGGCGGCCAGCGCGCCGCCGCCGGACAAGACCAGCCCCAGGGGCTTCTTAAACGGCGGCGAGCAGCTCGCCATAGAGGCGCTCCTGCGCACGCACCATCTCGTCGATGTCGAACTCGGGGCCGATCGATCGAGCGGCCTGCTCGCCCAGCCGGCGGCGCAGGCTCTCGTCGTCGAGCAGCGCCAGCACCCGGGAAGCGAGTTCGGAGACGTTGCCCTGGGGCACGCAGAAGCCGTTGACGCCGTCGGAGACGATGTCGGTGACGCCGTCCGTCGCGTAGCAGACGCAGGGCAGGCCGGTCTTCATCGCCTCGACCAGGGCCCGCGGCAGTCCTTCCCAAAGCGAGGTCAGCACGAAGACGTCGGACACGGCAAGGATCTCGTCGACGTCCATGCGCCAGCCCGGAAGCCGCAGTCGGTTGGACAGGCCCGCGGCGATCGCCTGGCACTCGATGCGCCCGCGCAGCGGCCCGTCGCCGACGAAATAGAACTCCGTCTCCGGCCTGCGGGCCAGGACTTTCTGGGCCATCGCGAGGAAGTCGCCGGGATTTTTCTGCGGCTTCAGGTTGCCGATGGTGGTCACCACGGGCTTGTGCAAGCCGAGGCCGAGCTGGGCTTTCTTGCGCCCGCGGTCCTCCACGCGCGCGGGATAGCGGCTCAGTGCGACTCCGGAGTGCAGAAGGCGCCAGCGCGCCGGATCGCCGATGCCGTGCCGACGGGCGTAGTCCTGGTTGGCGCGCGACACGAACACGATCGCCGTGCTCAGGCGCGCGCACAGCCGCTCGAGCCAGACATAGAGCCTCTTGACCCGCGGGGGCTGGAATTCGTTGAAGCCGAATCCGTGGTAGGTGTGCATTACGACGGGCACGCCGACCGCGGCCGCGGCGAGGTGGCCCAAGATGCCGGCCTTGGAGCTGTGAGTATGCACCACGTCGGGACGCTCCGAGAGGAAGAGATTGACCAGCTGGAGCAGGGCGAGGAGGTCTCGGCCCAAGCTGATCTCCCTGCCCAAAGAGGGCACGATGACCCGGCGCGCCTGGCCCAGGGAGGCCGCCAACTCGGGGGCCAAGGTCCCGCCGGGCCCGCTGGCCAGCACGCAGTCGAAGCGCGAGGAGTCGAGGTGCCGGCAGGTATAGAGGGTGTTCTGCTGGGCGCCCCCGAAGTCCAGGCGTGTGACGACGTGGATGACCTTGACGCGCGTGCCCGTGTCCATGCAGGCCCGCTTGATCTTATCTTTTCGGGGCTTTTCGCGCCAATACTCGGCGCAGGCGCGGGTTGAGATGGTGCCGCGGGGCCCGGCGGGCCGTACGCTTGGGGGCGCGAACGTTCTCGAGGCGAAGCTCGGGAAAGTACGTCTCGAGGATCTGGCGGTAATTGCGCCCCAGGCTCGCCTGGCCTACGGCGCCGGCCAGGCACATCCCGAGCCCGCTGCCCGTCCCCGCGCCCCAGAGGATGAAGCGGTCGGCGACCTTTCCCTTCATGACGGGCGTGATGGTGAACAACGTCGAGCGCAGCGAACCGGGAGACAAGAAATCTCCGATCTGCTGGGCGCCCTCGAAACGCAGGGTGCCGCGGGTGCCCTCGGCGATGAGCGCCCGGACGCGGCCGGTCGCGGTGCGGCCGGCCACCCGGAGGTTCTTGATGTCGCCGATGTACTCGATGCGCGCGGCGCGCTCCTTGAGCTCGGAGGCCGGGATCACGCGGATCCAGCGCGAATGCGATTGGCCCACATTGCCGGCCTCGCAATAGAGATCCTTGGGCGGGAAATCGTGCGTCCAGCGCTCGAGCTCGGCCGGCGTGCGCAGGGGAACGGCGGCCATGGGGCCGTCGTGGACCGACACGAGGTGCTCGAGGCTCGGGTCGGAGGAATCGCGCCCGGATTCCGTCGTGCCTCCGCAGTCCTCGGTCTGCGACAGGTGGGCGATGCGGCCGCCGAGCGTCAGGACCGTTCCGTCGGTCGCCGCCACGGCGCGCGAGGCGCTCTGCATCTCCTCGTTGACGCCGAGATAGCGCTGGCAGGCCTCCGAGTCGCAGATGTCGGCGCGTTCCCACGTGGGCGCGGACTGCGCCTTCTGCCAGAGGGCCGTGCTGCGCGCCACGATGGCCTGCGCCTCGTAGGCCTGCGACGGGCTGCCCTCGGGCAGGGCCGCGCCCACCACGCCGCGGAGATAGTCCTCGAGCTGGACCTCGTTGACGAGCTTGAAGCCGAAAGGCGTCGGGATCACCTCGACGCTGCCGCGCAGCTCGCGGTCCCCCCGGTCGAAGCCGAAGGTCCGGGTGAACTGCGCGCTCTTGATGAGGACGGTTCCCAGGCGTCCCTGCGGCACGATCTTGAAAGGCTGCTTGGCCGTGTACTCGATGTTTCTCGCGGGATCCCGGACCTCGACGAGATTGCTTTCCGGCCGGAAGGTCGCTTCCCACTGGTCGAGCGCCTTGCCGTTGTCGTTGACGACCTCGCCGTCGGCGGCGACGAGCTTGAAGTCCGCGTTCGTCATGAAATAAAAGTGGGTCGCCGCGGCCGGCTTGCCGTCCCGGTCGCAAAACAGCGCGACGCGCAGGCTCGCCGAAGCAGGCGAAGGCGGCGGCGTCTGCGGGATGGTCGCATCGAGCATCGGACGGGCCAGCCGCCGCACCGGCAGCCCGTCCTGGGGGTTGCCGTCGATGAATTGCGCGAGCTTCCGAAGGCGCCCGGCGAATTCCTTGTCTTGCGGGTCCAAGGTCTGGAGCCGCCCATAGAGCGTCCAGGCCACGCGGGTCTCCCCGATCTTCTCCTCGAATCTCGCGAGCGCGACCAACGCCTCGAAGTTGAGCGGATCGACCTCGACGCTCTGGCGCAAATACGCCAACGCCGCAGAGCCGTCGCGCACGGCGAGGGCGATGAGCGCCATCTCGTAGGAAGCGGCGGACAGCGCATAAGGGCCCTGCACGAGGGCGCTGCGCAGAGGCGCCAGGCCGGATTTCGGCTCCCGAGCGGCCAGCGCCAGAAGCCCCAGTCCCAGGTTCGCTTCGGCTTGCGTCGCCGTCGTCGTCGACCGGTCGATGCCCTTGAGGAAGGCCTCCTTGGCCTCGCGCAGGTGATCGGCCGAGAACTCCGCCCAGCCGCGCTCGTCCCACACGAAGCCGTCGGCTCCGGGACCGAGGGAGGCCTTCATCCACTGCGCCACGGCCAGATCGTTGTCACCCCGGTCCCGCGCCAGCACGGCGAGATTGACGTCCGGGTCGGGCACGGCCGCCCCGATCGTGGCGAGATACCGGTAGGCGCTTTGCGCGTCGGCCAGCCGGCCCTCGAGGAAGGCCCGGTAGGCCGACTCGACGGTCTGCTGCAGTTCCGCTCCACCCGCCGCCGCCGCGCAGCCTAGGACCACCGCGAGAGCCGCGAGCCTGCGACGACGCCTCACCCGCGCCTCCGCCGTCGGCGCCGGGAGACGCGGCTGGGGCGCACATCGGGCGCAACCCGCAGGTCGGAAGCGTCGTCCGAGGCCGGAATCACGGGCTGCCGCTTGCGCGGGATTTCCAGCTCCACGCGCGACAGCACGAGCAAGGCCTGCGTCCGGTAGCCGGGTTTGTTGAGATCGAGCGCTTCCAGCGCCTCGCGCTCCAATCCCGAGACGTCGAAGCCCTGGGCCCCGGCGGCTTGCAGCAGAGCGTCGACGCGCCGGTAACGAGTCACGACCTCGAGCGATTTCTGCCCTTCCAGCGCCTGCTCTATATCGCGCCCCTGGCCCGAAACATCCTTGGCCGGAGGATACATGAGCTCACGATACCAAAGCCGCGGGTAGCGCAGCGCCCAATTGCCGTAGGCCACGAGGAAGATGGCCGCGGCGAGAACGACGAGCGTCCGGGGGCGCGCGACGCGCATCAGCAGGTCCAGGTCGCTCATGCTATCCCTGGAAGTTCGGATCGCTGACGCGAATGAGAACCTTGTTGGCGAGCGTGGGCAGCGATTGCCCTTTCTGGGCCATCTGCTCGACTTCCTGGACCAGATACCACGCTTCCACCTTGTGCTCGGCTTCCCGGATGTGCTGATGCGCCAGGAGCGCGCGATCGTGGAGGCCTTTGAGGGCTCGGTTGACCCTTTCGCAGGCCCGCATCACCGCCTGCGCGGGCCTGATGGCGGGCTCCGAGAATTCCGCGGCGCGCTCCAGCGCCCCGATCATGTTGGGAAGGCCCGTGATCTCATGGCCGAAGGCCCGCACGTCGCGCCGGAAGCCCTGGAGGTCGTAGCCGAACATCGTGTCGTTGGTCTTCAAGTTGTTCTTGGCTGCGGAGGCGATGCGCTGGGCTCGGAAGAGCAGGTCCTCGAGCTTGCCGTCCAGGGCGCTGATGCGGTCGGCGGTCAGGCTGAGGGACGCCTCGGTCTGCTTGAGCGCCTGAAGGACCTCCATGATCGCCTTATAAAGGAACCGGTCAGGGCTTGAGCATAGTGTCGAGGAGGTCGGCGTCCGAGCCCTGATCTTGGCCCTGCGGGGACGAAGCCGGTTTGGCGGCGGCGGAGGCCTTCGTCGGCTGGGCCTGGGGCGTGTCGGCGCCCGCCTGCCCCTTCTCCATGCCGGGCAGCAGCATCTGATCGAGGCCCTCGTTCTTCTTGTCCTGCTTGTCGCTGAGAAGGTCGTCGAGAGTGGCCTCGGGCTTGGCCACGCGCCGGGCGACGTGCTTCTTCGGCGCGGCCCGCTGGATGGGTCCGCCCGCGTAGCCGGGGGCGCTGAGCATGCCGCCCGGCATCGAGCCATGCGCCGCCTTGCCGCGCACTCGCCGGCGGCGCGTCGCCGCGACTTGCGGCCGCGTGGCCAGCAGGGCCTTCGCGACCGGATTGTGCCCCGTCACGCGACCATCCGCCATGCTGGCCTCGAACTCGTAGGTTTGTCCGTTGCCTCCGGCAGGTTTGGAGGAATAGAAATTGACCTGGTAGACGCCTTCCACGATCTTGTCCGCCAGCCACGGGCTGAGGCCCCCGTCGAGCTTCAGGCCGGCTTCCAGAGCCTCTCCGATGGTCTTGCCCTTCGGCGTCGGGAACCGGCGCACCATGTCGATGGCCGCTTGCTTGGCGGCCTCCGCCTGCTCCTCCGGCGACGGGGGCTTGGGCGCGAGGGGAGCGGCGGGGAGGGGAGGCGGGGCCGGCTTGGCGGCCTTCAGCGCGGGAATCGGAAGAAGGCCCAGCTTGACGGCGGCCGCGGCCGCGCCGCCGGCAAGGACGAGTCCCGCCAACGCGAGAGCCTTGCCGCGGCTTTTCTTGGGCTTGGCGGCGAGATCCGCTCCGGCCGGCGCCTCCGGCACGGGGTTGAACGACGCGGCGGAAGCGCCGAAGGGCGCCGCCGACAGGCCCAAACCCGCGCCGGCCCCCCCGAGCTCCAGGCCGGGGGCCGACGCCGAAGGGCCGACGGAGGGCTCGGCGGCAGGAGAGACGGGGTCCAGGGGCAAGGGCTTGAAAGGCGCCGGTTCGGCGGGCGCGTCGAAGGGCATCGACAAGCCGGCAAAAGGGGCCGGGGACGCGGCCGGAGACGGGGGCTCCAGGGAGATGGGCGCCGGCGACGACGGCGGCGCGGCGGGCGGGACGATCTCCAGCGTGTCGGGCAGAGCCTGCGGCGCGGCGAGGCCGGCCGGCGCCGCGAGAATCGGGCCCTTGCGAAGCGTTTCCAGCTCGCCTTTGAGCTTCTCGATCTCCTGCTGCTCGCCCTTGAGCGTCTGGATCTCGCGAGTCAGGTCTTCGATGACGCGCGCTTGCTTCTCCACGGTCGACTCCACGTCGTGCTCGGCGGCGACGGCCTTGTCCAGGGTCTGCTGCAGCTGGCCCACGGACGCGAGCTGCTGCTCGAGGGCGCCGAGCTTTTGAGTCAGCCCCTGCGCTTGATTGGTCTTTTCCTCCAGCTCCCTATGCAGGCTCAGCAGCTCGTTTTCCTTCAGACGCAGACTGTCTTGCAGCTGCGTGACCGTCGAGTCCAAGAAAGAGACCTTCTCCTGCAGGCTTCCCAGCGCGGCGAGGTCCTTGAGCGTGGGTTCCGGGGGCAGCGAAGCGTAGACCGCGCCTGTCGCCGGCTTGCCGGCCGCCGCCAGCTGCGACGCCTTCATGAGCGACACCGACAGCTCCGGCATCATGCTGGCCCGCTGCCAGTCGCCCATATTCGTGCCCTTGCGTCCCTCGGAGCAGACCAGAGTGTCCGGGCCGTAGCCCGGCAGCTGAGCGAGCTCTTCGGCGTCGTGGGGCCCCACGACTTGATTGTTCTGAAAAACCCAATAGCGGGACATGCCGTGAGTATAACAGCGGCCGAGATTTTTGCAATGTCAAATTTGTTAAGGAAGCCGAGGCTGTGCTATAATAGCCGCACGGGCCATTAGCTCAACTGGTTAGAGCAGATCCCTCTTAAGGATAAGGTTCACGGTTCGAGTCCGTGATGGCCCAAGATTTCGGGACCAAGGCTTCACCGGTCCCTTTTTTATTGGGACCGCTCTGTTTTGGGGCGGGTGGCGGAACTGGCAGACGCGCACGGCTTAGGACCGTGTACCTTAACCGGTATGGGGGTTCAAGTCCCCCCCCGCCCAAGCGTTCGACGGAGGAGATCATGGGTTTGTTCACGTCCGAGAAGTCCGAGAAGGTCAGGTCCAAGAAGCTCAAGGAAGAAGGCTGTCAGGTCACCTTCTCCATCGAGATCCCTCCCGCCGAGGTCGACAACGAGACCCAGAATCTCCTGGTGCGCATCCAGCAGCGCGCCAAGATCCCGGGATTCCGGCCCGGCAAGGCGCCGCTCGACCTGGTCAAAAAGGAATTCACCGGCCACGCGCGCGAGCAGGTGCTCGACTCCTTGATCCGCAAGCATGTGCCCGAGACCATGCGCGAGCTGGGCATCCGGCCCGTGGCCGCGCCCACCGTCGAGGACGTGAAGTGGGACGAGGGCAAGCCCCTGAAGCTTCAGGTGCGCGCCGAGACCGCGCCCGTCGTCACGCCCAAGGACTACACGAAGATCGCGATCAAGAGGAAGAGCTATCCCGTCACCGATGAGCAGGTGGGCGCGCGGCTGCAGGAGCTGCGGGAAGCCAACGCGCGGCTGGAGAAGGCCGCCGAGGAAGCCGTCGCCAAGAACCACTACGTCGTGATCGATTACGAGGCCTTCCAGGGCGGCAAGGCGCTACCCAATGCCAAAGGCCAAAACGAGCTCGTCGACATGTCCTCGGAGCAGACGGTCGAGGGCTTGATCGAGGGCCTCGTCGGCATGAAGCGCGAGGAGTCCAAGGAGATCTCCGTCAAGCTCGAGGGCAAGCCCTCTGCCTTGAAGGTCGCGGTCAAGGAGATCAAGCGCAAGGTGCTGCCCGAGATCGACGCCGAGTTCGCCAAGGACATGGGCTTTGAAAGCGTCGACCTGCTCAAGGCCAAGCTGCGCGAGGTCATGGAAGAGGAGGCCAAGTCCAAGACCGAGCGCGAGGTGTCCCAGCAGATCGAGGAAGCCCTGCTCAAGGCCAACAAGATCCCCCTGCCGCCGTCCCTTGTCGAGGCGCAGCTCGAGCACCTCATGGAGCGCGTCAAGCGCCAACTCGTCGGGCCCAAGGGCGAGCTTACGCAGGAGCAGGCCAAGGACCTGAGCGAGAAGCTCAAGCCGCGCGCCGAGGACGAGGTGCGCATCTCCTACCTCCTGCCGGCGATCGCCGAGAAGGAGAAGCTCCAGGCTCTCGATTCCGACCTCCAAGCCGAGCTCGAAAAGAACCTCGCCGCCATCGAGAACGACGATAAGAAGGAGGAGATTCGCAAGCTCTTCGAGGAGCGCAAGGACGCCATCGCCGGCATGATCCGCGACCGCAAGACCCTCGCCTTCATCCGCGAGAAAGCGGTCATTACCGAAGCCTAGCGCGCCGTCGGGGCGCGCTTGTTAGGCCCGGGGCAAAGAGCTATCATTTTGCCATGGTAATCCCTACGATTCTCGAGCGCTGGACCCAGGGCGCCGCCATCGGCTACGACATCTTTTCGCGTCTCCTCAAGGAGCGCATCGTCTTCGCCGGCGGCCAGGAAGGCGTGGTCACCACCGACTCCGCGAACCTCATCATTTCCCAGCTTCTTTACCTCGACGCCGAGGACAACACCAAGGACATCAACCTCTACATCAATTCCCCGGGCGGGATGGTGACGGCCGGCTTGGCCGTCTACGACACGATGCAGTATATCCGGGCTCCGATCTCCACGATGTGCATGGGCATGGCCATGTCTTTCGGCGCCGTATTGCTCGCGGCCGGGACCAAAGGCAAGCGCTATATCCTGCCCCACGCGCGCGTCATGATGCACCAGCCGCTGGTGCGCGGAGGCATCTCCGGGCAGGCCACCGACATCGTCATCGAAGCCGAGGAGATGGGCAAGACGAAGGACCGCCTCATCGGCATCCTCGCCGCCCACACCGGCCAGCCCGAGGACCGCATCCGCAAGGATACGGAGCGTAACTACTATTTGTCGGCCAAGGAAGCCCTGGAGTACGGCATCGTCGATCACGTGCTCGACTTCGCCCCCAAGAAATGAGCGTCCCCAAGACCACGAAGCGCCCCGAGCACCTGCCGCTGCTGGCGGTGCGCGACGTCGTCGTCTTCCCCCACATGGTCCTGCCGCTGTCGGTCGGACGGGCCAAGTCCATCAAAGCCATCGAGGCGGCGATGAAGGACGAGTCCAAGCTCCTGGCCGTCGTCGCCCAGAAGGAGGTCCAGCTCGAAGATCCTCAGCAAGACGAGCTCTTCAAGATCGGCGTCCTCGTCGAGGTCGTGCAGTTCCTCAAGATGCCGGATGGGACGCTGAAGGTCTTCCTGCAGGGCTTGGCGCGCGTGCACACCAAGACCCTCGAGTTCCCGGAAGAGAAAGGCTATTGGGAGGCCGACCTCGAATACCCCGAGAAGCCCGTCGCCATCACCCCGGAGATCAAGGCGCTCATGCGCCATTCCATCGACGTCTTCGACGAGCACGCGAAGCTCGCGCGCCGCTCCTCCGCGGAAGTGGTGGCCGCCCTCGGGCACATCGAGGACCCCTCGCAGGTCGCCGACACCATCGCGGCCAACGCCCTGGTCAAGACCGGGGAGCGCCAGGAGGTGCTCGAGATCGTGGAGACGGCCAGGAGGCTCGAGCGCATCATCGAGCTGCTCAAGGCCGATATCGAGATCCTGACTTTGGAGCGCAAGATCCACACGCGGGTCAAGACCCAAATCGAGAAGACGCAGAAGGAATACTACCTGACGGAGCAGATGAAGGCGATCCAGAAGGAACTGCGCCAGAAGGACGATTTCGCCCAGGAGATCGAGGACCTCAAGAAGCAGGTCAAGGAGGCGGGGATGCCCAAGGCGGCCGAGGAGGCCGCCGTCAAGGAGGTCAACCGCCTCGAGAAGATGATGCCGTACTCGCCCGAGTCCACGGTCTCGCGCACGTATCTGGATTGGATGATCCACATCCCGTGGTCCAAGCGCACGCGCGACAACCTCGATGTCAAGCGCGCCCAGGAGATCCTGGAGGCCGATCACTACGACCTCAAAAAGGTCAAGGAGCGCATTCTCGAACACATCGCCGTCACCAAGCTGACCAAGGGCCTGCGCGGCCCGATCCTTTGCTTTGTCGGCCCTCCCGGCGTGGGCAAGACCTCCCTCGGCCAGTCGATCGCGAAATCGCTGGGACGCAAGTTCGTGCGGATGTCTTTGGGCGGGGTGCGCGACGAGGCGGAGATTCGCGGCCACCGCCGCACCTATATCGGCTCCCTTCCGGGACGCATCATGCAGTCCATCAGAAAGGCGGGCAGCCGCAATCCCCTGTTCCTGCTCGACGAGATCGACAAGATGGGCATGGATTGGCGCGGCGACCCCGCAGCCGCCCTGCTCGAGGTCCTCGACCCGGAGCAGAACTCGACCTTCTTGGACCACTACCTCGACGTGGAGTTCGACTTGTCGCAGGTGATGTTCATCTGCACGGCCAATACCCTCGACGGCATTCCCGTCACGCTCCAGGACCGCCTGGAGATCCTGCGCTTCGCCGGCTACACGCACAATGAGAAACGCCTCATCGCGCGCAATTACCTGGTCCCCAAGCAACTCAAGGAGCACGGGCTCAAGCCGGATTCGGTGACGGTCGCGGATTCCGCAATCGACCGGACCATCGAGGAATACACGCGCGAGGCCGGCGTGCGCAGCCTCAATCGCGAGATGGCGACGCTTTCGCGCAAGGCGGCCATACGGCTCGTCGAGGACGCGAGCAAGAAGATCGCCATCGACGCGGAGAACCTCCCGCAGTTTTTGGGCGTGCCGAAGTTCCTGCGCGAGAAGAACTCCTTCAACGCCGTCGGAGTGTCCACGGGCCTGGCCTGGACCGAGGTCGGCGGCGTGACGATGGCGATCGAGGCGGTCTCGATGCCCGGGAAAGGCGAGCTCAAGCTGACCGGCAAGCTCGGCTCCGTCATGATCGAATCCGCGCAGGCCGGCTTCTCCTATCTCAAGGCGATCTCCAAGGAGCTCGGACTGTCGCCCGACCTCTTCAAGGACGTCGACTACCACGTCCACGTGCCCGAGGGCGCCACGCCGAAGGACGGCCCTTCCGCGGGCATCGCCATCGCCTCGGCCCTGGTCAGCCTCATGACCGGGCGCGCCGTCGTGCCCGGGCTCGCCATGACGGGCGAGCTCACGCTGCGCGGCCGGGTCCTTGCGATCGGCGGGCTCAAGGAGAAGGTGCTGGCCGCCCACCGCGAGGGGCTTCGGACGGTGATTTTCCCCGACCAGAACAAGAAGGACCTCGAGGACATCCCGGCCGAGATCCAGTCCGAGATGAAGCTCATCGCCGTCAAGCACTTCCACGAGGTGCTCGACTTGGTCCTGTCGCCGGCCGGCGCGTCGCGCCAGGCCAAGCCTCCGCAGCCCGCGCCCTGGCTCGGCGACCGGCCCGCCTCGCCGCCCCCGGGCGGCATGGCCTGACCGGCATTCTCTATGAAACGCTATATCCTGCTGACCCCCGGCCCCACGCCCCTGCCTCCCGCCGTCTCGGAGGCCATGGCGAGGCCGATCCTCCATCACCGAACCCAGGAGTTCGGGGATCTTTTCGACGCGGTGCTAGACGACATGCGCTACGTTTACCAGACTCAGGGCGCCACGGTGCTGATGATGACGACGTCGGGCACCGGCTCGATGGAGTCGGCCGTCGTCAATCTCCTTTCGCCCGGCGATAAGATCATCGTCCACACCACGGGCGCCTTCGGCGACCGCTTCGTCTCCATCGCCAAGGCCTACGGAGTCTCCCCCGTCGTCGTGGCCGAGGAGTGGGGCCATGCCGCCGACCCCGCGAGGCTGCGCCAGGCCTTGCAGGCGAACAAGGACGTCAAGGCCGTGTTTTTCCAGCATACGGATACCAGCACCGGAGTGGTCAATGACTTGGAGAAGCTCGCGCACGAAGTGCGCGAGCAATCGGCCGCGGTCGTCGTGGTCGATTCGGTGTCGGGCTTAGCGGCCGAACCTCTCAAGATGGATTCCTGGGGCCTGGACGTGGTGTTGACCGGCTCGCAAAAGGGCCTGATGTGCGCTCCCGGCCTCGCGTTCGCCGCCGTCTCCGAGCGCGCCTGGCCCCTCGTCGAGTCGGCCAAGCTCCCCCGCTTCTACTTCGATTGGCGCGCGATGCGCAAGTCTCTCAAGAACCGGGAAACGCCTTACACCCCGGGCGTGACCCTGGTCGCCGGCCAAGCCGAGGCGCTCAAGATGATCCGCCACGAAGGCATCGAGAACGTCTGGAAGCGCACGGCCGAGCTGGCCCGTTACACTCGCGCTTGGGCCGGGCGGCAGGGACTTTCCCTCTTCGCCAAGGACCCCGCCAACATTCTCACCGCGATCAATATGCCCGCCGGCGTCGACGGCGACGCCCTGATCAAGGACATCCTGGCCAAGGAAGGCATATCGATCGCCGGCGGACAGGTGCAGCTCAAGGGCAAGATCATCCGCATCGCCCACATGGGCTACATCACCAAGGCCGACCTCGACGCCGGCTTCGCCGCGCTGGAAGCACGGCTCTCGAAGGCGGGCGTCTAGCCTTCATCTTGCGCTTCCTTTCCGCCGTCGCCGCGGCCCTTCTGGCCGCCGCGGCCGCCGTGTGGCTGGCGCCCTACCAGGCCGACGTCGCTTGGCGGCGGGCCCGGCTATGGGCCGCGGGCGCGCGGCGCGTGGAGCTTTCCGGAGGGCTGCTCGCTTATGAGCGCGACGGATGCCGCGCAGGCGAGCCCTGCCGCTGCGTGGCCTTCGTTCATGGCCTCGGCGACTCGGCCCTCACGTGGGACAAGCTTCTGCTCGATTCGCGCGCGTCGCGCCCGGGCCTTCGCCTGCTGGCCGTCGACATGCCGGGAACCGACGGCTCGTCGCCGCCCGTCTCGGCTTCCGGCTTCGGCATCCGCGCGCAGTCCCGCGCGCTGCGCGCGGCCCTGGAGCCCGTCTGCCCTTCCTGGGCCGTGGTCGCCAACAGCCTCGGAGGCTGGACCTCGCTCTGGCTGGCTTTGGACTGGCCGCAGGGCGTCCGGCGGCTGGTCTTGCTCGATTCCGCCGGCATCACAGATCCCTCGGGACGGGCCGAAGAATCGGCGCGCGCCCTCGTCGATCCGACGCCGCGCAGCCTCTTGAAGTTCAGCCGGCGCGCCAGCTTTCGCCAGCGCCGCCTCCCGCGGCGGGCGCTGGCGGCCGCCGCGGCGGCGATTCGCGCTCGCCACAGCGCCGAGGTCGTCGCCGCGCTGCGCCGCGGCGAGCTGCTCGACCATCGTTTGGCTCGGCTGCATATCCCCGTCGCCATCGTCTGGGGCGGCGCCGACGGGATCATCCCGCTGGAGGTGGGAAGGCGGCTGCGGCGCCTCATCAGGGGCTCCAGCCTCGAGGTCGTCGCGCGCTGCGGGCACCTGCCGCAGAGGGAGTGCCCCCAGGCCGTGGCCCCGCTGGTATTCACTCCCGGCGGGCATTTTCAGTAGAATCCAGCCATGGCGAAGCTCAAGGTGCTGGTCACCGACGCCATCGATCCGGCCGGGCTTCGCCCGCTCGAGAGCCGCCCCGACATCGAGCTGCGCTACGAGCTCGCGCCGCCTCCCGAGAAGCTGGAAAAGGCGCTCCAGGACGCCGGAGCGTGGCTCGTGCGCTCCGAGACCAAGGTCACCAAGGACTGGATCGCCAAGGCCAAGGCGCTGCGGCTCATCGGGCGCGCCGGCGTGGGCGTCGACAACATCGACGTGCCGGCGGCGACGCTGCGCGGCATCGCCGTCGTCAACGCCCCGGCCGCCAACACCGTCGCCGCCTGCGAGCACGCCTTCGGGCTCATGCTGGCGCTGGCCCGCAACGTCCCCCAGGCGGACGCGGAGGTCAAGGCCGGACGCTGGCAGCGCGCCAAGTGGATGGGCGTGGAGCTGCACGGTAAGACCCTCGGGATCGTCGGCCTTGGACGCATCGGCCGCGAGATGGCAAAGCGCGCGCTGGCCTTCGGCATGACCGTGCTCGGCTACGACCCCTTCGTCAGCGCCGACAGCGCGCGGGAGCTGGGCGCCGAGCTCTGCGCGCTCGATGAGCTGCTGTCGCGAAGCGATTTCATCACGCTGCACGCCCCGGGCTCCGACAAGACGAGGCGACTCGTCGATGCCGCCGCCCTGGCCGGAGTCAAGAGGGGCGCGCGCCTCATCAACTGCGCGCGCGGCGAGCTCGTGGATATCGAAGCGCTGGCCTCGGCGCTCAAGGAGGGCCGTCTCGCCGGGGCCGCCCTGGACGTCTTTGAAAAAGAGCCGCTGCCGCAGGACAGTCCGCTGCGCGGCCTTCCCAACGTGATCCTGACTCCCCACCTGGGCGCATCCACTCAGGAGGCCCAGGGCAAGGTCGCCACGGAGCTTGCGGCGAGCGTGATCTCCTTCCAGGAAAAAGGCCTGGCGCTCAACGCGCTCAACCTCCCGGGCTTCGACGCCGACACGGTCCGCGGGCTGGGCGGCTTCCTCGACTTGGCGGAGACGCTGGGCCGCTTCCTCGGCCAGATGATCGACTCCGGCCTGCGCGAAGTGGCCTGCACCTTTCACGGCGAATTCACGCCCTCCCAGCAGCGTCCCTTGTCCGTCGCGGCGCTCAAAGGCGTGCTCGCGGCCTTGCAGGTGCAGGGCGTCAGCTACATCAGCGCGCCCGCCATCGCCCGCGAGCGCGGAGTCAAGGTGTCGGACGCGGCCGATCCTCGCTCGCGGGAGGGTTTTCAGCAGCTGCTGCTCGTCAGCGCGGCGACCGACCGCGGGCGAGTGTCCGCGGCGGGTGCGTTTACCGCCCCCGGCCAGCCGCGCATCGTGAGGCTCAACGACCTGAGCGTCGAGGTCCGGCCGCAGGGCAACCTGCTCATCGTCACCAACCGCGACACCCCCGGCGTCATCGGCCGCATCGGGACCTTGCTCGGCGAGTCCGGGATCAACATCGCCGACATGCGCGTCGGCCGCCAAGCCGCCCACGGAGAAGCCGTCATGGTGCTGACCGTCGACGAGGAAGTCGACTCCGCCCTGCGCGCGCGGCTGTCCGAAATCCCCGGCATCACGGGCGTGCGCTGGGTCAGGCTGTGAGCGCCGCGGCGCTGGTCTTTTCCGCGGTCAGCAAGACCTACGCCTATTCTCATCTCGGTCGCACCACCTACACGCGCGGCATCGAGGATCTCGATCTTTCCGTCGCTTTGGGCGAGGCTTTCGGCCTGCTGGGGCTCAACGGCTCCGGCAAGACGACGACCTTCAAGCTGGCCTTAGGCCTGCTGCGGCCCACTTCGGGGAAGATTTCCGTCCTCGGGCATGAGGCCTCCGATTTTCGCGCCTACGGCGGCATCGGCTATCTCCCCGAGCTGCCCTACTTCTACCCCTTCCTGACGCCCGCGGAGTCGTTGGGCTTCTACGGCCGACTCTCCGGCTTGGAGGGCGCCGCTCTCGAAGCCGGCATCGGCCAGGCTCTCGCCGAGACCGGCCTCGAAGCCGTGGCCGGGCGCAAGATCGGCCAGCTCTCCAAGGGGCTGACTCAGCGCGTCGGCCTGGCGCAGGCCATCCTGCACGACCCGCGGCTCATCATTCTCGATGAGCCGGTCAGCGGCCTCGATCCCCTCGCGATCAAGCACTTCCGCGACGGCTTGGCCCGCCTTAAGCGGCGAGGCAAGACGCTCATCGTCTCGTCTCACAGCATCTCCGAGATCGAAAAGCTCTGCGACCGGGTGGGCATCCTCAAGGACGGGCGCCTCGTGCGCGTGGCGGCCCAGGACGAATGGGCCCGCGCCAAGGACGGCCTGGAAGGACTCTTCGTGGAGACGGTGCAATGAGGAACGTCTGGATCCTCGCCCGCAACTCCTGGCAGGAGAACGTGCGCGGCAAGTTCTTCGCCTTGACCGTGGTTTTCGCCGTCTTGGTGCTCTACATCAGCGTCCTTCTCGGGGCGCTCGCCGCCGACCAGGAGGTGCGCGTCCTCTACGACTTCGGCCTCAGCTTCATCGAGCTCATGGGCCTGGCGGGCGCGCTCTACGGCGCGACGACCGTAATCCTGCGCGAGATGGAAGCCAAGACGATCTATCTCATCCTGACGCGTCCGGTCAGCCGGGGCGAATTCCTATTCGGCCGCTTCCTGGGCTTGGCCATGTCGGCTGCGGCCTCGATGGCGACCATGGCCGCCTTTCACCTGCTGCTGCTGTTTCTGAAGGGCTGGCGCTGGGACTCGCTCTATGCGCTGGCGCTGCTCGGGGCCTACCTGAAGGTGCTGATCACGGCGGCCCTCGCAGTGGCGCTGGCCCTTTTTTCCTCCTCGGTGCTGACGGCGCTCTCGATCACGCTGATCCTCTGGACGCTCGGGCACTTCCTGCCCGAGCTGCGCTACATGATCGCCTGGGGACCGGCCCAATGGCAGATGGCGCCGTTGCGGGCTCTGTCTTTCGTGATTCCCGATCTGCAGCTGCTCAATTATCGCGACCAGTTGGCGGCCGCCTCCGCCCAGCGCCCTCCGACCTGGCTGGCGTTCTCCTACGCCCCCCTTTACGCGGGAATCTGGCTGCTGATCGCCCGCTCGCTGCTGCGCAAGAAGGAATTCTGATGGCCCTGCGTCCGCTGGCGCTGGGCCTGGCGGCGTGCTGCACGCTCAATCTCGCCGCGACGAGGCTCGCTCCCGCCCCGAAGGCCGCCGCCGCGGGCGTCCGGCTCAACGCCGACTCCGCCGTCGAGGACGCCGCGCTGCTGAGCCTCGGCATGAGGCGGATGGCGGCGGATCTCGGCTTGGTGCGGCTGCTGATCTATTACGGCACCCCGGAGGAAGCGGGGGTGGTATCGGAGGAGCCGGGAAGCCATCCTTATCTCGACCCCATGCACCCCGAGCTCGCCTGGGGCGGCGGCCACTATCCCGAGCTCGCCTCGCGCGCCGAGCGCGTCCTCGACATCGACCCGTCGTTCACCTACGTCGCGATCTACGCGGCCGGCGCCCTCGCCTTCAATCTCAACCGGCCCGATCAAGCCCTGGACGTCCTGCGCTACGCCGCCGCGCGCAACCCCGGAGACGTCGAGCTGGCGCAGTACATGGCCGCCGTCGGATTCTCGCGCACCGGCGACAAGCGGCGGGTCCTGCGGCTGCTCGAGCCGATGCTCTCGCGCCCGGACTGCCCGACCATGATCAAGAACATGGTCGCCTATCTTTATCTCAGCCGGGGCGACCGCGCGCGCGCCGCCGCCCTTTATCGCGAGATCGCGGAAAGCTCCCGCGACCCGGGCTACCGGGGCATCGCGAGGATGATGCTCCGGCGGCTCGAGGCTCCCGCCGCGTCCGGGCGCTGATGCTGCCGGCGCTGGCCGCGCTGGCGCTGGCGGTGTGGAGGATTCCTCTGTTCTCGCGAGGACTGCCGCTGTTCGGCAATCTTTTCCTCTTTTATCATCCCCTGATCGTCCAAGTGGAGCGACAGCTTCAATGCGGCGTGCTGCCCCTATGGAACCCCTATGAATTCTGCGGCTCGCCCCTGCTCGCCGACCCTCAAGCGGGCGCGCTGTTCCCGCTTCACGCGCTGTTCTCGCTTTTTCCGTTTCCGCTGGCCTTCCGGCTGGAGCTGGCCGCGGACGCGGTGCTGCTGACGGTCGGCGCCGCGTTGCTGGCCCGCAGCCGCGGCGCCGCAGGCCTGGCGGCCGCGCTGGCCGGGCTCGTGGCCGGATGCGGGGGCTTTCCGTATTATCACGCGGGCCTAGTCGCCCAGGTCGACTCGCTCGCGCTGATGCCGCTGGTCCTGCTTTTCTGGAGCGAGGGCCGCCCGCTGCTGACCGCCCTCGCCCTGGCGCTCCAGTATCTGGGCGGCCACCCGTTCTTCGTCTACATGACCCTGGGCATGGCCTTGGCGCTCTGCCCGCGCCGCCGCCTTCTGCCGGGGCTGGCCGCCGGCGCGGGCGCCCTGGCCGTGTGCGCCGTCCAGCTGCTCCCGGCCTTGCGACTGTTCCATGAGTCCCTGCGCTCGGGCGCTCTCACGGCTCAAGCCGCGCTCGTGTATTCCCTGTCTCCCCGGGCTCTGATGACGATGCTGCTGCGCCCCTGGTGGAACCGCGCGGCCGCGGCTTTCTCCGGCGACCCGACGATCACGTCCTTTTATGTCGGCCTTCCCGCGCTCGCCCTGGCGGCGGCCGGCCTAGGGCGCCCTCGGACCGCGGCGCCGGCCGCCTGGGCGGCCGGCGGGGCGCTGCTCATGCTTGGCGGCTCGACGCCCGCCTACGGCGCGCTGCTGCGCGCCCTGCCGGGGCTCGCCCTCTTTCGCTTTCCCGCCCAGTGGGGCTGCGCCGCGTCCTTGGGGCTGGCGCTGCTGGCCGCCGCCGGCGCCGGACGCCTCAGCCGCCCCGCCCGAGCGCTGGCGCTGGCCGCGGTCTTTGTCGATCTCTGGGTCTTCGCGGCGCTGCCCGCGACGGCGCGCGCGCGCGCGGGATTCTACCGCCTGCGGCCGGCCCTGGTCGCGCGCGGCCTAGCCGGGGGCGACCGGAGGGCTTATCTGGCGGACCCGCTTCTTGCGGCGCTTCACCGGTCCAGCGCCGGCCAGGCTCCGGGCTCGGCCGAGAACGACTGGAGCCTGCTCGTCGAGAGCCTCGCGCCGTCGCACCCGACGGTCTTCGGCGTCCGTGAAATCCGCAGCGACGACATCACCCGGCCGGCCGCCCTCGAGAGGGTTCTAGCCGAGGCGCGCGCGAACGGCCGACTGCCCGCGCTCCTGCGCTTTCTCGGAGTCTCCGTGGTCGTCGACGGCCGGCCGCAGCACCCGCGAGCCGCGCCCGTCGCGGGCGCGGCCGCGCGGGTGCGCCGGCTGCCCGCGGGCGCCGTCGAGACGCTCCAAGACGCTCCCGACCGGCTCCGACTCCGGGTGGAGGGCCCGCGGCCCGGCCTCGTCACCGTCGCCGACCGCCTGACCCGCGGCTGGGAGGTATTTATAGACGGCCGGCCGGCTCGGGCGACGCCCTATCTCGGGGCTTTCCGCTCCTGCGCCGTGCCCTCCGGGACCCACGAGGTCGTCTGGCTCTACCGGCCCGCCCCGTTCTACCGGGGCCTGGCGCTGACCCTTTTGGCCTTGCTCGCCTTCGGTCTTTGGGGCCTGCGCGCCGCGCTCGGCGGTTGCGCGTAGGCCGCCCTCCTGCTATTCTAAAGCGCGATGGCTTCCCGCTGTCCGCAATGCGGTCATCCGGTTTCTCCCGAGGCTACGGCCTGCCCCAATTGCCCGGCCTCCTGGGACGAGGAGGCCGGCCCATACCGGAGCCGCCGCGGCTCCGGCGTGCCGCGGGCGCTCATCCTCCTGCTGTTGGGAGGCGGCATGCTTTGGGCCGGCTGGAAGGGCCTGGATTTCGTGCTCCGCTGGGGCGGCTCCGAGAGCGCGAATTCCCCCATCGCGCGCTTCGTGCGCAGCCGAGGCTTCGTGGCGCTGCCCCCTTCCCCCGCCGTCCTGGGCTCTTCGCCGGCCGCCGCCCGCCCGGCGCCGCTCGCCGGCGACGCCGACGACGATCCAGACGCCGCGGTCATGATCTCCCATGACAGCCGGCCCTCCGGGGATTGGAGATTCCAAGGCCGGGTCTTCGACCTCGTGACCCTCAAGCCTCTTTCCCGCTGCGAGGTCGATTTCGAGGACCCCGCCTCCGGCAAGCGCTTCGAGACGTCCACGGACGGCGACGGCGTCTACCGCGCGCGCATCCCGGCGCTGCCGCGAGGAGGTTACGCGGTGAAGGTGCGGCTGGGCGGCTATGCGCCCTCCTATCTGAACCCCGAGACGGAGAACGTCGCCGGCATGAGCGAAGAGGAGCGCCGGACGCTGGCTCGGGACTTGCTCCACTCCCTCGACGGCCCCTACACCGTGCAGGCCGCCGGCGGCGAGCCCGTCGACACCGACTTCTACCTGGCTGCGGCCCGGTAGCGCTAGGCGGCGATCAGCGCGGAAAGCTCCGCGGACTTCTCCCCCGCCGACTGGGCCACCGCGGCGCAGGTCACCTGGCCCTTATAGACGTTGACGCCCTTGCGCAGGGCCTCGTCGCGCCGCACGGCTTCCTCCAGCCCCAGCCGGGCGATGTCCCGGGCGTACTTGAGGGTGACGTTGGTCAGCGCGTACGTGGAGGTGTTGGAGACCGCCCCGGGGATGTTGGGGACGGCGTAATGGAGGACCCCGTGCTTGATCAGCACGGGCTTGTCGTGGCTCGTGACCTCGGCGGTTTCGACGCAGCCGCCTTGATCGACGGCGACATCGACGATGACCGAGCCCGGCCGCATCTTCTTGACGATGGCCTCAGTGACGAGGTGCGGCGCCTTGGCGCCGGGGATTAGCACGGCGCCGATCACGAGGTCGGAGCCGACGACGGCGTTGTGGATGCTCTCGTCGTGGCTCATGAGCGTCGTGACGGCATTGCCGAAGACGTCGTCGAGGTAGGCCAGGCGGCCCGCCGAGATGTCGAGGATGTTGACACGGGCTCCCATGCCGACGGCGATCTTGGCCGCGTTGATGCCGACGACGCCGCCGCCGATGATCGTGACGACGCCGCGGTTGACGCCGGGCACGCCCCCGAGAAGGATGCCTCGCCCGCCGTAGTGCTTCTCAAGAAACTGCGCCCCGATCTGGACCGACATCTTCCCGGCCACCTCGCTCATGGGCGTGAGCAGCGGCAGGCTGCCGTCCTTGAGCTGGATGGTCTCGTAGGCGACGGCGCGGACCTTGCTCTTCTGCAGGAAGCGAATGAGCTTCGGAGCCGCGGCCAAGTGCAGGTAGGTATAGAGGATCTGGTCGGAATGGAAGAAATCGTATTCCTCCTCGAGCGGCTCCTTGACCTTGACGATCATCTCGCTGTCTTCGAAGAGCTTGCGCTTGTCGGCTACGATCGTCGCGCCCGCGGCCTTGTATTCCTCGTCCGTGATGCCCGAGCCGAGGCCCGCCGATTTTTCGATGAAAACCTTGTGCCCGTCCTTGACCAGGGCCTTCGCGCCGCCGGGCACCAGGCCCACGCGGTGCTCGCGGTTCTTGATTTCCTTGGGGACTCCGATCTTCATGGCGCAACTCCTCCCGATAGCCTCACGTCTCGGCCGCATTCTAGCAAATACGGCCGGGGGCGAAAACGAGAGCGATCACTCGTAGGCGAGCCGTTCCAAGCGGCGGTAGGCGGACGCCGCGACGGCTCCGAAGAGGAGGTGCGCCAGCACCCAGACCCAGCCGCCCGCGGCCGCCAGGCCGGGCAAGGCCAGTCCGATGAGGTGGAAATTGACGACGTAGAGAGACAGGCCGAACATCACGCCCAGGGGCACGGCGTCGGCCTCGGGCCGGGCAAAGACGAGCCCGGCGACCGCGCGGCCCCAGACCAAGCCCAAGGTCAGGTGCGCGAACAGAGCGATGGCCACGAGCCGGCCGGCGCCGCCGCCCGGCAACGAGGCGCCGAAGAGGGCGTCGGCGATCGTCCGTGGAGCCGCCAGGACGCCTTGGCCGGCCAAGGGCATCAGGGCCAGCTCGAGCACGAACATGCAAAAAGCCCCGAGGAGCCCGGCCAAGCCCGCCGCCTCCCAGTCGAGGACGCGCCTGACCTTAAGCCCCGAGCGGGGCTTGAGAAGGAACTCGCCGCCGACGATCCGCTCAGACATTGTCGCAACCTCCAATTCCATTGTACCGCCCGGGAGAGCGAACGGTTGCGACGCCCGATCGACGAGGCTGCGACGCTCAGCGGCCGTAGGTGCCGACGAGCTCGGCCTTGGCCAGGACGTGGCCCGCGGCGGCCTTGAGCAAGTCGGCTTTCGTGGCCCGCGGCGGCAGCCTGGGGACCGCGTCCAGGGCGTAGAGGCTGAAGAAGTAGCGGTGCGGCTTTCCGGGAGGCGGGCAGGGGCCGTCGTAGCCGATGCGCTCGAAGGTTTCGACGCCCCAACTGGCCCCCTGGCGGGCTCCGTTGGCCAGCGAGGGGCGCTTGGGCAGCCCCTCCTCCAGACGGGTCGCCGAGGCGGGAATGTCGTAGACGACCCAGTGCACCCACGTACCCGCGGGAGCGTCGGGATCGTCCACGACCAGCGCCAGACTCTTGGTCGGCGCCGGGACGCCCGACCAGCGCAGCGCCGGGGACGCGTTGTCGCCGTCGCAAGTGTATTTCTTCGGGATCGCCTGGTGGTCGGCGAATGCCGGGCTTTCGAGCTTCATGCGGCCCTCCTCGGCCCCGGCGCGGCCGCAAAGAGCCAGCGCCGCCGCGGCCAGCAGGAGCCTTTTCATCTCAGGAGACTAGCAATTTGGCGGATCCGTCATCATCAGCAGGGACATCTCGAAGAGGATGATGAGCGGGAAGGCCAAGCAGAGCTGCGTGAAGACCTCCGGCGAGGTCATGAAGGCGCCCACCACGAAGGCCAGGAAATAGAACGGCCGGCGCCAAGCCGCCAGCTGGCTGCGGCTGAGGATGCCGAGGCGGTTGAGGCCGAACATCACCAGAGGCAGCTGGAAAGCGATTCCGAAGGACAACGTCATGCGGGTCACGAAGCCCAGATAGGCGCCGATCGTGATGAAAGGACGCACGTTGTCGGTGCCGAAGGCCAGGAAGAACTTCGTGGCGGGCGGGACGACGACGAAGAAGCACAGCGCGGCGCCGGCCAAAAACAGCACGTAAGACAGCGGAAGCAGCCGCAGCACCATCCGCCGGGTCGCGCGAGACATGGCTCGAGCCGTGAACAGCCAGGCCTGGTGCAGAAGCAGAGGCAGCGTCAGCAAGAACCCGATGTAGAAGGCCACCCGCAGGCGGGTGTCGAAAGCCTCCATCGGCTGGGTGAAGACCGCCTGCCCCACGGGCTCGGCCAGGCGGGCGAGGATCTGCTGCGACCAAGCGAAGACCAAGCCCCCGCCCGCCAGGAGGATGATCACCGACTGGATGAGCCGGTGGCGCAATTCCTCCAGGTGCTCCCAAATCGGAATCGGCGGATCCTCGACGACCTCGGGGACGGCGAGCGCGCTCTCTTCCATCTGGTTGGATTATCTCAAATTGCGGGCCGACGAGGAAGCGCCGCGCGGGGCGGACACAAAACCCTGACGCCGCCGCAATGGCCCCCCTGACCGCGATGGTCTACACTGACGGCCTGAAACGGCCTCAAATGCGTCTCAAATCCAGGAGGCCTCGGAGGAACTCGAATGATGAACACCATGACGGCGGCCCGCGTCGAGATCGACTATCCCCGCGAGCGCGAGAGGGTGACGTCCCGCAGCTACACCATCCGCATCGACGCCGCGGGCGCGCAGCGCTGCCTCGTCTCGATCGACGACAGCCAATTCCATACCTGCCGGCAGGCCGACGGCTACTTCTGGTTCGATCTCCAGGACTTGCGGGCCGGCCAGCACGACATCGTGGCCAAGGCCCTCCTCGACAACGGAGAGGTCGTCCTGTCCGATCCGCGCCGCTTCCGGGTCGAATTCTAAGAGCCGCGCGCCAAGCAAGACCCTCCTCTTTCCGCCGCTGGAAGGAGGAGGGTTTTCGCGCTCGGGGCGTCTTGGAGTCGTTGCCTGTTCGTCACCCGGACGGCAGACGGGAATGCTAAGTTCGCCGGCCATGAAACCCAGGATTCCGCGCCACGTCGGCATCATCCCGGACGGCAACCGCCGGTGGGCCCGCGAGCGCGGCCGCCCCAACGACGAGGGCTATCAGGCCGGGATCCTACCCGGCTTGCGCCTGGCGGCGGCTTGCCGCAACGCCGGCATCGAGCAAGTCTCCGTCTACGGCTTTACCGTAGAGAACACCCGCAGGCCGCCCGCCCAGGTGACGGCCTTTCGGCGGGCGTGCGTGGAGCTGGCCGGGCTTCTGGTCCAGGCGGGCGCGGCGCTGCGCGTGGTCGGAGACGCCGCCAAGCCGGCGTTTCCGGCGCCGCTGCGTCCCTTTCTGCGGCGCCGCGGGCGGGGGCTGAAGGTCAACCTCCTGGTCAATTACGGCTGGGCCTGGGACCTGGCCGGCGCGCGGGAGGGCTCCATTCGCACGCACGACATCCCCGCCGTGGAGCTCGTGATCCGGTGGGGCGGCGCCCGGCGCTTGAGCGGCTTTCTGCCCGTGCAATCCGCCTACGCCGACTTTTTCATCGTGGACGCGCTTTGGCCGGATTTCGACGAGGGACACCTGCGCGGCGCGCTGGAGTGGTACGAGACCCAGGACCGCACTCTCGGCGGCTGACCCGCGCGCCGCCGCGCCCCGAGGCGCCTAAAGGAGCGTCTCGATGCGGCCCTTGAGCTGCGCTTTGGGCACCACGCCCAGGGAACGGTCCACCAGCCGTCCGCCCTTGAAGAACAGCACCGCCGGGATCGCCGAAATGCGCAGGGCCGAGGCCGCCGCCGGGTTTTCGTCGGTGTTGAGCTTGCCGATCTTGACCCGCCCGTCGTATTCGCCGGCCAGCTCGTCGATGATGGGCCCCAGCATGCGGCAGGGGCCGCACCACGGCGCCCAAAAGTCGACGACGACGGGAACGTCGCTTTCGAGCACCTCCTCCTTGAAGTTCGCATCCGTGATCTCGAGATGGTTCATAATCCCTCCTTCTCTTTCGATGCCCATCAATCTGAAAGGATTCCGATACTTGGACGAAATTGCAGGCGTGCCGGAAATCAATTAGAGTAGGGCTCGGAACCCAGACTTGGGAATCCTCAACGCCGCGAGGAGAACTGCGCTGACCCTCATCGACACGAGCCTCCGGGCGAAGATCACCGCCGCACTCGTGCTCGTGGCCGCGTCGACCTCGGCCTTGAGCGGGTTCTTCGCGATCAACGCCAGCGTCTCGGCGATGCGCCGCGAGCAGCAGCGCGAATCGCTCATCATCGCCCAGACGATCGCCAGCCAGACCGACGAGTTGCTCGGCCGCACTCGCGTCGCTCTTCAGGATCTCGCGGCCGACCCCGTGATCGCGACCCTCGACGCCGCGCGCGTGCGCCCGATCCTCAACACCGCGGCGACCAGCGCCGAACTCCTGGACGGCGTCGTCGTGGCCGACGCCAAAGGACGGATCGTGGCGATGGACGCCGTCCCGCCCGAGACCGGCGGACTCCTGCGGCCCTCGCCGGGCGCATTGGCGCCGGGCTTGCCGAGCGCCGCCCCCGGGTTCTCGGAGGTCTACCGGTCGGTCTCCGGCCGCTGGTGCTTCGCCGTCGTGGAACGCGTCCGGCGCCGAGGCGCCGTCGTCGGAGAGGTCGCGGGGATCGTGGCGCTCAACCGCCACACGCTGGGCGGCCTCAAGCGGGTGCGCTTCGGCAAGACCGGCCACGTGATCATAATGGACGGGACCGGGCGCGTCATCCTCCATCCCAACAGCCGGAGGTTCCTCCAGGATATCCGCGGCGAGCTGCCCGCGCTCGTGTGGTCGCAGTCGTCCGGCTCCATGGTCTACACCAACGCCGAGGGCTCGCGACAGCTGGCGGGCTTTGCGCACATCCCGCAGAGCGGCTGGATCGTCATCGCCAGCCGGACCCTCTCCGAAGCCTACGGCCCCAGCAAGCGGCTGGCCCTGCTCCTAGGCGTCATTTTCCTGGCCTGCTTGCTGCTCGCGGCTCTGCTCGGAGCGGCTCTGGCGGGCGGCATCTCGCGCCCGATCGGACGGCTCGTCCAAGGGGCTCGAGAGCTCGCGTCCGGCAATCTCGACGAGCGCCTGGAGCGGACGAGCCGCGACGAGATCGGAGTCCTCATCGACAGCTTCAACGCGATGGCGCGCAGGCTCTCCCGGATGATCAGCCAGCTCAACGCCTTCGGCTACTCGGTCGCGCACGACTTGCGCGCGCCGGCCCGCGCCGTGGCCGTTTTCTCGGAGCTGGTCTTGCGCAAGAACGCGGCGCTCGACCAAGAGACGCGGCGCGAGCTGGCCCTCGTCCGGGACGCAGGGGAGCGCATGCGCGGCATGCTGGACGGGCTGCTTGAGCTGAGCCGGATCTCCCAGGTAAAGCTCGCTCCGGAGTCCGCGGACTTGTCGACAATCGCCGGGGAAGTCGCCGCCGAGCTGGCGGCCGGCGAGCCGGCGCGGGCGGTCAAGGCCGTGATCGCGCCGGGGCTCGCCGACCGAGCCGATCCGAGGCTGGTCCGCATCCTGCTCAAAAACCTGCTCGACAACGCTTGGAAGTTCACCCGGTCCGCGCCCGAGCCGAGAGTCGAGTTCGGCCGGCAGGCCCGGGAGGGGCAGCCGGCCTATTTCGTGCGCGACAACGGCGCGGGCCTCGATTCGGCGCTCGCCGGCAAGCTCTTCATGCCGTTTCAGCGCCTGCCCAACGCTCAAGGCCTTCCGGGCCTCGGATTGGGACTGGCGGCGGCCTCCCACATCGTCGAGGCGCACGGCGGGGCCATCTGGATCGAAAGCGCGGGCCGCGGCCGGGGCGCGACCGTCTTCTTCACGCTGCGCGCCGGCTAGCCCATGCGGCCCGAGATACTCCTCGTCGACGACGACGCGGCCGACGCCGACATCTTTTTGATCGCGGCCAAGGAGGCCGGCATGCCCTACCCGGTGCGCTGGGCGGCCGGCGGCGAGGCCGCCCTGGAGCTGCTCTCCAGCCGCCGCGTCGCGCCCGTCTTGGTCCTGCTGGACATCAAGATGCCGGGCATCGACGGCTTGGAAACCCTGCGGCGATTGCGCGCGGATCCGCTTTACCGCGAGCTCCCGGTCGTGATGCTCACGGGCTCCGACTTGGAGCGCGACCGGGAGCAGGCCCTGCGGCTGGGGTGCAGCCAGTTCCTGACCAAGCCGGCTAACTTGGCGGGGTATTTTGAGCTGGCGGCGCGCATCCGCCGGCTACTGCCCGCTTTCGGCGACAACCGCGGCTAGGATCAGAAGCTCGATGAGAAGCCGGCTTCCGGACCGGCCGACGAATAGCGCGCGCGGTTGCCGTCCTCGCCCGAGTTCTCGAACTGGTAGTAATAAAGGTAGAACGCGCCCAAGAAAGGCCTGACGCCGCGCAGGCGGGCGTCGCGATAATAGGCGCGCGCGTGAGCCTCGACGCCGGCTTGGGTGAGCCGGACCTCCCCTCCCTCGCGCCGCAGCGAGTCCCAATCGTCGGCCCAGTCGCCCTGAAGCGAGATATCCGCCGTCCACGCCCGGCCGAGCGCTCGCAAGGCCGAGAATCCGATCACGGGCAGGGGCAGTTCCTGCTGATAGAAATCCTCCTTGGTCTCCGTGCCCGCCGAGCCGGGCGCGGCCGCGCAGATCCCAGCCGCCGGCGTCGGAGGGATCGAGACGGCGCTCGTAAAAGAGCGAGAGGCTGTACATGTCGGCCCGGGCGTCGATGGTTTGGCCTGCGGCGACGGTCGCGCCGTTGAAATCCGAGGGCCCGGAAAGGAAGCTGCTGCCGCCGAGATCGTGTTCATCGAGGGCCGCCGCCGCTCTTGTCGCGCGGCCTCCAGATATCGCGCGACAGCATCAATTTCACCGTGAGCCTGTCGGAGCTTGGAGTGACGCCGAAGCCCGCTCCCGTCTCGATGTCGGCGAACTTCGTGCGCTCGTCCACCACGCCCCAGACCTCGTGCGACTGCCGGCCGATTGGGACGAACGCCCGCAGCGGGCCGGCGTCCGAATAGTCCTCCACCGCGGACGCGAAGTCCCGCGTCCAGTGGTAAGCGACGCGTCCCGCGGGCGCGAAATCGAGGCCGCCGAATCCGCCCGCGTAGGAGTTGTCGAGGATGGGATTGGCGATCAGATCCCACCGGCGCAGATGCACGCCGAGGATCGGCCGGATCTCCGACGTGAATCGCCGCGGGTCCCAATACGGCGCATTGTAGCTGAACTCGAAATTGACGGCGTAGACGAAGGTCTGCCTCGCCGCGTTGGGCTCGGCCAGGAGCAGCCGGACCTTGCCCCCGTCGATGCTCGGGCCGCGATTTCCCGACACGCTGTAGATCGGCAGGTAGAGCCCGGTCTCGAGCCATGGCGTGGCGCCGTAGGCCCATTCGGGCACCCCGTTGAGCGAGCGGTCGGGGACGAGGCCGCCCGGGAAGGCGGGCGACTTGAGGCCCTCGGGCGTGAAGTTGTCGTGCCAGGTGAGGTTGACGACCCCCGGCGCGGCGATCGACCCGTCGTAGACTTGGATCTCGTCGGTCTGCGCGAACGCCGCCGCGGCCCACGCCATCAGAGTCGCCGCCATCAAGGCCTTAGCCTGCACGAGACGAGTATAGGAAAGATCCTCGAAAGCGTCGTGACACGAGACACCCGGACCTGCTATCCTATCCCTAGCGCGACAAGCGCTGCGCACGGAGCTCAAGATGGCGAATCTCAACAAAGTCATGCTGATCGGCCGCCTCACCCGCGACCCCGAGGTCAAGACGTTTGGAAACGGCGGCAAAGTGGCCAACATCGGCTTCGCCGTCAATAACCGCAGAAAGAACAAGGACAGCGGTCAGTGGGAGGACGTCCCCGTCTGGCTCGATCTGAAGGTGTTCAACCGCGAAACCGGCCGCAAGATGGCCGATCTCGTCGAGTCTTCCCTGCGCAAGGGTCAGCAGATCTACGTCGAGGGACACCTCGTCCTGGAAGAGTGGACCGGCAAGGAAGACGGCAAGAAGGCGTCGAAGATGGTCGTCTACGTCGACGACTTCCAGTTCCTCGAGAAAAAGGAAGGCGGCGCGGGCGGCGCAGCCGGCCGCCCGGCCTCCAAGCCCTCCGCCGACGAGGACTCGATCGAGCAAGTCCCGTTCTGACGCAAACGGCTCAAGATCGCGTATAATATGTACAGTCGTGGACGCAACTTAAGAGGAAATCAAGTCAATGCCTACAGGAAAAGTGAAGTGGTTCAACGATCAGAAGGGCTTCGGATTCATCACGCCGGACGACGGCTCTAAGGATCTTTTCGTGCATCATTCGTCCATCTTGGGCGACGGGTTCAAGACCCTCGCGGAGAATCAGGCCGTCGAGTACGAGCTGCAGCAGTCCGAGAAGGGACCCCGCGCCGCCAACGTCAGAAAGCTCTAACCAAGAGATCGAAAAGCCCTACTCCGTTATCGCGGAGTAGGGCTTTTTTTCTTGCCGCTGCCGCATGGCGCGACAGACGGCCGGGAGGCTACTTCGCCGTCGCTTTCAGACGATGCGCCGCGAACGCCCGTTGGACCAGGGTGGGATCCCCCCCCTTGATCGTGCGCTCCCAACCGCAGGAACAGATGAGCTTGCGCTTGTCCGAGCGAAACTCGTAAAGGTGGTTTTTCAAGGCTTGGCCTGCGCGGCGAGCTTCTCGCGCCGCGCCACGGCGGCGGCCTTGTAGGCGACATCGTAGGCGGCTGCTTTCTCCGCGCGCACGCGCCGGGCCTCAATAGCCGCTGTCTTCTCGTTGCGCACGTCCTGCGGGGACTTCCTCTTGTCTTTTTTCGGTCTCATCTCTTTCTCCTGGGACCGATTCAGGGGAGCAATTGGTCGCGCAGGACTATACCAAAAAACGAGGCCGGAACCGTTTTCGGCTCCGGCCTGATCATGCATGCGGGGAAACAACTCCCCGAGTCCTACGCCCTTCAAAACGCATCAGGGCTATTAGACGAGTTCTTGTTCGGCATTCTCAATGGAAAGGCGGGGCAAAAGCGGATGCATGGAGGATGACGATTTTATCAAATCGGTTCGACGGCAAGGGATTTTGTAGAATAGCTAGCCGCATTACGAGCGCGGCATGCGATGCCCGTTATTCCGAAGGACTTAGAAGCGAGGGTCGGCAAAGCTGTTTCTCATTACTGGAAGACTCTCGCAAGCCAGTCGAAGAAGCAGCGCAAGGGCGCGAAAGCTGATCGCGCGGGCCGCGCAGCCGTCGTCGCCGGAAAGCAGATGAACGGCTTCTGCAAACTCATCTGCGACATCCTGGTCGAGAACGGAATGCCCAAAGCGCACATCCATATCGACAAGAAGCTTGAGCTTCCGGGCTTCTTCCGTTCCACAAAGAAGTGGGACCTTGTAGTCGTCTACAAGGGCAAGCTCGTAGCGGCGATGGAGTTTAAGTCGCAGCGCGGTCCCTCCTTTGGGAACAATTTCAACAACCGTTCCGAAGAGGCTATCGGCACGGCGCAGGACCTTTGGACTGCGTACCGTGAGGGTGCGTTCAAGCCCAGCCCGAAGCCCTGGCTCGGCTGGCTCATGCTGCTCGAGGATTGCGAAGATTCGCGATCCCCCGTAAAAGTGGACGAGCCGCACTTCCCGGTGTTCCCGGAGTTCAAGGGCACGTCCTACATGAAGCGTTACGAGCTACTGCTGACGCGCCTCGTGCGCGAGCGCCTTTACGACTCGGCCGCCCTCCTCGTGGCTACCGAAACGGAAGGAAAGTTGGGACAATATA
>DAIDHI010000032.1 GCA_027452025.1 Elusimicrobiota bacterium | reverse complement strand
GCGGCCGTCGGCGCGGCCGTCTGGGCCGCCCACACCGGGCATTTCGCTCCCTTCGCCTTGGCCGTTCCCGGCCTGATGGCCGGCGCTCTCAGCCCCCAGCCGACGGCGGCGTCCGACTTCCAGCGCAGGCTCGAGCGCTCGGTCCAGGCCGGCGAGATGTTCGGCCAGCCCCTCCTCGAGACGCTCGCGCGCGAGAGCCAAGCCTCCCCCGAGGACGTCGAGGCCTCTCTAGGCGTCTTGCGCGCGCGCCATCAGTTGGCGAGCTTCTCCAACGGCGCCCATCTGGCCCTGAACCTCGACGAGGCGGCCGCAGCGGGCACCAAGGCGCAGGTCGTCGAGGGCCTCGAGCTCCTCGCGCGCCCCGACGTCAACGACAAGGTCCGCGCGCTGCTGAAGCTGCGAGACGCGGCCGGCGAGGAGAAGCGGGCCGCGCAGGGCGGCGGCAAGCCCGGCATCGCCGCGCAGACGGCGCACCTGTTCATGAACGCCGGCTTCGACGTGCTGCGCCTGCTCGCCGCCCGGGACAGCCTCGGCGGCCAGATGACCAGGGACTATCTCAAGGACGTCTACATCGACCGCGGCCATGCTCCGGCCAGGCCTTCGCACTGGGTGGCGTCGCAAATCGCCAGGCTCGCCGAAAATTACGAGCACCAGACTTTCGCGGGAGAGCCGGATCCTCGGGTCCTGCTCGAGGGCGCCTGGGCGCTTCAGACCCTGGCCGAGGTCTTCGAGCCGAAGAAGGCGCCCGCGTCCTCGCCGGCTCTCCCCGCTCCGTCGCCGGCCAAGCCCGCGGGCTTCTCCGTCGTCTCCAGGGACGATTATCCGGCGCTCCATGAGTTCGGCACCAATCTCACGGCTCTCGCCGCGCAGGGCCGCCTCAAGCCCATGATCGGGCGCCGCAAGGAGCTGCGCCAGATCCTCAAAACCCTGATACGCGACGAGAAGAACAACCCGATCGTCGTCGGCGACAAGGGCGTGGGCAAGACGGCGGTCGTGGAGGGCCTGGCCCAGCTCATCGTCAGCGGGCGGCTGCCGGCCGACGAGAACGGCCCGGAGATCCAGCTGCCCGAGCGCCTCAAGGGCAAAAATATCGTCAGGCTCAATCTCAACCGTCTGACCGCCGGCACCAAACTGCGCGGCGAGTTCGAGGAGCGCGTGCAGAAGGTGCTCGACGAGGCGGCCAAGGCCGACGGCAAGGTCATCCTCTTCATCGACGAGGTCCACATGGTCCTCGGCCTGGGCAACGCGGAGGGCAGCAACGACCTCTCGCAGGCGCTGCTCGAGGCCATGGCGCGCCCGGGCTTCTCGCTCATCGGGGCGACCACGCTCGACAAATACCGCAAGATCGAGAAGGACGGAGCGCTCAACCGGCGCTTCAACCCCGTCATGCTGTCGGCCCCCTCGCAGCAGGAAGCCTTCGCCATCGCGCGCGGCCTCAAGGGGCGCTACGAGAGCAAGCACGGCGTGACGATCCAAGACGACGCCATCCGCATGGCCGTCAAGCAGGCCGCGCGCTTCATCACCGACCGCAACCTGCCGGACTCGGCCCTGGACCTGCTCGACGACGCCGCCGCGGAGGTCGAGCTCAAGGCCTCCGAGGACAAACAGGCCGGACGCGAGCCCGTCCTCGCCGTCACGCCCGACGACATCGCCCGGGAGATCGCGCTGCGCATGGATATCCCGGCGCAGAACGTCAGCGCGGACGAGCGCGCCTCGCTCAAGGCTCTGCCCGAAAAGCTCGCCAAGCGCATCATCGGCCAAAGCGAGGCCGTCGAGGCCGTCGTGCGCGCCGTGCGCAAGGGGCGTCTGGGCTACAAGGACCCCAATCAGCCCGACACT
This sequence comes from Elusimicrobiota bacterium, assembly GCA_027452025.1. Lineage (GTDB taxonomy): Bacteria > Elusimicrobiota > Elusimicrobia > UBA1565 > UBA9628 > DAIDHI01. Next base: position 7,768 of record DAIDHI010000032.1, on the reverse strand, counting down.
TTCCTGTTCCTGGGGCCGACGGGCGTGGGGAAGACCGAGTTGGCCAAGACCCTCGCCAAGGTCCTCTTCGGCTCCGAGAAGGCCATGACGCGCATCGACATGTCGGAGTTCCAGGAAAAGCACAACGTGGCGCGCCTCATCGGAGCGCCCCCGGGCTACGTCGGCTACGAGGAAGGCGGGCAGCTGACCGAGCCCGTGCGCCGGCGTCCCTACCAGGTCGTCTTGCTCGACGAGATCGACAAGGCCCATCCCGACGTCTTCAACCTCCTCCTTCAGGCGATCGAGGACGGCCGCCTGACGGACGGCAACGGGCGCACCGTCGACTTCAAGAACGTCATCCTGATCATGACGGCCAACTACCTGGGCGCCCACACGGGCCAGGCCGAAAAGCGCGAGAAGCGGCCGATCGGCTTCGTCACCCCCGAGGAAAAGGCCTCGCCCCGGTCCGACGAGCGGCAGGCCGCGGCGCAGGAGCGCCAAAAGCAGGCTTACCTCGAGGACCTCAAGGCCAAGCTGCGCCCCGAGACGTTCAACCGCATCGGCGAGCGCCGCGTCGTCGTCTTCAACGAGCTCCAGAAGCCCGACCTCGAGCAGATCGTCGCGATCAAGGAAGGCGACCTCAACGAGCGCCTGGCCGACAAGAAGATGACGGTCAAGCTCACCGACGCCGCACGGCGCCACCTCGTCGAGGACGCGGCGAGCGACAAGAACCGCGTCTACGGCGCGCGCCCCCTCAAGCAGGCCATCGAGGAAGAGCTTAACGACGCGCTGGCCGAGGCCGAGCTCGCCGGCAAGATCAGCAACGGCGACACCGTGATCGCGGATTACGACGCCGCGGCGCGCCAATGGGTGGTCAAGCGCGCCGAGTGACGAGAACCGGCGCATCGGCCAAAATAATATAAACTGGCTCGATGCGCCGGTCTTTCCTCGTCCTCTTAGCCGCCTCCTTCGCGGCCGGCCCCGCCTTCAGCCAGCCTTCGCCGGACCCTCTCTATCAGAAGAAGTATTTCGCCGGGGAAAGCTGCCTGCGCTGCCACAGCCAGATTCGCGAGCGCGGCGCCGGACCCGACACGGCCGCAGCCGGCCCTGAAGCCCTCTACGACCCGCAAGCCTACGACGTCATCATCGTCGGCGGCGGGCTGTCGGGCTTGGCGTCCGCCTATTACCTGCGCGGCCTGAAGGTCCTGGTCCTCGACAAGGAGGACGCCGTCGGCGGCAAAGCGCGCTCGCAGCGTTGGGGCGACAAGGCCTATGGAGTCGCGGCCGACTTCATGGTCACGCCTTATTGGAAGCCGATCGCAGACCTCCTCAAGGATCTCAAGATCGAGAGCTTCACGCTGCCTCGCCCCACCAACGCCTTCATGACGCCCGACGGGCGCGAGATCGCCGATCCGTTGACGGCCGGCCTGCCGCGGCTTGCGGCGACGCCGCGGGACCGGCAACGGCTGGCCCGCATGGTCAAGGACCTGACGGCCTTCGACGCCGAGCCGGTTCTCGGCAACATGCCTCCCGTGCCGCTGAAGCTTCCGGGGCGGGGCGTCAAGCTCGACGAGGTCGGCTTCAAAGCCTACATGAGGCGCAATTACGGGCCCGCCGCGATCCCCGGTTTCCCCGACTTCGCGGACCGCTACGCCCTGAGCCTGTCGGGCGCCGCGGACGTCTCGGCCCTGTACGGCCTGAGCATGATCTCGACCGACTTCACCGACGCCACCAACATCACCTGGGACGGCGGCACCGGGGTGCTCGCCGAGAAGCTCGCGGCGGCGGTCGGTCCGGGCAACCTGCGCACCCGCGCCCTGGTGACCGCCGTGCGGCCGGACGGAAGCGTGGAATACTACCGCGGCCGCCGGCGCCGCATCGCCCGCGCCAAGGCCGTCGTGATGACCGTGCCGAGCTTTGTCGCCGCGAAGCTGCTTTCGGGGATGCCTCCCTGGAAGACGCGCGCCCTGGCCGCCGTGCGCTATTCGGCCTACGCCAAGGCCATCATCGCGCTCGACAAGCCTTTCGACCTGGGGGCCTTCGACCTCTGGAGCATGAGAAAGACCGTCTTCTCCGATCTCGTCGATGAGCGCTGGGGACGGCCGGAGGCTCCCGCCGCCGCCCCGGGCGCCCCCGTCAAGCTCGTGGACGCCTATATCCCTCTGGGCGGGGACGACGGCAGACGCTATCTCCTCCAGGTCTCCGACCAGGAACTGGCCGGCCGCGTCGCCAAGGACTTCCTGAGCCTCTTCCCGAAGATTTCCCCCGGCGACATCCACGGCATCCGGATCATCCGCTGGGGCCACGCCATGCCCGTCGATTACCCCGGCTACCTGACGCGGATCCGGCCCCAGGTGGAGCGGCCCGTCGGCCGAATCTTCTTCGCCGGCGTCGACACCCAGATGCCCTGCATCGAAGGCGCGATCTCCTCCGGCTATTTCGCCGCGCGGCAGGTCCGGGACTATCTGGCGCGCGGGCAGGCGGGGCGGTGACGGCTCCGAGGTCCGAGTGGACCTCGCCGGCGCCCCGCCTCCACTTGGCCCGCTGGGGCTCCTCCGGCGCGCCCATTCTGCTGGCCCACGGCATGGCCGGAAGCACCCACTGGTGGGACGACGTCGCGCCGCTGCTGACGCCGGGGCTTTCCCCGGCGGCGCTCGATTTCCACGGCCACGGGCGAAGCGACTGGCTGCCTGACGGCCTCTACGGCTCTAACGCCTGGACCCAGGACATCGAAGACGCGCGCCGGCTGCTGGGCGTCGAGCGCTTCGTCCTTTGCGGCCATTCCCTGGGCGCTCGCGTCTCCATGGAATACGCCGCCCGTTTTCCTCAGCGCTTGAGCGCCCTGATCCTGGTCGACTTCCTGGCCGAGCGCAGCCGAGGCACGGGCGAGCGCGAGTTCGAGCGCGCCCGGGGCATGCCCCAGCCAGTCTATCCCGACGTCGAGACCATGGCCAAGCGCTTCCGGCTGCAGCCGCGGGCCACTCTCCTGGCCCCCGACCGCGTAGAGGCCATCGGACGGCAATCGGTGCGCCCGGCCGCCGGCGGCGGCTGGACTTGGAACTTCGACTGGAAAGCCCTGCGCTACGTCTACGAGCCGGTCTGGCCCACCCTGCCCAAGATCAGGACGCCGACGCTCATCGTGCGGGGCGGGCGCAGCACGGTCTTCGACCGCTCCGCTTACGAGCGGGCGCTGGCCCTGACCCCCGGCGCCCGAGGCGTCGAGCTCGCGCCGGCCCACCACCACGTGCCCCTGGACACGCCTCGGGAGCTGGCGGAGGCGATCCTTTCCTTCCTGCCGCCAAATTAGGGACAATCTGACCATGCGCAACCTCAACGTCGGCGCCGCCGAGGTGGGCGTCCTCGCGCGGATGCTGCGCGGCATCGAGTTCTTCGCGCCCCTGACGATGGCGCAGATCGAGAAGGTCCTGCCCTACATCCTCCTGCAGGCCTACGAGCCCGGCGAAGTCGTCTTCAAGCAGGGGCAAGTCGGCGATGCCTTCTACATCGTCTACAGCGGGCGCGTCGAGATCAAGGTCAGGAAGGGCTTGCTCAGCTTCGGCAAGGCGGTGGCGCAGCTCGGCCCGGGCCAGTTCTTCGGCGAAATGGCGCTGTTGTCGGCCGAGCCCCGCAGCGCCACGGTTTCGTGCCTGGAGCCCACCCAGGTCTTCGTGCTCGTGGCCAGCGACTTCCAATTCACCCTCCGGAGCAACCCGGGGATGGCCGCGGAGATGCAGCGCATCGCCGCGCGGCGCAAGTTCGACTCCTCCCAGAAAAGCCGGTGAAGGAGAAGCATTTCGTCGCCACGGGCTACGTCGTGCAGCAAGGCAAGACCCTCCTGCTGCTGCACAAGAAGCTCCAGATGTGGCTTCCGCCGGGCGGCCACATCGACGAAGGCGAGCTGCCGGAGGAGGCCGTACTGCGCGAGATCCGCGAGGAAACGGGCCTGGAAGCCGAGATCGCCTCTTCGCGCCGCCGCCCCGACCCGCAGGCCGCCGGCGTGCGCTATCTGCATTTGCCCAACCACATGCAGCTCGAGGACATCCCCGATCACCCCCAGCACATCGACCTGATCTATTTCTGCCGGGTCGTCGGCGGCCAAGCGCGCTTCGACCCCCGCGAAAGCGAGGCCATGCGCTGGCACTCCCTCGCGGAGCTCGCCGAGGACCACATCCGCGACGAGGTCCGCGAGACCGCCGCCCAGGCCATCCGTTACGTCTGCGGCGCGGACGAGGCCGTCAACCGGGCCGCTTGACCTCGGGCCCGAAACTTAATAAAAAAGGCTCTCGCGGGGGCTTCCCGCAGTAATCAAGGAGAACACCAACTACCAATGGCCAAGAAAGCGAACGCCGCATTCATGAAGGAACTGACGCCCTCCGCCGAGCTCGCGAAGGTCGTGGGCAACAAGGCGTTGCCCCGCACCGAAGTCGTCAAGAAGCTGTGGGCTTACATCAAGAAGAACAATCTTCAGGACAAAAAGAACAAGCGCAACATCAATGCCGACGACACCCTCAAGGCGATCTTCGGCGGCAAGAGCGTGGTCAATATGTTCGAGATGACCAAGCTCGTCAGCAAGCATCTGAGCTGAGCCGGAGCGTTGTTCGAAAGGAACCGGACCCCTCGCGGGGTCCGGTTCGCTTTTGGGGCGCCGCGAGCATTCAGCGCCTTGGTAGGCATGATGAGTTCCGGAGCCTGGTGGCGCGTACCGGAACCCGCCTCCCGCGTTGACGTTGCTCTGACCTTCGGGCGCTAAGCTCTAGGCATGGGCAAGCCGCGCAAAACGTCCCGGCCGGCCATCCCCGGCTGGCCGGCCGACTTGGAGCAGTTGTTCCTGATGACCTTGCCGGAGTTGTGGTCGCGGGTCGGCCTCAGCGCGGCGACGCGTTGGCGTCGAGGAAGTAGGGCATCCCGGTCACGGAAGGAGTGAAGGACACTCCTTTGCGCAGCCCGTAGCTGCGCAGCCTCTGGTAAAGAGGCAGCAGCAGCGCCCGATCATAGACGTAGCGGTCCAATCTCTCGAAGGCCTCGCGCCGTCGCGTGGCGTCAATGATCGAAGACGCTTTCTCCAAACGGCGGTCATAATCGGGGTCGCGGTATAGGCAATACGGGGACTTCGAATAGAGCAGGATGCTCTGGATGAAGAAGGAGTGCGCCATGGGATCCGGGCACTGCGCCAGGGTCAGGTCCCAGTCGGCGTGGCGCAACGCCTTGACGACGCGGCCGTCCGGCATGATGATGAGTCGGGACTGGATGCCGACGTCGGCGAGCTGCCGGGCGACGATTCGCAGGACCCGGGCCGATTCCTGGTTCGAGAATAGCCACAGGCGCAGGCCCGCGCCATAGCCTGCCTCGCGCAGCAGGAGCCGAGCCTTGGCGGGATCGTAAGGGTAGGGCCTGAGGTCGGCGGCGTGGCCCTCCTCGCCCTCGAGAGTCGCCGTGGCGATGGGGCGCGCATCTCCGCCGGCATCGTAGAAGACCATATCCCGCCGGTTGACGGCGTAGTTGATGGCCAGACGCACGCGGCGGTCGGCGAGCGCCTTGTTGTTCTGATTGATGCCTGCGGCGACGGCCAGGAACACGGGGGCTTTGAGGACTCGGATATCTCCCCTCTCGAGCGCCTGCAAAGTCATAGAGCCCGGGAGCTCGGTCAGGATATCGACATCTCCCGCCTCCAGGGCCGCGAGTTGGCGCTCGGCGGGTATGAAGCAGAAGATCAGGCGGTCCACCCGGGGCCGTCCGGGCCGCCAGTAGCGCCGATTGCGGGCGAGGGTGATGGAGCGACCGGGTTCGCGGCTTTCGAATCGGAACGGGCCGGTGCCGATAGGGCGCTTGTTCAGCGCGTCGGGGCCGTTCGCCGTCACATAGCGCGGCGGGACCATCACCACAAAGCCGGCCAGGCGATTGAAGAGCAGCCCGTCCGGAGACCGGGTGACGAGGTCTACGGTATGGTCGTCGACGACCTCGGCTTTCTCCAGAGGCTCTAGAAAGCCGAGGCCCGGGAAGCCCGTGGCGGGGTCCAGATAGCGCGCGATCGAGAAGCGGACGGCCTCGGCGTCGAAGGGCTCGCCGTCTTGGAAGACCACGCCTTTCCTCAGGCGAAAGCGAGTACGCAGAGGGCTCAGTCGCTTCCAGGACACCGCCAACGCGGGCTCGACTCGTCCGCGCGCGTCGAAGCGCACCAAGCCCTCGAAGATCTGCTGAAGAAGCGTATGGTTTTTCTCGGAGAACTCCCTTTGGGGGTCGAGCGTCGCGGGCTCGCGAACGTCGTCGCAGACGGTCAGCGTCTTGAGCGGGGCGGCCGAAGCGCCCCGGACGGGCGGCAGCACTAGAGCAAGAGTGGTCAGCGTTGCCCAGACTTTGACCCTCCTCTGACCTTCGCCGGCTATCCTTTCTCTGTGCGGAGCATCGAGAGGATCTGGGCGGCGGCGCTGGATGCCGGGCTCGACGAGGCCGGCGTGCAAGGCACCTGCCGGATGATCCTTTCCGCGGCCGAGCACGACGGCCTGCGCCCGTGCGACGCCGCGACCCAGCTGCTCGACGTCGTCCTCGGCGCCGAGCCGCGCGCGGGGCTTGACCGCGTCGCCGCAGCGAAAGCGGCCCTCAAAGCCATCTACGAGGCGGGAGCGTTGACGCAGAGCTTGTTCCTAGACTATCAGCGCAGGATCGAATCCGTCTCCAGGATGTAGCCGCGCCCCTTTTGGGCCTTGAGGCGCGGCCCCCAAGCCGGACCAAGCTTGCGCCGCAGCGACGACAGCGTCACGATGAGCGTGCGCTCCCAGTGATCGGATTCGTAGCCCCAGGCGCAGTCCCATAGATAGGATTGCGCGTGCAGGATGTCGGGCTTGGCCGCGAAGACCTTGAGCAGCTCCATCTCCTTTGGGGTCAGGGCGACCGTCCGCCCTTTCAGGCGCAGCCTGTTGGCGTCGAGGTCCAGCTCCAGGCCGTCGAAGCGCTTGAGCGCGTGGCCGGCGGCGCTCCAGCCGGAGCGCCGCACGAGGCTTCGCAGCCGGGCGAGCAGGACGTTCCAGTCGAAGGGCTTGGAGAGGTAGTCGTCGGCGCCGGCTTCCAGCGCGTAGACGGCGTCCGAGGGCGACGCTTTCGCCGTGACCATCAGGACGCCTATCGTCCGGGTCTTGGCCTGCGCGCGCACGGCCTTGACGAGCGCGAAGCCCGAGATGCCGGGAAGCCCCCAGTCCACGAGCAGCGCGTCGACGCGCCCGCGGCGCAGGCTGTCCAAGGCCTGCTCGCCGTCGCAAACGACCTCGGCCGCGAACTCCGAGGGATGCCGCGCGAAGAACGTCCGGTAGGACTGTTGCAAGGAGGCGTCGTCCTCGACGACGAGCACCCGCTGCTGGACGGCCCTGGTCACGCGGTCATCGGGCGATTGACGAATTTTCCTTAAGGAGACATACTATACCTCTTTTGTGCGGAAATTATCGGTCAAATTGCTGCTCGCCATCGTACCCGCCATTGCGCTGGCGGTGGCGGCGATCGTCTGGCTCCAATACGCGGTGGCGCGCCGGACGATCCGGGCTTACGTTCAAAACGACCTTGATCAGATGGCCCGGCGAAACGCTCTTTCCATCGACGATCGCCTCGATCAGCGCCGGCGCGACCTGCTCCTGCTCTGCGACGCCCCTTTGATCGTCTACTACTTATATACGCATAAGTAATAGGTCATTTGGTATGCTGGATGCATGTCACGACCAATGGGCAGTCCAGCGCAGTTGGAGCACCGTCGTATTCGCGCCCTTGAGCTGCTGAAGGCCGGCCACGGCGCGTTGTGGGTTTC